>JBGAIK010000012.1:0-39247 GCA_044225615.1 Acetobacteraceae bacterium | reverse complement strand
GCCTCGCCGATCCAGTTCTACCCGATCTTCCTGATGAAGGCCCTCAGCTACGCCCTCTTCGCCGCCGCCTTCGGCCTGCTGATCGGCTATGCCGGGCTGATGAGCTTCGGCCACGCCGCCTATTTCGGCGGCGCCGCCTATGTCGCGGCCTACACCATGAAGGCCTGGGGCCTGCCCCCCGAGCTCGGCCTGCTCGCCGGCACCGCCGTCGCCGCGCTGCTCGGCCTGTTCTTCGGCTGGGTCGCCATCCGCCGCCAGGGCATCTACTTCGCCATGGTCACCTTCGCGCTCGCCCAGATCGTCTATTTCTACGCCGTCCAGGCCCCCTGGACCCGCGGCGAGGACGGCATCCAGGCCGTCCCCCGCGGCACCCTGTTCGGCCTGTTCGACCTCTCGCGCGACCTCACCCTCTATTACGCCGTGCTGGCCATCTTCCTGGCCGGCTACTTCATCATCCACCGCGCCATCCACTCGCCCTTCGGCCAGGTCCTCAAGGCCATCCGCGAGAACGAAGCCCGCGCCGTCTCCCTCGGCTACATGGCCGACCGCTACAAGCTCGTCGCCTTCGTCCTCTCCGCCGCGCTCGCCGGCCTCGCCGGGTCCACCAAATGCCTGGTCTTCCAGCTCGCCTCGCTCACCGACGTCGAATGGGTCATGTCCGGCCAGGTCGTGCTGATGACCCTGGTCGGCGGCCTCGGCACCAAGCTCGGCCCGGTCGTCGGCGCCTTCCTCATCGTCGCGATGGAAAACTACCTCGCCGAATACGGCTCCTGGGTCACCATCATCGAAGGCATCGTCTTCGCCCTCTGCGTCCTCACCTTCCGCCGCGGCCTCGTCGGCGAAACCCTCTACCGCCTGCGCCGCCTCGCGGCGTGAGGGGCGGGTGCAAGGAAAGGAAGGCCAGGGGCGCTGCCCCTGGACCCCGCTAAGGGCTGAGCCCTTAGAACCCCGGATTCAAGATTGTGTGCGTCAAGTTCTGCAAATGTGTGATGTCAGGCGGCGTGACGGAGCTGGGTTTTCTTGTGCTCTCTGAGATCGTCCATGTTGATGTATCGATGCGCCTCGAGCCAGTTTTCGTGGGTCTCGACGGCGAGGGCTCGTATGAGACGACAGCATGATGCCGCGTTGGGAAAGATGCGGACGACGTAGGTGCGTCGTCTGAACTCTTCGTTGAGCCGCTCGAGCATGTTGGTGCTCTTGAGGTGCTTATGGTGTTGTCGGGGGAGGCGATAGAAGGTGAGGGTTTCCTCGATGTTTTCCTCGGCCCAGGCGACGAGGCGGGGATATCGGCTGCCCCATTTGGCGATCCAGGCGGCGAGGTCGCGGCGGGCCTCGTCGACCGTGCGGCGGTCGTAGAGCCAGCGCAGTTCCTGCAGGCAGTCGTCGTCGGCCTTGCGCGGCAGGTGGTCCAGCGCGTTGCGCAGGAAGTGCACGTAGCAGCGTTGGAAGGCGGGCTCGGGTAGGACTTCGCGGATGGCGGCGCGCAGGCCTGCGTGATCATCGGCGACGATGAGTTCGACGCCGTTCAGGCCGCGCTTGCGCAATGCCAGCAGGAAGTCCTTCCAGGACGAGCGGCTCTCGCGGTTGGCCATCTCGACGGCGAGGATCTGACGCCGTCCGTCCCAGTCGATCCCGACCGCGACCATGACGGCCTGGCTGCCGACGATGCCGCCCTCGCGCACCTTCTCGTAGCGGGCGTCGAGGATGAGGTAGGCAAAGGGCTCTGCGAGCGGGCGATTGGCGAAGGCGGCCAGGCTCTCATCGAGGCGCGTGTTGATGGCGGAGATGGCGGAGGCCGAGACGGCGTGTCCGCACAGCTCCTCGGTGATCGCCTTGACCTTGCGGGTGGAGACGCCCTGGACATACATCTCGGCCAGGGTGGCCACCAGCGCCTGCTCGGAGCGCTGGTAGCGCTCGAACAGCTCGGTGGAGAAGCGGCCGTCGCGGTCCTGCGGCACCCGCAGTTCGAGCTTGCCGACCCGGGTGACGAGGGTTCGCGTGTAATGGCCGGAGCGGTAGGCGAGCCTGGTGGGGGTGCGCTCGCCCTTGCCGGCGCCGATCGCGTCGGTCATCTCGGCTTCCAGTATCTCCTGCATCACCGCGCGAACCACGTCGCGCAGTTGATCGGGTTGGCCGCCCAACAGGTCTTTGACCGCGGCGATGGCAGGCTTAAGTTCGGTCCTGGTCATGGTGGGGTCTCCCTGCGGAGTTGGTGACGTTGAACATCACCAGCCTGCCATGACCGCCAGCATCAGGCGATTTGCAGAACCTTCGGCACGCTACTCGCGATCGGGAAGCGGCACGCGCCAGGGCCAAGGAGGCGGAGGGGCGGCCCGGCCTGGCCCTGGCCGATAGCTGACTATGGCCGCCAATGCGCGGCCCTCGGCATGCGGAACGGCAGCATGAGCTGCACGAGCGGTGCGCGGAAGCGATCCAGCGCCAGGCTCTCATGCATCGCGGGGGTCTCCGCGCCCCCCAGCCGCAGCAGCGATCGGGCGTAGAACGGGGTGTCCTCCAGGGTGCGCAGCACGCGGGCGTCATCCCGTGGCCCGGCGCGCGTGGTCCGCTCAAGCCGCCACAGCGTGCGGGGCAGCGGGGCGACCGGCGGGGGGTCGCGTTCCTCGATGCCGGCGTTGCCATGGCGCAAGGCGAGGCAGGTCCGGACCCCGGTCCGCAGGCGCGCGTCGTAGAGGAGATCGGTTGCGCCGGCGCGATGCGCGCGGCTCCAGTCCCAGCGGATGAAGTCGTCTTCCAGCGGACGGTCGCCGGCATTGGCATCGCAATAGGCCGTGCCCGACCAGTGCAGGGCCGGCCGCTCGAGCACTACCTCCACCCGCGCCCGTGGCGCGATCGGCATCCAGCGGTGCCGCTGCGGCCCGTCAAGCGCCCAGACCCGTGTTTCTTCCGCGGCGGGCAGGACGCGCACCGTGCCGTGGATGCGCGATGGGAACGGCACCGTCACCTCGTGGATGCGCACCGTCAGGCCGTCGCCGTCGCGCACCAGTTCGCTCGGCCCGATCGCGAGGCGGCTTGCGCTGCGCGAGAGCGCGTCCCGGCCGCGTTCGGTGAAGGCCCAGCGTTTGCCGCGAGGGCCGTAGAGCGCCACGTTGAGGCCGACATGGTCCAGCGGATCGCCGCGGCCGCGCCGGCGCGCCCAGGCGTAGTAGGGGGAGAACACGCTGCCGAGGAAGGCGATCAGGGTGATCGCATGCCGACCGTCATCGCTGAGCGCGTCGAGATACCACCAGGCATAGCCGTCGCGCCCGACGGTCAGGTCGAAGGCGAAGGGGTGGGGAAGCGGCGCGGCTGGTCGGCCAGCACCCGCGCCGCCGCCAGCCGGCCGGAGATCGCCGCCATCGGCACCCCCGGCCCCGGATGCACGCTGCCCCCCGCCAGATAGAGGCCGGGGATCGCCGTCGCTGACCCCGGCCGGCGGAACGCCGCCATCGCGCCGTGCATCGCGGGGCCGTACAGCGCTCCCGCAGTGCCGGGAAACAGCCGATGAAATCCCGCCGGCGTGGTTGTCACCACGCGTGCCGGATCCCGTTCCACCGTCAGGCCACAGCGCGCCAGCAGGCCGAATGTCCGCGTCTCGCATGCGGCGATCTCCGTGGAGGTGAAGCGGTGCACGTCGCCGGTTGCAGGAGCGTTGACGAGGCATAGCAGCCGCTCCGGCGCGCCGGCGGAACCGGGTTCGGCGGTGCCGCGATCGTCGCGGTCGAGCGCGCAGACATAGGCGGTGGGGGCCTCGGGCAGGCGGCGGCGGACGAAGATGTCGTCGAACTCGGCACGGTAGTCGGCCCCGAAGAACACGCTGTGGCGGGCCAGCGGAAAGCCCGTGGCGCGGCCGACGATCGACCAGGTGACGGCGGACAGCGACGGGGTGGGCCGGCGCCGCCACGGCAGCGCGCCGCTGACATCGCGGCCGAACAGCCCGGCGGCGAGGGTGGCGGCATCGGCGTTCACCACCACCGCGTCGGCCGGGAGTTCCTCGCCGCCGGCCAACGTCACCCCGGCGACGCGGCCGCCGCGGGTGCGGATGGCGACCGCCTCGGCGCCATAGCCGATGCGGGCGCCGACGCGCAGCGCCAGGGCGGCGAGCGCGCGCGCCAGCCGGTGCATGCCGCCATCGACCAGCCACACGCCCTGCTGCTCGACATCGGCGATCAGCATCAGGGTGGCGGGCGCCTGGAACGGCGAGGCGCCGCTGTAGGTGGCGTAGCGGCCGAAGAGCTGGCGCAGCCGCGGATCGGGAAAATACTGGCCCAGCGCCTGCCACAGGCTGGTGAACGGCGCGATCCGCCACAGCGCACGAAGCCCCGCCGCCCGCAGCAGGGTCAGCGGCGTGGGCCGCGCGGCGCGCATGAACGGCGCCTCCAGCGTCGCATGCACCTGCCGTGCTCGGGCGCAGAAGGCGAGGAATCCGCGTGCGGCCGCCGCGCCGGCGAAATCGCCGATGGCTGCGGCGGAGCGCGTGGGGTCGGCGAAGAGGTCGAGACTGCCGCCGCCATCCCAGGCGTGGCGCGCCAGCAGGTCGGCGCGGCGCAGGGTGAGATGGGCGTCCAGCGTGGTGCCGGCGGCGGCGAATATCTCGTCGAAGACGTGGCGCATCGTGAAGACGGTGGGGCCGGCATCGAGCCGGGCGGCGCCGATCGGCACCTCGCGCATCTTGCCGCCCGGGGCGGCGCCGCGTTCCAGCACGGTGACGTCGAGCCCCTGGCGGGCGAGTTCGATCGCCGCGACCAGCCCGGCCACGCCCGCCCCGATGACGGTCACCATGGGTGCGACACGGTGCATGGCGATCGGCGCCTCCGTCGATTTAGGTTGACGTGTGTGTCAATACAGCATGACAGTCATATCTGACAACGATGCCTTACAGGCGGGACTTTATAATCGGGGGGTCAGTCATGGATGCCATCGCGCGGATCGAACGTGTGCTGGGGGCGCAGCTCGCGGCCGCCGGCGTGCCGGGCGCCCCCCCGCTGCTGGCGGCGGCGATGCAGCACGCGGTGTTCCCGCGTGGCGCGAGGCTGCGGTCCCGGCTGTGCCTGGCGGTGGCGGCAGCCTGTGGCGAGGACGATCCGGCCGCCGCCGATGGCGCCGCGGCGGCGATCGAGCTGCTGCATTGCGCCTCGCTGGTGCATGACGACCTGCCGTGTTTCGACGACGCGGCGCTGCGCCGCGGCCGGCCCTCGGTGCATCGCGCCTATGGCGTGCCGCTCGCGGTGCTGGCCGGGGATGCGCTGATCGTGATGGCGTTCCAGGTGCTGGCCGAAGGCGCCGCCGGGGTGCCGCAGCGGCTGCCAGGGCTGGTGCGAATCGTCGCCGAGGCGACCGGGGCGCCGTTCGGAATCGCCGCAGGTCAGGCCTGGGAATGCGAGCCGGCGCCGGAGCTGGGCGTGTACCAGAAGGCCAAGACCGGCAGCCTGTTCGCCGCCGCCACGCGGGCGGGGGCGGCGGCGGCGGGCGCGCCGGCGGAGCCGTGGCGGCATTTCGGCGAGCGCCTGGGCGCGGCCTACCAGGTGGCGGACGACATTGGCGATGTCCTGGCCGAAGCCGGGGATGTCGGCAAGCCGGTGGGCCAGGACGGCAGGCTCGGCAGGCCCAATGCGGCGCTGCAGCTGGGCGTGGATGGCGCGTTGGATTGGCTCGACAGGCTGGCGGCCGACGCTGCCGATGCGGTGCCGGACTGCCCGGGCGCGGCCGGGCTGCGCGCGCTGACCATGCAGGAGGCGCGGCGGCTGCTGCCCAAGGACATGGCCCGCCGGGCGGCCTGACGGCGATGCTGGCGACCGGCGCGCTGGCCACGCCCTGGCCGGGCTGGCGGGGCCTGGCCGACCGGCTGCTCGCCAGTCCGCGCTTTCGCGCCTGGGCCGGCGCCTTCCCGCTGACCCGCCCGGTGGCACGCCGGCGGGCGCGTGAGCTGTTCGACGTGATGGCGGGCTTCGTCTACAGCCAGGTGCTGACCGCGTGCGTGGAGCTGGGCCTGTTCGACCTGCTGGCCGAGGGGGCGTTGCCGGCACCGACCCTGGCGAAGCGGCTGGCCCTGCCGGAGGGCGCCGCCTTCCGCCTGCTGGACGCGGCGGCCTCGCTGGGGCTGGTCGAGCGGCGCGGCGCCGATACGTCTGGCCAGCCCTGCTTCGGCCTGGGCCGGCTGGGGGTTGCGATGATCGGCGACCCGGGGCTGCGCGCGATGGTGGCGCATCACCGACTGCTCTATGCCGATCTGCGCGAGCCGGTGGCGCTGCTGCGCGGCCAGGCGGGGCCGACCGCGCTGGCCGGCTACTGGCCCTATGCCGCGGCCAGCGATCCCGCCGAACTGAGCGCGGCGCAGACCGATTCCTACACCACGCTGATGGCCGCCTCGCAGCCGATGGTCGCCACCGAGGTACTGGCGGCCTACCGGTTCGGCCGGCATCGCTGCCTGCTCGATGTCGGCGGCGGCGACGGCAGCTTTCTGGCGGCGGTCGGTGCCCGCGCGCCCGGGCTGCGGCTGCTGCTGTTCGACCTGCCGCCGGTGGCCGCGCGGGCGCGGGAGCGATTTGCCGCCGAGGGGCTGAGCGGGCGCGCCACCGCGCATGGCGGCGACTTTCGCCGCGACCCGCTGCCTGCCGGCGCCGACATCATCTCGCTGGTGCGGGTCGCGCACGATCATAGTGACGCCGTGGTGCTGGCGCTGCTCCGCGCGGCGCGTCGCGCACTGCCGCCCGGCGGCACCGTGCTGCTGGCCGAGCCGATGGCGGCAACACGGGGCGCCGCCCCGATCGGCGACGCGTATTTCGGCTTCTACCTGCTTGCCATGGGCAGCGGCCGGGCCCGGACCGCCGCCGAATATGCCGCGCTGCTCCGCGAGAGCGGCTTCGAGCGCCCGCGCCTTCGGCCCACCAACACGCCGCTGCTGGCCAGCGTGATGGTGGCGCGGGCGGACTCCTCGTCGCCAAAGGATGACAGGATCGTAAGTCTTACTTGACAGTCTGGTGCGTCAGGCTAGGCTGACATGCAGAACGGCAAACACTGCGCCGTGGGGAGGATTCCGCGCATGGACACCATGGCGGTCGTGCTTGAGGCTCCCGAGAACCTGGTGCTGAGCCGGCTGGACCTCGCCCCGCCGGGCGACCGCGATGTGGTGGTCGAAATCGACTGGAGCGGCATCAGCACCGGCACCGAGCGCCTGTTGTGGTCCGGCGCGATGCCGCCGTTCCCCGGCATGGGCTACCCGCTCGTGCCCGGATACGAATCGGTCGGCCGCGTGGTCGCGGCGGGTGCGGAGGCGGAGCGCAGCATCGGCGACGCGGTGTTCGTGCCCGGCGCGAGCTGCTTCGGCCCGGTGCGCGGCCTGTTCGGCGGCGCCGCCTCCCGCCTCGTCGTGCCCGGTGCGCGGGCCCACCGGATCGATGCCGGGCTGGGCGAGCAGGGGGTGCTGCTGGCCCTGGCCGCCACCGCCTGCCACGCGATGGCCGGGCCGCGCCGGCCCGCGCCCGATCTGATCGTGGGGCATGGCGTGCTCGGCCGCCTGCTGGCCCGTGCCGCCATCGCGCTGGGCGCGCCGCCTCCCACCGTGTGGGAGACCAACCCGCAGCGCGCGGCCGGCGCGAAGGGATACGCGGTGGTGCACCCCGACGGCGATGCGCGCCGCGACTACCGCGCCATCTACGACGCCAGCGGCGATGCCGGGTTGGTCGATGCGCTCGTGGCACGGCTTGCCCGCGGCGGCGAGATCGTGCTCGCCGGCTTCTACAGCGAGCGCGTCAGCTTCGCCTTTCCGCCCGCCTTCATGCGCGAGGCACGGCTGAGGGTGGCCGCCGAGTGGCAGCCCTCCGACCTCGCGCAGGCGCGCCAGCTCGTCGAGAGCGGGCGGCTGTCGCTGGACGGGCTGATCACCCATCGGCGCGCGGCCGCCCAGGCGCCGGACGCCTACCGCACCGCCTTCACCGATCCCTCGTGCCTGAAAATGGTCCTCGACTGGAGAAGCCGCGCATGAATGACACCGTCAATCCGGCCAGCATGGCGGCCCAGCTGCGTGCCGAGGCGGCCATCGAGCCCGATGCGCCCTCGTCCGCCCCGGCCACCAAGGAGACCCAGATCATCGCCATCTACGGCAAGGGCGGCAGCGGCAAGAGCTTCGCGCTGGCCAACCTGTCCTACATGATGGCGCAGCAGGGCAAGAAGGTGCTGCTGATCGGCTGCGACCCGAAGAGCGACACCACCTCGCTGCTGTTCGGCGGCCGCAGCTGCCCGACCATCATCGAGACCTCGTCGAAGAAGAAGCTCGCCGGCGAGCAGGTGAAGATCGGCGACGTGTGCTTCAAGCGCGACGGCGTGTTCGCCATGGAGCTCGGCGGGCCGGAAGTGGGCCGCGGCTGCGGCGGGCGCGGCATCATCCACGGCTTCGAGCTGCTGGAAAAGCTGGGCTTCCACGACTGGGGTTTCGACTACGTGCTGCTGGATTTCCTGGGCGACGTGGTGTGCGGCGGCTTCGGCCTGCCGATCGCGCGGGACATGTGCCAGAAGGTGATCGTGGTCGGCTCGAACGACCTGCAATCACTCTATGTCGCCAACAACGTCTGTTCGGCGGTGGATTATTTCCGCAAGCTGGGCGGCAATGTCGGCGTGGCCGGCATGATCGTGAACAAGGACGACGGCACCGGCGAGGCGCAGGCCTTCGCTGCCGCCGTCGGCATCCCGGTGCTGACGGCCATCCCGGCCGACGAGGACATCCGCCGCAAGAGCGCCAACTACGAGATCATCGGCCGGCCTGGCGGGCAGTGGGCCGGGCTGTTCGAGACGCTGGCCGAGCAGGTCGCCGCCGCGCCCCCGATCCGCCCGACGCCGCTGGCGCACGAGGCGCTGCTGGGCCTGTTCAAGGGCGATGCGGTGGGCCGCGACGTCGTGCTCGAGCCCGCGACGCTCGACGACATGTGCGCCGCCACCGTGATCGAGCGCAAGTCGCTCGAAGTGGTCTACGAGGGCGCCTGAGCATGGACAGCCCCGCCGCCGCATCAGGCTGCCATGGTGGGCGCGAGACGCTGCTGGCCGCCGCCCGCGCGGCCGGCAAGTCCGACGCGCTGGACCAGCTGCAGGCCGACTATCCGCGCGGGCCGCATGACCAGCCGCAGTCCATGTGCCCGGCCTTCGGCTCGCTGCGCGTGGGGCTGCGCATGCGGCGTACGGCGACGATCCTGTCGGGCTCGGCCTGTTGCGTCTACGGGCTGACCTTCACCTCGCATTTCTATGGCGCGCGGCGGACGGTGGGCTACGTGCCGTTCAACTCGGAGACGCTGGTGAAGGGCCAGCTCTACGAGGACATCCGCGCGGCGGTGCTGGAGACCGCCGATCCGGCGAAATACGACGCGGTGGTGGTGATCAACCTGTGCGTGCCCACCGCGTCCGGCGTGCCGCTCGACCTGTTGCCGAAGAGCATCGACGGCGTGCGCATCATCGGCATCGACGTGCCGGGCTTCGGTGTGCCCACGCATGCCGAGGCCAAGGACGTGCTGGCCGGCGCCATGCTGCGCTATGCCCGCACCGAGGCTGAGCAGGGGCCGGTGGCGCGCGCCCGCCAGCCGCGCGGCGACCTGCCGATGGTGACGCTGGTGGGCGAGCTGTTTCCCGGCGACCCGCCCGGGGTGGGGGCGCTGCTGGCGCCGATGGGCCTGGCGCTGGCGCCCGGCGTGCCGTCGCGCGAATGGCGCGATCTGTATGCGGCGCTGGATTGCGTGGCCGTCGCCGCAGTGCATCCGTTCTATGCGGCCTCGATCCGCGAGTTCCAGGCCGCCGGGCGGCCGGTGGTCGGATCCGGCCCGGTCGGCCTGCATGGCACGGCCGCCTGGCTGGAAGCGATCGGCAAGGCGGCCAACGTCGCCGCCGACCTGGTGGATGCGGCCAAGGCGCGCGCGCTGGCCGCCATCCGCGCCGCACTCGAAGCCAGCCCGGTCTCGGCGCGCATGACCGTCTCCGGTTATGAGGGCTCCGAGCTTCTGGTCGCGCGGCTGCTGATCGAGGCGGGGGCCGAGATCCCTTATGTCGGCACCGCCTGCCCGCGCACGCCGTGGAGCGACCCGGATCGCGAATGGCTGGAAGCGCAGGGCACGCACGTGCAGTTCCGCGCCTCGCTGGAGCAGGACATGGCGGCGATGCTGGACGTGCGGCCGGACCTCGCCGTGGGCACCACGCCGCTGGTGCAGAAGGCGAAGGAGCTGGGGATTCCGGCGCTGTACTTCACCAACATGGTCTCCGCCCGGCCGCTGTTCGGGCCGGCCGGGGCGGGGGCGCTGGCCGGCATCGTGGCGGGCCAGACCCGGGGGCGCGAGCGCTTCGCGCGGATGGTCGGATTCTTCGAGGGCGTCGGCGCGGGCGAGGCCGCCGGGTACGGCTGGAATTCCGTGCCGAAGGAGCCGCCAGGGGCGCGCGACCGGCTGCGCCGCGCGCGCGAGGCGAAGGCCAAGGCCGCCGCCTCCCAGGCGATGGGGAGCTAGCGCGATGCTCGTGCTCGATCATGACCGGGCAGGCGGCTACTGGGGTGCGGTCTATGCCTTCACCGCGGTGCGCGGGCTGCGGGTGGTGATCGACGGGCCGGTGGGGTGCGAGAACCTGCCGGTGACCTCGGTGCTGCACTACACCGACGCGCTGCCGCCGCACGAGCTGCCGATCGTGGTGACCGGCCTGTCGGAGGACAACCTGTCGATGTCCGGCACCGAGGACGCGCTGCGGCGCGCCGCGGGCACGCAGGACCCGGACCTGCCGGCGGTGGTGGTGACCGGCAGCATCGCCGAGATGATCGGCGGCGGCGTGACGCCCGAGGGGTCCAACCTGCTGCGCTTCATTCCGCGCACCATCGACGAGGACCAGTGGCAGGCCGCCGACCGCGCGATCTACTGGCTGTGGACCGAGTTCGGCGCCCGCAAGGCGAAGCCCAAGCCGCGCCCGGCGCGGGCCGAGGGCGTGAAGCCGCGCGTCAACATCATCGGGCCGATCTACGGCACCTTCAACATGCCCTCCGACCTGGCCGAGATCCGCCGGCTGGTGGAGGGGCTGGGCTGCGAAATCAACCTGGTGTTTCCGCTCGGCGCACATGTCGAGGACATCGCGCGGCTGCCGGATGCCGACGTGAACATCTGCATGTATCGCGAATTCGGCCGCGGGTTGTGCGAGGAGCTCGACCGGCCGTACCTGCAGGCGCCGATCGGCGTGTTCGCGACCACCAACTTCCTGCGCAAGCTGGGCGAGCTGGTGGGCATCGACCCCGAGCCGTTCATCGCCCGCGAGAAGCACACCACGATCAAGCCGATCTGGGATTTGTGGCGCAGCGTGACGCAGGATTTCTTCGGCACGGCGTCGTTCGCGATCGTGGCCACCGACACCTATGCCAGGGGCGTGCGCCGCTTCCTGGAAGAGGAGATGGGCATTCCGTGCACCTTCGCCTATTCGCGCAGCGCCGGGGTGAAGCCCGACAACGCCGCGGTGCGCGAGAGCCTGCGCACGAAGCCGCCGCTGGTGCTGTTCGGGTCCTATAACGAACGCCTCTACGCCGCCGAGCTCGGCACCCGCGCGGTGTACATCCCGGCATCGTTTCCCGGCGCCATCATCCGCCGCGCCACCGGCACGCCGTTCATGGGCTATGCCGGCGCCACCTACATCGTCCAGGAATACTGCAACGCCCTGTTCGATGCGCTGTTCCACATCCTGCCGCTATCGACGGAGATGGACCGCGTCGAGGCGACGCCGGCGCGCCTGGCACAGATCGTTCCCTGGGACGACGACGCGCTCGAACTGCTCGACGCCCGCATGGCGGCCGAGCCCTTCCTGGTGCGCATCTCCGCCACCAAGCGCTTCCGCGAGCAGGCCGAACGCGCCGCACGCGAAGCCGGTGAGGACCGGGTCACCGGTGCGCGGCTGTACAGCCTGCTCCAGCCCGTGGCGCAGCCGGCATGAGCCGCGCCGCACACATGCGCCCGAGGAGGCCGCAGCGCGCGGCCCGGGCCCAACCAGCGCACCGCCCGGCCCCCGGGCGGAACGCGAACCGTGGCGTTCGCGCGCCACGGCGCTGCCCAGTCGCGCGGGTCTGCGCGGCAGTCGCCGCAAGGCGAGTGACGGAGGGTAGGTATCATGCCCAGCGATAGCCGATCGGTAGGCTCGATTTCCGGGCTCACCGAAAGCGAGGCCAAGGAGTTCCACGGGATCTTCGTGACGAGCTTCATCGTGTTCACGGTGATAGCGATCATCGCGCATTTCCTCGTGTGGCAGTGGCGCCCCTGGTTGCCGGGCGTCAACGGCTACACGACCTCCATGGTCGATGGCGTGAACGGGATTGCGACCCACGCACTCTCGTTCCTGGTGTAGGGGGCAGCATCCATGTGGAGAATGTGGCTGCTGTTCGATCCGCGGCGGGTGCTCGTGGCACTTTCCGTGTTCCTCTTCACCCTGGCGTTGCTGATCCACTTCATCCTGCTCAGCACGAATCGGTTCAACTGGATCGAGGGGCCTCAGAAGGGCGCCGCGGCACAGATGGCACCGCTTCCGGCGCCGAGCAGGTAGCACGCCGTGCCTGCGGTGGCGGGCGGGGTTCCGGGAGACCGTCAGCCCCGCCCGACATCGAAATGAAATCCGGGAACGGTGGTCGAACCACGGCTTCATGAGCGGAGGTGCCCGTCATGGCGATGCTCAGCTTCGAGAAGAAATACCGCGTGCGGGGCGGCACCCTGGTGGGTGGCGACCTGTTCGATTTCTGGGTCGGTCCCTTCTATGTCGGCTTCTTCGGGGTCACCACGGTGTTCTTCGCGGTGCTCGGCACCGCGCTCATCGTCTGGGGTGCTGCGATCGGCCCAACCTGGAACCTGTGGCGCATCAGCATCGCGCCGCCCGACATCGCCTACGGGCTGGCCTTCGCGCCGCTGAAGCAGGGCGGGCTTTGGCAGCTGATCACCATCTGCGCGCTGGGCGCGTTCTGCTCCTGGGCGCTGCGCCAGGCCGAGATCGCGCGCAAGCTCGGCATGGGGCTGCACATTCCGTTCGCCTACAGCGTGGCGATCTTCGCGTATTTCAGCCTGGTGGTGATCCGCCCCGTGCTGATGGGCGCCTGGGGCCACGGCTTCCCCTACGGGATCATGAGCCATCTCGACTGGGTATCGAACACCGGCTACCAGTACCTGCATTTCCACTACAACCCGGCGCACATGATCGCGGTGAGCTTCTTCTTCACCACGGTGCTGGCCCTCGGCCTGCACGGCTCGCTCATCCTCTCGGCCGCCAACCCGCGCGCCGGCGAGACGATGAAGACCGCGGAACACGAGAACGTCTTCTTCCGGGATCTGATCGGCTATTCGATCGGCACGCTGGGCATCCACCGGCTCGGCCTGTTCCTGGCGCTGTCGGCGGCATTCTGGAGTGCCGTGTGCATCATCATCAGCGGGCCGTTCTGGACCCGCGGCTGGCCGGAATGGTGGGGCTGGTGGCTCAATCTTCCGATCTGGAAATAAGGGGGGCTGCGAGATGGCTGAATATCAGAACATCTTCACCCAGGTGCAGCTCCGCGGGCCGCTGCACGCCGGCATCGCGCTGCCCCGGGGCAGCTCCCCGCGCACGGGCAAGCCGGGCTTCAGCCATCTGCTCGGCATGTTCGGCGACGCGCAGATCGGGCCGATCTACCTGGGCACGCTCGGCGTCTTCTCGCTGGTCTGCGGCTTCATCGCCATCGAGATCATGGGGCTGAACATGCTGGCCTCGGTGAACTGGAACCTCGTCCAGTTCGTCCGCCAGCTGCCCTGGCTGGCGCTGGAGCCACCGTCGCCGGCCTATGGCCTGCGCTTCCCGCCGCTGGCCCAGGGCGGCTGGTGGCTGGTCGCCGGCTTCTTCCTGACCGCCTCGATCCTGCTGTGGTGGGCGCGCGTCTATCGCCGCGCAGTGGCGCTCGGCCTCGGCACCCACACCGCCTGGGCCTTCGCCGCCGCGATCTGGCTCTACCTGGTGCTGGGCTTCATCCGCCCGCTGCTGATGGGAAGCTGGGGCGAGGCCGTGCCCTTCGGCATCTTCCCCCATCTGGATTGGACCGCCGCCTTCTCCATCCGCTACGGCAACCTGTTCTACAACCCGTTCCACATGCTCTCGATCGCGTTCCTCTACGGCTCGGCGGTCCTGTTCGCCATGCATGGGGCCACCATCCTTGCCGTCAGCCGCTTCGGCGGCGAGCGCGAGCTGGAACAGGTGGTGGATCGCGGCACCGCGGCCGAGCGCGCGGCGATCTTCTGGCGCTGGACCATGGGCTTCAACGCCACCTTCGAATCCTGGCATCGCTGGGGCTGGTGGTTCGCGGTGCTCTGCCCGCTGACCGGCGGCATCGGCATCCTGCTGACCGGAACGGTGGTGGACAACTGGTATCTCTGGGGTGTCAAGCACGGGATCGCGCCGCCCTACCCCGCGGTGTTCCCCCAGGTGGTGGATCCCACGACCCTGCCGGGAGTGACGAAATGACCCGCAATGGCCGGCTTTCCCCGCTCCAGCTCGGCATCATCGCCGCCAGCGCGGTGGTCGTCATCGCCGTGTTCATCATGATCGTCCGCCGCCCGGCGCTGGAATCGGTGCAGCGCGGCTATCGCGGCACCGGCATGGTGCAGCTCTACGACGCCAAGACCCTCGGCCCGCTCGCCGCCGCCAACCGGGTGCCGGAGCTGCTGCCCTCGCTCGGCAATGTCGGCCCGCCGGCGGGCACCGTCTACAAGAACGTGCAGGTGCTGAAGGATGTGAGCACCGCGGAGTTCACCCGGCTGATGGTTTCCATCACGAACTGGGTGTCGCCGCAGCAGGGCTGCGCCTATTGCCACAACACCAACGACATGTCGTCCGACGAACTCTACACGAAGGTGGTCGCCCGGCGGATGCTGCAGATGGTCCAGCACATCAACGCGGACTGGAAGGACCATGTCGCGGGCACCGGGGTCACCTGCTACACCTGCCATCGCGGCGAGCCGGTGCCAGCCAATATCTGGTTCAGCAACAGCGGCCCGCAGCAGGCCCTCGGCATGGCGCAGGCGCCGACCGGGCAGAATCACCCGACGGCGATCGCCGGGCTCTCGTCGCTGCCCTATGACGCGCTGACCGACTTCCTCGCCCGTCAGACGGATATCCGCGTGGCCGGCACCACCGCGCTGCCGACGGGCAATCGCCAGTCCATCAAGCAGGCCGAGGAGACGTACGGGCTGATGATGCACTTCTCCAGCGCCCTCGGCGTGAACTGCACCTTCTGCCACAACACCCGCTCCTTCTCCGACTGGGAGCAGAGCTCGCCGCAGCGCGCCACCGCCTGGTACGGCATCCGCATGGTGCGCGACCTCAACGCCGCCTATCTCGATCCGCTGAAGGGGAGCTTCCCGCATGCGCGGCTCGGGCCGGACGGGGACGGGCCGAAGGTGAGCTGCGCCACATGCCACAACGGCGTCTACAAGCCGCTGTTCGGGGCCAGCATGCTGGAGACCTTCCCGGAGCTTGCCGCGGTGCCGAAACCGTAGCGCGGGCTGCGCATTTCGCGATCGCCGTTACGGCTTCCGACCTCCCGGGTCGGAAGCCGGTTCTTTCGACAGACGGGAACGTATCATGAATGCAATGGAATTCAACAAGGCCGTCGCCGCGGTGCTGGTGGCCGGCATCACCTTCTTCGCCTGCGGCCTGGTCGGAAAGGCGCTGGTGCGGGTCACCCCGTTGGAGAAGCCGGCGTTCCAGATCGAGACTGCACCGGCCGGGCCGGCCGCGACGCCGGAGGCGCCGCCGCCGGTCGCCAACCTGATGGCCAGCGCCGACCCGGCCGCGGGCGAAGCCGTCGCCAGGAAGGTCTGCGCCGCGTGCCATTCCTTCACGCCGGAGGGCAAGGCAGGGGTTGGACCCAACCTCTACGGCATCGTCGGCGCGGGGCATGGCGCGAAGCCGGGCTTCGGCTACTCCGCCGCGCTGAAGGGCAAGCCCGGCGACTGGACGTTCGACGCCCTCAACGAATGGCTGGCGGCCCCCGCCAAGTATGCGCCCGGCACCAAGATGGCCTTTGCCGGCCTCGCCAAGCCGCAGGAGCGGGCCAACGTCATCGACTATCTGCGCACCCTGTCCGCCAGCCCGTTGCCGCGCCCCGCGCCGGTGGCCGTCAGCGCACCCGCGGCTGCGGAGAAGCCGCCCAGCCTCGGCGCCCTGCTCGCCGCCGGGGATGCCGCGCGCGGCCAGGCCGACCTGCTGAAATACGCCTGCATCGCCTGCCACACCTTCAACGAGGGCGGCAAGGCCGGAGTCGGTCCCAATCTCTATGGCGTCGTGGGGGGGCCGAAGGCGCACATGCCGGGCTTCGACTATTCGCCGGGCATGAAGAGCAAAGGCGGCACCTGGACCTATGAAGAGCTCGATGCCTGGCTGACCAAGCCGAGCGGCTTCATTCCGGGCACCAAGATGGCGCTGGCGGGCGTGACGGTGGGCGCCGACCGCGCCGACCTGATCGCCTATCTGCGATCGATCTCTCCCAAGGCTCCTGCCCTGCCGGCGCCGTAGCACCGGCCGGGCGGCAGCAAGAAGGGCCGGGGCGATTGCTCGCCCCGGCCCTTGCTGCGTACCGCCGCGGGATCAGCTCTTGGCGGCGAAGGCGATGCACCAGCCTTCGGGTTTGATCGTGCCGTCGACGATCTTGCAACTCGCCGGCGCCACGAACTGGGCGCAGTCGGCGCATTTCTTGCCGTCCTTCGGCATCGCCTGGTACTGCACCATGGCAGGGGCGATCTTGGCCTGCGCCCGCGCCGCTCCCGCGGCGAGCGCGGTGGCTGCCGCCGCGGCGCCGGCCAGGCCGGTGCGCAGCAGGGTGCGGCGCGATGCGCCGGTGTCGCTTCTGTCGGTCAAATCCAGGCACTCCTCTTCAGTGGCACGTCGATGGCTCCGCTCAGGCCGCACGCCAGAGCGAGAGGTCGGACCAGATGCGCGACAGGGCGTCGATCAGGGCGTCCATGTCGGCGTCGGTGTGGAGCGGTGAGGGCGTGATGCGCAGCCGCTCGGTGCCGCGGGGCACGGTGGGGTAGTTGATCGGCTGGACGTAGATGCCGAACTGGTCGAGCAGCCGGTCGCTGATCTGCTTGCACAGCACCGGGTCGCCGACCATGACGGGAACGATATGGCTGGGGTTGGCGTAGTGCGGCACGCCCGCCTCGTCCAGCCGGCGGCGCAGCTCGGCCACGCGGGCCTGCTGGCGCTGGCGCTCGGTATCACTCTCCTTCAGGTGGCGCACCGCGGCCAGTGCGCCCGCGGCCACGGCGGGCGGCACCGCGGTGGTGAAGATGAAGCCGGAGGCGAAGCTGCGCACGAAGTCGCACATGGCGGCCGAGCCGGCGATGTAGCCGCCGACCACGCCGAACGCCTTGGCCAGCGTGCCCTCGATCACGGTGAGGCGGTGGGCCACCCCGTCCCGCTCGGCCACGCCGCCGCCATGCGGGCCGTAGAGGCCGACCGCATGGACCTCGTCAAGGAAGGTCATGGCGCCGTATTTCTCGGCCACGTCGCAGATCTCGCCGATCGGGGCGATGTCGCCGTCCATCGAATAGACCGATTCGAACGCCACCAGCTTCGGCCGGTCCGGGTCCATGCCGGCGAGCAGGCGTTCCAGGTCGGCCGGGTCGTTATGGGCGAAGATGTGCTTCTCGGCCCGGCTCTGCCGGACGCCCTCGATCATGGAGGCGTGGTTGGAGGCGTCGGACAGGATGATGCAGCCGGGCAGCCGCGCGCCGATGGTGCTGAGCGTCGCCCAGTTGGCCATGTAGCCCGAATTGAACAGCAGCGCGCTTTCCTGCCCGTGCAGATGGGCCAGCTCCTCCTCCAGCAGCACGTGGCAGTGGTTGGTGCCGGCGATGTTGCGGGTGCCACCGGCGCCGGCGCCGCAACGGTCCAGCGCCTCGTGCATCGCGCCCAGCACAAGCGGGTGCTGGCCCATGCCGAGATAGTCGTTCGAGCACCACACCGTAACCGGCGCCTGGCCACGTTCCCGGTAATGCGTCGCCTTCGGGAAGCTCCCGGCATGGCGCTGCAGATCGGCGAAGACCCGGTAGTTGCCCTCGCGGCGCAGGCCGTCGAGCTGCTTGCGGAAGAAATTCTCGTAGTTCATCGCCATCCCCCCTGTGCAGGCATGTTGATTGCGCGGGCCGGCGGCGCGGCCGCCAGGACCGCGGTGGCCGTCAGCGCCGGCGGCTTCGCCGGTTCGGCATGCGTGGCCAGGCTCCACTGCCACAGCGCCGTCTCCGGCAGCGGGACGACCAGCAGCCAGTGCTCCAGCACCGCGAGCGCGAGCATGGTGGCAACGAAGGTGATGCCGGTCGCGTCGAATTCGCTCACGCCGTCGGCGGTCGCCAGCTGCACCAGCCACGCGGTCGCGGCACTGGCGGCGGTGACGCAGAGCGGGAAGGCCAGGTTCATCGGCCGGCGGCGGAAGAAGCTGCCCATGTAGGCCAGGTGCGCCGGCAGGAACGATTCGCCCAGGTTGCGCACGCCCAGGAACACGTTGAGCTTGGCGCTCACCCGCATGATCCAGAGCACCGCGAAGGTCCACATCCCCACCCGGTTGTCGGCGTTCCAGCTCAGCGCGGCGATGACGCCGGCCAAAGCGATGATGGCGAGCTCATGGTAGAGGATGGCCCGTATCGCCAGCCCCACGCGCTGCCAGCCGCGGCAATCCGGCGGGCATGGGCGCTTCCACGGGCCGGTCAGCGGCCCCATCAGGAACCCGACCTCGAGCCAGCCCCAGGCCAGCACGCCCGCCGTGAAGGACACATAGGCGCCCGCGACGGTCGTGTCGGCGCCGCTGGCCCGCAGCTGGTACAGCGCCGCGCCCAGCAGCACCGTCGCGCCCAGGAGCGTCCAGCGGAAGGTCCGCCGCGGCAGTCCGTCGAGATAGACGATCAGCCCGGTGCTGAGCCACCAGACCAGCAGCGTGTAGGCGATCGGGCAGAAATAGCGCATCCGCGCCCTACCACGCCGGCGACAGGCGCACCTGCCGCGGCAGCTCGCCCCGCCTGGGCGCCATCAGGAACAGCCGCGCCAGGGTCAGCCCGGCGCCGGCGGCGAGCCAGCCGCGCCGCACCAGGTTCAGCGCGCCGCCCGCGGCCTTGGCCCGGCCCATCGCCTCGCCGATCCGCCGCAGCCGTTCGAGCCCGGCCAGGAAGGCGGGGTTCTCGATGTCCAGCGTCACCGGGAAGCACTGCTTGCAGATTTCGCTGGTGATGCGGAAGACCTGCATGTCGTACTCGGTCGGGTCGAGGCCGAGCGCCTTGTGGAACACCGGCCTGGCATGGTCGCGCACGTACATCGTTGCGAAGACGGCGAGCAGGAAGAAGCGGATCCACAGCCGGTTGAGGCCGCTGATCACCTGCGGATTGGCGCGCATCATCAGCGCGAAGCCCTCGCCGTGGCGGAACTCGTCGTTGCACCACTCGCGGAACCACTTGAAGATCGGATGGAAGCGCAGCTCGGGGTGGCGTTCGAGCTGGCGGTAGATCGTGATGTAGCGGGCGTAGCCGATCTTCTCCGACAGGTAGACGGCGTAGAAGATGAACTTGGGCTGGAAGAAGGTGTATTTCTTCGCCTTGGTCAGGAAGCTCAGATCCACGCCCACGCCGAAATCCTTCAACGTGTCGTTGATGAACCCGGCATGGCGCGCCTCGTCGCGGGCCATGAAGGCGAACCAGTCGCGGATGTCGGGGTTCTTCACCCGGGTCTTGATTTCGGCATACAGCACGCAGCCGGAGAACTCGGCGGTGACCGAGCTGACCAGGAACTCGATGAATTCCTCCCGCAGGTCGGCCGGCATGGTGGACAGGTCGATGTCGAAATCGCCGTTGCGGATGAAATGGCCCTTGTTGGGGTCGCTCCTGAACTCCGCCATCAGCTTGTCCCATTCCTCGCGGACGGACCCGACGTCGAACCGGTCCATCGCGTCGAAATCGGTGGTGTAGAAGCGCGGGCTGAGCACGGTGTCGCGCTGGGCGAACTGCGTGGTCGCGTTCGGCGCCGCGGTGCGGGAGATCTGGTTCATGACACCTCCTTCGGCAGGAATCCGACCTCGTAGAGCTCGGTCAGCTCCAGCAGGCCGGTGAGCTGGGTCCAGGCGCGCAGCAGGCGGCCGGCGCGGCGCACGGTGAAGCGGCAATCGAACATGCCGCGCTCGCCGAAGCCGATGCCGCTGGGCGCGCCGTGCAGCAGCACCGTGTCGCCGGGGTTGATCTCCACGCCGTCGAGCACGGCGTAGGCGTGCAGGCTTTCCGGCGTCTGCTCCAGCTCCAGCCGGCACATGCCCTCGATGACTCGCGCGGAACCGATGCTCATCGCGGCGTCCTCTTCTCCACCAGCAGTTTCGCGAAGACTTCGGCATTGGTCTCGCCGAAGGCGACCATCTCGACGTGGCGCCCCGTCGCGGGATCGTCCAGCGTCAGCCGCCCGTCGCTCCAGCGGGTCAGGCGGAACGGCGCCTCCTGCCCGGCGCCGACGGCGTGGCGCTCGCGGGCCAGGCCGCGGAGCGTGGCGCGCAGGAAGCCGTTGGTGCCCGGAGCGGCGATCTCGACCAGCGAATTCGTGCCGGGATCGTATATGCCCACGCCGCCATCGGCGCGGTCCTCGAAGCGCAGGCCGCGGGAATCGACCTCGGCTGCCAGGCCCACGGTCGCCACCGGGCCGGTGATGCGCCCGGCGATGGCGGCGAGCAGCGAAAGCCCGATGATCCCGCCGGCCGCGACCAGTGCCGCGCGCGGGAAATGGACCGGTGCCGCGGAGGTGCCGGCGCTCATGCCACGGCCTCCGCGCGGGCCGGCCGGGCCGGCGCGGCGCTGGCCATGGCGGGCGCGGCCTGCGCGGCGCCGGCGGCCAGGGCGCGGGCCAGGATCTGCGCCACCCGTTCCGCTTCGGGCACGGCGCGCAGCATCGGCTCCGCCCGGGCCAGCCGCCATGGCCGCACATGCGGCCAGAGCACGAGATAGGCGATCCGCTGCGTGGCCGGCAGCGCCAGGACGATGTCGCCGCGGCCGCCCGCATGCAGCCTGACCCCGGCCGAGACGATCTGCGCGAAGGGCAGGTTGATGCTCATCGGCAGGGCGATGCCGAAGCGCATCACCACCCGGCGGTTGGTGATGGTGTAGATCGTGGTGCGCCCGGTCAGCCAGGCCAGGCCGGCAAGGACCGCCATCGCCCCCGCCGCCAGCCCGGCCAACAGCAGCGCGGTGGACGGCAGGGTGGCCAGCGTGCGGTGCGTCGCGGCGGAGATCGCGGCCCAGGCCAGCAGGAACCCGAAATAGATGCCCACCTGCCCGACATGGTAGGCGCGCCGTGCCAGGCCCCGCCAGTCCGGCGCGCCCTGCCACAGGATGCGCTCCCCCGCCGGCAGGTGCGCCGGCAGGCCGGGGATCGGCTCGTGCTCGTGCTCGTTCAAAGCAGCGGCTCCGTGCGCGAGGGCCTGGCGTAGAGATGGCCGCTGGCGAAGTAGGCGCAGATGCGATCCTCCTCGCGCAGCGTCACCGCGTCGGGGTTGGCCAGGCCCGGGGCCGTGGCGAAATGGCGCGCCAGCACCGAGGCCGCCTTCACGCCACGCCGCCCGACGCGGGCCAGAGTCATCGGCAACAGCACCTGCCGCGCCGGCGCGTCCGGCATGGGCACGGTGACCTCGAGGTAGCGGATCACCATTTCCGACCGGTCGATCCAGACATCCGAGACGGTGCCGGCAGCCACATTGTCCAGGCCGATGACGGGCATGCCGCGCGGATCGAGGTCCTCCGCCGCCACATGGTGATGGGCGTCCACCCGCAGCGGCACGATCCGGTGTTCGCCCTCCAGCGTCAGGTCCGGCGTGTCGGCGCGCTGGGCGTATGCGGCGGGGCCCACGCCATGCACCATCGGGTCGGCCACCGGCACCAGCGGCGCGCCGGGCCAGGCGGCCGACGGCGTGGCGATGCCGGCCTCCGAAGGGGGCTCGACCCGCGGCGCGGTGACGGTGCCGCCATGCGGCAGGCGGAACGTCTTGGGCGCCGGGACGGGCGGGAAGCCCTGCACCGTCACCCTGCCGGACCGGTCGGATTGCAGCGGATAGCCTTCGCGCTTGTCCTCGCGGCGCAGGTAGTAGATCAGCCCCGCGAAGAACAGCCAGAACGCATAGAGCGTGATCTGTGCGACGTCCATGTAGCCCGTGATTGCGCCGGTCGGCATTGGCGGCCCCTCGATGCTCAGGGTTGCAGGCGGGAGAATTGGGCGCAGTCGAAGCCGATCTGCGCGCGCGGCACGGCCCGCACCAACGGGCCGAGCGCGACCAGGGTGGCGAACAGCAGGGCGATCTCGATGTGATAGACAACGGAGTAGCCGGTGGCGGCGCCGACCAGGCCCTGGCCAAGCAGGCCCTGCGCGGCCAGCCCGTTCACGCCATCGCAGATCAGCCCGCCGAGCGCGACGGCCGATCCGGCGGCCGAGGCCTGCACCGCGCCCCACACGCCCAGCGCCAGCCCGGCCTGGCCCGGCTTGGCGCTGGAGATGGTCGCGGTCAGGGTGCAATGGGCGAACAGCCCGGCACCAAGCCCGATCAGCCCGGTGCCCAGCGCGAACAGCGCCACCGAGAGCAGCGGGGCGGCGAAGATGACGGCGGTGAAGCCGGCCAGGCCGGCCAGGGCGCCGAAGGCGGAAAAGCGGTAGGGGTCGGCGCCGCGGCCGAGCGCGCGGGCGGCCAGGCCGAACCCCGCCAGCCCGCCCACCGCCAGCAGCGCCGTCAGGCTGGTGGTGGTGCCGACCGCGAGGCCGAGCACCTTGCCGCCGAACGGTTCCAGCAGGATGTCCTGCATGCTGAAGGCCACCGTCCCCAGGCCGAGCGCGACCAGGCGCCGCACCGGCTGCCCGATGGCGGCGAAGCCGCGCCAGGCCTCGGCGAAGCTGGGCACCTTGCGGGCATGGGCGGTGCGCGCGGGGTTGCGCGGCTCCTGCTTCCACAGCGCGACGACGTTCAGCACCATGGTCACGACCGCCGTGCCCTGGATCACCTTGATCAGACGGATCTGGCTGAAATCGGCCAGCAATGCGCCCAGGATCAGCGCGGAGCCGATCATGCCCAGCAGCATCATCATGCACAGCAGCGCCACCACCCGCGGCTGGGCGGACGGGGGCGCCAGATCGGTTGCCAGGGCGAGCCCAACCGTCTGGGTGACGTGCAGCCCGGCGCCGAGCAGCAGGAAAGCGAGCGCGGCACCTGCCTGGCCGATGAAGGCGGGCCCGTTGCTGTCGCCCGACAGCAGGATCAGCGCGAACGGCATGATGGCGAGCCCGCCGAACTGCAGCAGCGTGCCCATCCAGATATACGGCACCCGGCACCAGCCCAGCACCGAACGATGGGTGTCGGACTTGTAGCCGACCACCGCGCGGAACGGCGCGAAGACCAGCGGCAGGGACACCATCACCGCCACCAGCCAGGCCGGCACGTTCAGCTCGACGATCATCACCCGGTTCAGCGTGCCGATCAGCAGCACCACCGCCATGCCCACCGTCACCTGGAACAGCGACAGCCGCAGCAGGCGGCCCATCGGCAGCTCCGGCGTGGCGGCATCGGCGAAGGGCAGCCAGCGCGGGCTCAGCTGCGCCCATTGCCGCGCCAGCCGGTCGTTGAGCGCGCTCATCGGGCCGCCAGCTCCAGCGCCTGGGAGATGTAGAAGCCCGACGTCACCCGGTGGGTCCGCTGCGTCCGCCATCCCTGCAGCCCCGGTGCCACGGCGATGCGCCGGGCCAGGTTGTGCGCCGCCACCGGCTCGATCGCCGGCGCGCGGTCGCTGCGCGGGAACAGCCGCCCCACCGCGTGCATCGTCGCCAGCAGCGTGGTGCGGGGCGCGTAGGTGAACAGCACCGTGGCGGCGGTGCGCCCGGCGAGCTGGGCCAGCACCCGCACCACGTCCTCGGCGCGATAGTGGATCAGCGAATCCATCGCCACCACGTGGTCGAACGCGCCCAGCGACGGGTCCAGCATGTCGCCGACGCGGAAATCGATGCGATGGCCGACATCGTCCGGCATGCGCTCGGCGGCCAGCCCCACCAGCCGGGGCGACAGGTCGACCGCCACCACCCTGGCGCCCCGCCGCGCCAGCTCCACCGCCAGCGCCCCGGTGCCGCAGCCGGCATCGAGGATCCGCCGCCCGTGCAGTTCGGCCGGCAGCCAGTCCAGCAGCAAGGCGCGCATCGCATCGCGCCCCGCCCGCACCGTGGCGCGGATGCTGCCCACCGGCGCGTCGGAGGTCAGGCGCTTCCACGCCTCCATCGCGGTGCGATCGAAATACGCGTGCAGCTCGCCGCGGCGTTCCTGGTAGGTGAGCGTGGGCATCAGTCGAACCCCAGCAGGTCGAAGATCTCGCGGTCCTTCAGCGAGCGCGCGTCCAGCGGCGCGGCGCCGGCCCACAGCAGCGCCGCCAGGCGCAGATACTCCGCCTTCACCGCCTCCAGCTCCGGCGAGGACTCCATCTCGAACAGCGTGCTCTTCTTCAGCCGGCTGCGGCGGATCGCGTCCAGGTTGGGGAAATGCGCGAGCGTGCGCAGCCCCGATTCGGCGTTGTAGCGGTCGATCTGGTCGGTATCGTCGCTGCGGTTGGCGATGACGCCGGCGAGGCGGACATTGTAGTTCCTCGCCTTGGCGCCGATCGCGGCGACGATGCGGTTCATCGCGAAGATCGAATCGAAATCGTTGGCCGCCACGATCACCGCGCGGTCGGCATGCTGGAGGGGGGCCGCGAAGCCGCCGCACACCACGTCGCCCAGCACGTCGAAGATCACCACGTCGGTGTCTTCCAGCAGGTGATGCTCCTTCAGCAGCTTCACCGTCTGGCCGACCACGTAGCCGCCGCAGCCGGTGCCGGCCGGCGGGCCGCCGGCCTCGATGCACATCACGCCGTTGTAGCCCTCGACGACGAAATCCTCGGGGCGCAGCTCCTCGGGGTGGAAATCGACCGATTCCAGCACATCGATCACCGTCGGCTGCATCCGCTTGGTCAGCGTGAAGGTGGAATCGTGCTTTGGGTCGCAGCCGATCTGCAGCACCCGCTTGCCAAGCTTCGAGAAGGCGACGGAGAGGTTCGAGGAGGTGGTGCTCTTGCCGATGCCGCCCTTGCCGTAGACGGCGAAGACCTTGGCGGTGCCGATCTTCACCGCCGGATCCATCTGCACCTGCACGCTGCCCTCGCCATCGCGCCCCCGCGCGCCTCGGGCGTCGCGCCCCGGCGCGCCTTCGGCGTCCCGCCCCGGCGCGCCTTCGGCGTCGACGCAACGGGTGAAGCTGCGTGGCGGCGCGCGCCGCTCGTCGACGATGTCGCTCATGCCGCAACTCCTGCCGTGATGCCTTCAAGCCGGTCTTCCAGTTCCTCGCCGGCGCGCCGCAGCGCCTCCAGCATGGCCGCGTCGGGCGACCAGTAGTTGCGCTCATGCGCCTCGATCAGCCGGTTCGCGATCCGGGTCGATGCCGTCGGGTTCAGGGCCGCCAGGCGCGCCCGCATCGCGTCGTCGAGCACGAAGGTCTGCGACAGATGCTCGTAGACCCAGGGGGCGACCTGGCCGGTGGTGGCCGACCAGCCCATCGTGTTGGTCACATGGGCCTCGATCTCGCGCACGCCCTCGAAGCCGTGCTGCAGCAGCGCCTCGTACCATTTCGGGTTCAGCGCGCGGGTGCGCGTCTCCAGCGTCACCTGCTCGGCGATGGTCCTGACGACGCCGTCGCCGCGGGTCTGGTCGCCGATATAGACCGCCGAGGCGATGCCGCCGCGGGCCCGGCGCACGGCGCGGCTGATGCCGCCCAGCGTATCGAAGTAGTGGTCCACCGTGGTGACGCCGACCTCGATGGAATCGAGGTTCTGGTAGGTGACCTCGACCGTCTTGAGCATCCCGGCGAGCACCGCGTCGTGCCGCGCCGGCTTGCCGTCGGTGCCGTAGGCGAAGCCCTTGCGGCGCACGAAGGCCTCGGCCAGCTCGTCCTCGTCGTTCCACACCCCGTCGCCGACCAGCGTGTTGACATTGGCGCCGTAGGTTCCGTCGGCATTGCCGAACACCCGCAGCGCGGCCTGCCCGATGGTGCCGCCATGCGCGGCGACATGGGCGAGCGCGTGGGCACGGATGAAGTTGCGCTCCGGCTCTTCCTCGGCCTGCGCCGCGAGCAGCGCCGCCTCGGCGAGCAGCTTCACCTGCAGGGGCAGCAGGTCGCGGAAGATGCCGGACAGCGTGATCACCACGTCGATGCGCGGCCGGCCGAGCTCGGCCAGCGGCACCAGCCGGGCGCCGCACAGCCGGCCATAGGAGTCGAAGCGCGGCTGCGCCCCCATCAGAGCCAGCGCCTGGGCGATCGGCCCGCCTTCGGTTTTCAGGTTGTCGGTGCCCCACAGCACCATCGCGATCGTGCGCGGCGGCGGGCTGCCCTCGGCGGCATGGCGCGCCAGCAGCCGGGCCGCCTGGCGCGCGCCATCCTGCATGGCGAAGGCGCTGGGCAGCTTGAACGGATCGAATCCGTGCAGATTGCGCCCGGTCGGCAGCACATCCAGCGTGCGCAGCAGGTCGCCGCCCGGTGCCGGGCGGATGTAGCAGCCGTCGAGTGCTGCGACGATGCCCGGCAGCTCGCTGTCAGTGGCCAGCAGCGCATCGATGCGCGCCCGCTCCACCGGGTCGCTCAAGCCCGCTGCGTCCAGCATCTCGGCACGCTGGCCGGCATCGGGCGGGGAGCCCACCACATGCAGCCCGTGCGGGATCAGCGTGCCTTCGAGCTCCCGCAGCGCGTGGCCCAGCCGCTCGATCTCCGCCGGCGCCGCGTCGGCCCAGACCGGCTCGGTGCCCGCCAGCTCGACCGCGGCCGCCTGCGCCTGGATCAGACCGGCCAGGGCGGCACGCTGGCCGATATCCGTCTCCGGCCCCATCGCCCGCCAGCGGTCCAGCGACGCCTTCAGATCCAGCAGCCCGCGGTAGAGCCCCGCCGCCGTCACCGGCGGGGTCAGGTACGAGACCAGGGTTGCGCCTGCCCGCCGCTTGGCGATCAGCCCTTCCGACGGATTGTTGGAGGCGTAGAGATAGAAATTCGGCAGATCTCCGATCAGCCGGTCGGGCCAGCAGGTGCCCGACATGCCGGCCTGCTTGCCCGGCATGAATTCCAGCGCGCCATGGGTGCCAAAATGCAGCACTGCATGGGCACCGAAATCCGCCCTCAGCCAGGCGTAGAAGGCGGCGAAGGCGTGGGTCGGCGCGAAGCCATGCTCGAACAGCAGCCGCATCGGGTCGCCCTCGTAGCCCATGCCGGGCTGCACGCCGACGAAGACGTTGCCCAGCCGGACGCCGAGCACGAAGATGTCGCGCCCGTCGGATTGCTGCCGCCCCGGCGCCGGCCCCCAGCTCGCCTCGATCTCCTCCAGCCACGGCGTGGAGCGGACATGCGCGTCGGCCGGCACCCGGGCGGCGACGTTGGCCGTGGTGCCGAAGCGTTCGCGATTGCCGGTGACGATCATCTCGCGCAGCGCGTCGGCGTCCGCCGGCACATCCACCGTGTAGCCTTCCTGCCGCAGGCGCCCGAGCGTGTTGTAGAGGGAGGCGAACACGCCGAGATGGGCCGCCGTGCCGGTGGCCCCCGCGTTGGGCGGGAAGTTGAACAGTACCACGGCGATCCTGCGCTCCGCCCGCGCCGTCCGGCGCAGCGCCACCAGCCGCGCGATCCGCGCGGCCAGCATGCCGGCCCGTTCGGGATGCGACACCATGTCGCGGTCGGCGGCATCCTCGCCGCCGCGGCCGCCATAGGTCATCGGCCAGATGCCGCCATCGAGCTCCGGGATCGCCACCATCATCGTGGCTTCCACCGGCAGCAGGCCGCGCCGGTCCTCGCCCCATTGCCGCAGCGTCTGGAACTCCAGCGGATGGGCGCTGACATAGGGCACGTCGAGGCGCGCCAGAACGGCCTCCGCCGCGCTGGCATCGTTGTAGGCCGGCCCGCCCACCAGCGAGAACCCGGTCAGCGACACCACCGCGTCCACGCAGGGCCGGCCGTCGCGCAGGAAGAACGCCTCGATCGCGGGACGGCCGTCGAGCCCGGCGGCATAGGCCGGGATCACGTCGAGCCCGCGGGCCTCCAGCGCCGCGATCACCCCGTCATAGTGCCGGGCGTTGTTGGCCAGCACGTAGGAGCGGAGCATCAGCACGCCCACCGTGCCGCCGGTGCCGGCGCGCGGCAGCGCCGTGAGCCGGTCGGTCACCCGGCCCGGCATGCGCGGATGGTAGAGACCCAGCTCGGGGTAGTGGATCGGGGCCGCAACCTTCAGCCGCCCGGCCAGCCCCGCCCTTGCGCCCGCCGCGTAGCGGTTCACCAGCATCGCCACCATGCTCGCCAGGTTCTCCGCGGATCCGGCGAGCCAGTATTGCAGGGTGAGGAAATAGGCCCGCACATCCTGCGCGGTGCCCGGTATGTAGCGCAGCAGCCGCGGCAGCTCGCGCAGCATGGCCATCTGGCCGCGCCCGCTGGCCCCGCCGCCGCCTGCGGCGCCGGCTTTGCCGCGCAGGCGCTTCAACAGCCCGACGATGCCGCGCGCCTCGCCCGACATGCTGAACCGGCCCAACCGCGTCAGCCGCATGATCTCGGGCGCGGACAGGCAGCAGACCATCGCGTCGCAGCCATCCCGCCGCGCCGCCAGCGCCGGCAGCACCAGCCGGATGTGGTCCTCGAGGAACAGCATGCCGGCGATGATGATGTCGGCCGTGGCGATGTCGGTGAGGCAGGCAGCCAGCGCCGCCGGGTCGGAGGCGAAATCGTCGGCCGTGTGCAGCGCCATGCGCAGCCCCGGCAGCTGCTGCCGCAGCGTCGCGCGGGCGACCGCGACGGCGGTGCCGAAATGGCTGTCCATCGTGACCACCACCACCCGCACGGTGGCCGGCTCAGCGTCCGAAATGGGCTTTGGCATCGTACAACGTCTCGATGGTGATGCGGGCGACGCCGCGTTCCAGCGCGTAGCGCTCGGTGTTGCGCCGCGCCCGGTCGCGGACGAAGAACGGGATCTTCTTCAGCTCCTTCTCGGCATCCGGCGCCCAGGCGGTGCTGGTGACCACCGGGCGCTCCACCACGGCGACCGGCACGGGGGGCAGATGCGACGGCGCCGCGTCGGCGTGGAATTCGCCATCCTCGCGGAACATCGTGATCAGATGCTCCTCGAGGCCCATCATCAGCGGATGCACCCAGGTATCGAAGATCACGTTCGCGCCTTCGAATCCCATCTGCGGCGAGTAGCGGGCCGGGAAATCCTGCACGTGCACCGGCGCCGAGATCACCGCGCAGGGGATGCCCAGCCGCTTGGCGACGTGGCGCTCCATCTGCGTGCCCAGCACCAGCTCCGGCTGCAGCTCGGCGATCCGCGCCTCGACCTCCAGGTAGTCGTCGGTGATCAGCGCCTCGAGGCCCAGGGTCCTGGCCGCATCGCGCACGTCGCGGGCATGCTCGCGGCTGTAGGAGCCCAGCCCGACCACGGCGAATCCCAGCTCCCGGCTCGCGATCCGTGCCGCCGCGACGGCGTGGGTGGCGTCGCCGAAGATGAAAACCCGCTTGCCGGTCAGGTAGCCCGAGTCGACCGAGCGCGCGTACCACGGTGCGCGTGCTTCGCGCGCGGGCGGATCCTCGGTCTCCTCCAGGCGGCCCGCTCTCAGCACCGCGGCGATGAAGTCCTTGGTCGCGCCGGTGCCGATCGGCACCGTGGTCACCGCCGGCTGGTCGAACATCCTTCCCAGCCATTGCGCCGCTGGCCCGGCGATCTCGGGATACATCACCACGTTGAAATCGGCATCGCCCAGCCGCGCAAGGTCGGCCGGGGTTGCGCCCAGCGGCGCCACCACGCCGACGACGACGCCGATGCGATCGAGCAGCTTGATCACCTCGGCCACGTCGTCGCGGTGGCGGAAGCCCAGCGCGGTGGGGCCGAGCAGGTTGCAGCGCGGCGGCAGCCGCCCGATCCGCGCCGGCCGCCGCGTGCCGGGCGGCGGCGCCTTGGGGCCGGCCATCGCCCGGACGAGCTGGTAGAACGTCTCTGCCGCGCCCCAGTTCTCCTTGCGCTGGTAGGCCGGCAGCTCGACCGCGATCACCGGCACCGGCAGGCCGAGCGCCCGGGCCAGGCCGCCCGGATCGTCCTGGATCAGCTCCGCGGTGCAGGACGCGCCCACCAGCATCGCCTTGGGCCGGAAGCGCTCATACGCCTCGCGCACCGCGGACTGGAACAGCCCGGCGGTGTCGCCGCCCAGGTCACGCGCCTGGAAGGTGGTATAGGTCACCGGCGGGCGGCGGTCCCGCCGCTCGATCATGGTGAACAGCAGGTCGGCATAGGTGTCGCCCTGCGGCGCATGCAGGACGTAGTGCAGGTCCTCCATGGCGGTCACGACCCGCATCGCGCCGATATGGGGTGGGCCCTCGTAGGTCCAGAGCGTCAGTTCCATGTCACACCGCCAGGCTGAGGCGGCGGTGCACCGGCCGGGCGAACAGCTCCGCCAGGTCGCCCGCCTGCTCGTAGCCCTGGATCGGCGTGAACAGCAGCTCGATCGACCATTTCGTGGTCAGGCCTTCGGCCTCCAGCGGATTGGCGAGGCCGAGCCCGCACACCACGATGTCCGGCCGCTCGGCGCGGCAGCGGTCGAGCTGGTTGTCCACATGCTGGCCCTCGCTGAGCCGGGCATCGTCGGGCAGCAGCGCCAGTTCCTCGGCCAGATGCGCCCGGTGCAGATAGGGCGTGCCGATCTCCGCGAGCCGCATCGACAGCTCGCGCGCCAGGAAGCGGGCGAGGGGGATTTCCAGCTGCGAGTCGGGGAAGAAGAACACCCGCTTGCCGGAAAGCAGGGGCGCCCGGCGCGCCACCGCGCGGCGGGCCCGCTCCTGGCCGAATTCCGTGACACCCTGGAAATGCGCCGGCGTCACGCCCCAGGCATCGGCGGCGGCCTTCAGCCACAGCGTCGTGCCCTCGGCGCCAAGCGGGAACGGCGCGGCCAGGCGCCGCGCGCCGCGCTGCTCCAGCATCCGCGCCGTCTCGGCCAGGAAGGGCTGCGCCAGCAGCATGCGCGTCGCCGGCCCCACCGGCGGCATGCCACCGGCCTGGCGCGGCGGCAGGAAATGCACCGGCGCGATGCCCAGCAGCCCGAACAGCCGCCGCATCTGGTCCTCCACCACCTCGGCCAGCGCACCCACCACCAGCAGCGACGGCGCCGATGCCGGGTCTGAAGGCATCTCCGGCACCAGGGCGGCGAGACAGGCATCCTCGCCCTGGGTGAAGGTCGTCTCGATGCCGCTGCCGGAATAATTCAGCACCCGCAGGCCGGGACCGAGCCGTTGCGACAGCCGCATCGCGGCGCGGGAAAGATCGAGCTTGATCACCTCGGACGGGCAGGAGCCGACCAGGAACAGCAGCCTGATGTCCGGCCGCCGCTCGATCAGCCGCGCGACCACGCGGTCGAGCTGGTCGTTGGCGTCGGCCAGCCCCGCGAGGTCGCGCTCGTCGATGATGGCGGTGGCGAAGCGCGGCTCGGCGAAGATCATCACGCCGGCGGCGGACTGGAGCAGGTGCGCGCAGGTGCGCGAGCCCACCACCAGGAAGAATGCATCCTGGATCTTGCGGTGCAGCCAGACGATGCTGGTCAGGCCGCAGAACACCTCGCGCTGGCCGCGCTCGCGCAGCACCGGCCGCGCCGAAGCGCCTGCTGCGGGAACGCCCGGCGGGGCGACGGCCGCGGTCATTTGGAGTAGCCGATGGTGCCGTAGCCCGGTAGCACCGCCGCCGCGCCCTCGCGACGGGCCAGGCGCAGCTTCAGCACATACTGCCCTGCATTGAACAGGTACGAGGCATAGGCGATCAGCGCCAGCCACATCTGCCGCGTGGGATCGAGCGCGCCGGACAGCAGGCCGACGATATAGGCGGTGTGCAGTGCCAGCACGACGATGCTGACGACGTCTTCCCAGAAGAAGGCGCGGGCGAACAGGTAGCGCCCGAACACGTCGCGTTCCCAGATCGACCCGGTGATCATGATCGCATAGAGCGCGAAGGTCTTGACCACCACCGAGGCGGTGGCGAGCACGAGCCCCTCCCCCGTGGCGAGGAATTTCAGCACCAGCGCGAGGCTCACCAGGAAGATCGCGAACTGCACCGGCGCCAGCACGCCCTGCACCAGCGTCCAGCGGGACTCGTCGCGGCGGCGGCGTTCCTCGGCGGTGTAGAGGAAGCGCGGCGGCGGGGCATTGCGGCCCAGCTGGCGGCCGGCGACCGCCCCCCACGGGCAGGCATCGAATGAATCGGCGATGCGCGTGAAGATGGCGAATGTCGACATTGCCTTACAGCCTGCTCGACAAAGCTGGCCTGGCGGGGCACCCTCGCAGAAACCTGGGTCTGCAGCTGTCTTTCATGGCGCCCCTCCCCGCACGAGCGGTCCGGCTGAAGCAACGCTAGAGGTGGACCAAACGGCCTGTCAAGGATTATGGACGTAAAGACAGCTTGACACATCCGGGCGCCGTGACTGTGATACTGCGGGAGCCATCACGTAAGCGCGGGAGGCAAGGCCTCGGTATGGAACAGCAACCGCACAGCGCCACGCTGATCAGCCTGCCGCCGCTGTTCCGCGACATGCCCCTGCCCGGCCCAGCGGTCGCGGCGTGCCCCCAGGTTCCCGCCGCACCCCGCCTGCCGAGCCACGCGGCCGTGATCGACCGGCTGGTCGGCCTGCTGCTGCGCAACGACACGGCGCAGGTCAACCGCGAGATCGACTCCGCGGTGGCCGGCGGCATGGCGATGGAGGCCGTCTGCCTCACCCTGCTGGCACCGGTCGTGCGCCGCCTGGGCGCGCTCTGGGTGATGGACCGCTGCAGCTTCACCCATGTCGCGATGGGCACGATGTGCCTGCAGGTGATCCTGCGCCGGCTGAGCGCCGCGCAGGTGCCCCTTGCCGGCGCCCAGGAGCCGTCCCTGCGCATCCTGCTGATGCCGGCCCCGGGCGAGCAACACAGTTTCGGTCTCGTCATGGTCGCCGAGTTCTTCCGCCGCGCCGGCTGGCAGGCCGAGTTGACCGCGGCGATGACCGACGCGCAGGCCGCCGCCCGTGTCGGCGCCGGCTGGTTCGCCACCGCCGCCCTGTCGCTCGCCGCCGATCGTCATCTCGGCGCGCTCGCCGCGCGCATCCGCCTGCTGCGCGCCGAGTCGCGCAACCGCGGCATCGCGATCCTGGTCGGCGGGCCCGCCTTCCTCGCCCGCCCGGGCCTGGCCGTGGAACTCGGCGCCGACGGCACCGCGCCGGATGCGCGCGCCGCGGTGCGCACCGCGTTCCGCCTGCTCGACCGCCGGCACGCGCCGGCCGGGCGGCCCTGATGGCCGGGGTTGCCATCGCCGCCCCCGGCCGGCCGGGCCTGCCGGTGGTGCTGGAACTGCTCAAGCCGATCACCTGGTTCGCGCCGATGTGGGCGTTCGGCTGCGGCATCGTCTCGGCCGGCGTGCCGCTGGCCGGGCGCTGGCCGGAGATCGTCGCCGGCGTGCTGCTGTGCGGCCCGCTGGTCTGCGGCACCAGCCAGGCGGCGAATGACTGGTTCGACCGCCATGTCGATGCCATCAACGAGCCGCAGCGCCCGATTCCCTCCGGCCGCATGCCCGGCCGGTCCGGCCTGCACGTGGCGCTGGCCTGGACCGTGCTGTCGCTGGCGGTGGCCGCCTGCCTGGGGCGCTGGGCGTTCGGCGCGGCCGCGATCGGCCTCGCGCTGGCCTGGGCCTACAGCGCGCCGCCGCTGCGGCTGAAGCGCAACGGGTGGTGGGGGAATGCCGCCTGCGCCGCCTGCTATGAGGGGCTGCCCTGGGTCACCGGGGCCGCGATCATGGCCGGAGCGGCGCCCAGCCCGCGCGTGGCGGCGATGGCCGCGCTGTACAGCGCCGGTGCGCACGGCATCATGACGCTGAACGACTTCAAGTCGGTCGAAGGCGATCTGGCGACCGGCATCGGCTCGCTGCCGGCGCGTCTGGGCGTGGCGCCCGCCGCCTGGGTTGCCTGCCTCGCCATGGCCCTGCCGCAGGCCTGGGTCATGGTCCTGCTGTTCCGCTGGGGCTTTCCCGCGCAGGGGACGGCAGTGGCCGGGCTGCTGATGGTGCAGGTGGCGCTGATGGGCCGGCTGATGCGCGACCCGCGCGCGCGCGCCCCGTGGTACAACGCGACCGGAACGAGCCTGTACGTCGCCGGCATGATGGTCGCGGCCTTCGCGCTGCGGCCGGTGCCGCTGCCGTGACCGGCAGGTACGACTACGATGCAGTGGTGGTGGGCGGCGGGCCGGCCGGGGCCACCGCCGCGACCGAATTGGCGAGGGCCGGCCGCTCCGTGCTGCTGCTGGATCGTGGCGGCCGCATCAAGCCCTGCGGCGGCGCCATTCCGCCCGCCCTGATGGAAGGCTTCGATATTCCCGACATCCTGCTGGCGGCCCGGATCAGCGCCGCACGGATGGTCGCCCCCTCGGGCCGGGAGGTCGACATGCCCATCGCCGGCGGCTTCGTCGGCATGGTCGACCGGGCCAGCTTCGACGCCTACCTGCGCGACCGCGCGGCCGAGGCGGGCGCCACGCGCATCACCGCGACGTTCGACTCGGTCGTTCGCGACCCGGACGGTGCGGCGGTGGTGCAGTTCCGCCGCGCCGGGGCCGAGGCTGTGGAACGCGCGCGGACACGGATCGTGATCGGTGCCGATGGCGCGCGTTCGGAAGTGGCGCGCCAATGCCTGCGCGGCGGACGGGAAATGCCCTTCGTCTTCGCCTATCACGAGATCGTCCGCTCGCCGGCGGCGCCCGGCGCGGGCTTCGACGGGACCCGCTGCGACGTCTACTACCAGGGCCGGCTGTCGCCCGATTTCTACGGCTGGGTGTTCCCCCATGGCGAGACGACCAGCGTCGGCTCCGGTTCGGCGCGCAAGGGGTTCTCGCTGCGCCGTTCGGTCACCGCGCTGCGCGCCGCGGCGGGGCTGGCGGCGGCGGAGACGGTCCGGCGTGAGGGCGCGCCCATTCCGCTCCGGCCGCTGCGCCGCTGGGACAATGGCCGCGACGTGGTGGTGGTGGGCGATGCCGCCGGCGTGGTTGCGCCGGCTTCCGGCGAGGGCATCTTCTACGCCATGGCCAGCGGCCGCATCGCGGCCGAGGTGGTGGACCGCTTCTGTGCCGGCGGCGATGCGCGCCTGCTGCGCACCATCCGCCGCCGCTTCATGCGCGCCCATGGCATGGTGTTCCGGGTGCTCGGGATCATGCAGTGGTTCTGGTACTCGTCTGACCGCCGGCGGGAAAAATTCGTCAGCATTTGCCGCGATCCCGACGTGCAGTTCCTCACCTGGGACGCCTACATGCACAAGCGCCTGGCCCGTGCCCGGCCGATGGCGCATGTGCGCATCTTCTTCAAGGATCTGGCCCATCTGCTGGGGCTGCGCCCGGCATGACCGCGGCACTCGCGGTGGCGGGGGTGTGGGCGATGGTCACGATGGCCGCGGGCGGGGCGCTGACGCGGCTCGCCCCCTGGTATTTCGCGCTGGAAAAACCCCCCTGGCAGCCGCCCGGCTGGCTGTTCGCACCGGCCTGGGCGGTGATCATGGCGCTCGCCGCCGGCGCCGCCGCCATCGGCTGGACGCGCGCGGCAACGGCCGGCGAGCGAGGGCTCATCGTGGCCCTGTTCCTGCTCAACGGCGCGCTGAACATCCTGTGGAGCGGGCTGTTCTTCAATCGCAGGCGACCGGATTGGGCGCTGGCGGAGGTGCCGCTGCTGTGGCTGTCCATCCTGGCGCCGATGGTCGCGCTGTGGCCGATCGCGCCGGTGGCAAGCCTGCTGCTGCTGCCCTACGCGCTTTGGGTGGCCTTCGCTGCGATCCTCAACCGCGACATCGTCCGGCGCAACGCGCCTTTCGCCGGCAGGGTGTCGGACAGTTCCAACGGCTAGCAAGAGCGGGGTAGCGCATCATGCAAGGCAAACTGGATGTTGCAGCCGGGGCCACCGCCCCGTCCCGCCCGGGCAGCGGGCCCGCCGCGCCGGACTGGCACCAGCTGCCGCTGCGCATCGGCACGCGCGGCTCGCCGCTCGCCCTGGTGCAGACCCGCACATTCCTCGCGCTGCTGGCCCGGTTCTGCCCGGTGCTGCGCGGCATGGATGCGTTCCAGGAGCGGAAGATCAGCACCACCGGCGACCGGGTGACCGACCGCCGGCTGGCCGATATCGGCGGAAAAGGGCTGTTTGCCAAGGAGATCCACGAAGCGCTGCTGGACGGGCGCATCGACTTCGCCGTGCACAGCCTCAAGGACCTGGAGACCACTTTGCCGCCGGGCATCGCGCTGGCCTGCATGCTGCCGCGCGAGGATGCCCGCGACGCGCTGATCCTGAGTGACGCCTGCGATCCGCCGCGCCACGACGCCCCCTTCGCCTGCCTGCCGCAGGGCGCGGTGATCGGCACGTCCTCGCTGCGCCGGCAGGCCCAGCTGCTGCATGCGCGGCCCGACCTGCGCATCACTTTGCTGCGCGGCAACGTGCAGTCGCGCCTGGCGATGGTGGCCGCCGAGCAATGCACGGCGAGCCTGCTGGCGCATGCCGGGCTGCGCCGGCTCGGCCTGGCGGACGAGGCCGCGCTGGTGCTGGAGCCGGAGGCGATGCTGCCCGCCGCCGGCCAGGGCATCGTCGGCGTCACGGTGCGTGCCGACGACGTCGAGCTGCTGGAGCTGCTGTCGGCGATCGAGGACCGACCGGCCCGCGCCGCGGCCACCGCGGAGCGCGCGATGCTGGCCGCGCTCGAAGGCTCCTGCCATACGCCGATCGGCGCGCATGCGGTGCTGTTGGACGATGGCGGCATCAACCTGACCGGCCTGGTGGCACGCGCCGACGGCAGCTTCCTGCTGCGCCGCAGCCTGCGCGGCGCGGTGGCGGACGCGGCACGGCTGGGGGCGGAGCTGGGCACCGGCCTGCGCGCCGACAGCCCCCGCGACGTGCTGCGCTAGAGCGTGATCGCTTGAGGCCGAAGGCCGGAAAGCATGAATCACGCGATCAAACAGAGATTTACTAGAGCATGATTGGTTCAATTTGAACCAACCATGCTCTAAGCCTCAGACGGCGGCCATCACCGCCTCCGACACCGCGATGTTGCAGGAGAATGCCGAACAGGCGGCCGCCACGACCACCTCCGGATCCGCCACCTCCTCCCCCGCGGCATCCAGCGCGGCGCGGTAATCGACCTTGAACGCCTCGGCATCCGCGATCGCCGGGAAGTCGAAGAACCCCTGCGCGGCCGGGCCGAGGCCCAACGTGCGCACCAGCGCCCGGCGCAGGAACTGCGCGCCGCTCAGATCGCCCAGATAGCGCGCATAGGCATGGCCGATCAGACCGGGCCCCTCGTCGCTCACCACGCGCGCGGCATAGTGCGCCGCTTCGGGCAGCACCGGCAGCCGCGTATCCCACCCCGCCCCGGCCAGCAGATCGAGGTCGCCGGCGATGGCGGGTGCCCGGTCCAGCTCGGCAAACAGGATCCGCCGGATTCCGGCCGTCGCCCTGTGCCGTCGCAGCCCCGCCTCCAGCGCCGCATAGGCGGGCAGCAGGTTGCGCAGGTACAGCGCGTAGGCGTCACGGCTGGCCTTGCCGCGCATGATCTCCAGGATGATGCCCGAGCGTTCAGCCTGCACATGCAGCGCGGCGGTGGCCGTGCGCAGCCGCATCGCCAGGCCGGGCGGCGGGTCCGGCGTGCCTGCGTCACCCATTCCTGTCATACCCCGCCTCCCCACCGCCCATATGATATTTCCTCAATATGACGGTGCTCCTCGATGTTCAGCTATGCTTGACGTCAGGATAGGCGTATATGCTGCCTGGGAATCAACGGTCCATTCACGGTTCGGCCTGACATTTCCATCCGGGATGTCATGTCCCTGCCGCCTATGTCGCCACCGGAGTTCCCATGTCGGCCACGATGCTGACCCAGCCTGACATCACCCTTCTGCTCGACGATGACGGCGTCATCCAGGAGGCGACGGTGTCCAACGACATCGTCGACGAGGCGCTGAACCCGTGGCGCGGCCGGCCCTGGATGGAGACCGTGGGCGATGCCGGGGGCGGCAAGATCAAGCGCATGGTCGAGGATGCGCGCGCCAACGGCGTCTCTGCCTATCGCCAGATCAACCAGCGCTTTCCCAGCGGGCTCGAGATGGCGATGGAATACACCACCGTCCGCCTCGGCGGCCCGGGCGAGCGCGGTGGGCTGCTCGCGATCGGACGCAGCCTGCAGGCGGTCGCCGAGCTGCAGGCTCGCCTGATCGCCGCCCAGCAGAGCATGGAGCAGGACTACTGGAAGCTGCGCGAGGTCGAGACCCGCTACCGCCTGCTGTTTGATGCCTCGCACGAGGCGGTGCTGCTCATTCGCACTGACACGCTGCGCATCGCCGAGGCGAACCCGGCCGCCATCCGCGCCCTCGGCCTCGGCCGCGGCCAGGAATTCCTGCCCGAGATCGCCGCCGAGGAGCGCGCCGCCTTCCAGGCCATGCTGGCCCGGGTGCGCGAGCAGGGCCGCGCCCCCGGCGCGATGGTTCATCTCGGCGCGGCGCGCCGGCCCTGGACGGTGCGTGCCTCGCTGATGAACGCCGAGGCCGGCCCGGTCTACCTGCTGCAGATCCTGCCCATCGGCGCCGTCGGCGCGCCGCGTCCTGACCCGCTGAACGTGGCCGAGCTGCTGGAGCGCCTGCCCGACGGCTTCGTTGTCACCGACGAGGACGGCGTGATCCGCCGCACCAACCGCAGCTTCCTCGATCTCGTGCAGCACAGCGCCGAGGGCAGCGTCCATGGCGAGAAGCTGTCGCGCTGGCTCAGCCGCCCGGGCGCGGACATGCCCGTGCTGATGGCCAACCTGGAGCGCCACGGCGTGGTGCGCCGCTTCGCCACCGCGCTGGTGGGCGAGCTCGGCTCCGAGGTCGAGGTCGAGGTCTCGGCCGCCACCGGCGAGGGCGCGGCCACCCGCTTCGTGGCCTTGCTGATCCGCGACGTCACCCGCCGCGAGGCGGCGCCCGAGCGCGGCCAGGGCCTGCGCGCGGAGCTTGGCGCCGTGATGGAGCAGATCGGCAAGACCACCCTGCCCAAGCTGGTGCGCGAGACGGTCGGCGTCGTGGAGCGCAACTGCATCATCGCCGCACTCGACATGTCGGCGGGCAACCGGTCCGCCGCGGCCGAACTGCTTGGCCTGAGCCGCCAAAGCCTGTATGAGAAGTTAAGTCGTTACAATCTATAAAGGGAGC
>JBGAIK010000324.1:0-4542 GCA_044225615.1 Acetobacteraceae bacterium | reverse complement strand
CCACGGTGTCGGTGTGGCCTTCGAGCCGCACCCGGGTCACCGCAAGCTGCTGGCTGGTCAGGGCCTGGCCCAGCACGTCCAGCGTGCGCCGCGCCGCCGCGGTCAGCACGGCCGACCCGGAGGCGAACTGCACGCTGAGGTCGATCGCCCCGGTGCCTTCGCCGGTCGCCGTGCTGGCCACGGCGGCCGGGGGCGGGGTGGGGGTTGCCACCGCGCCGGGCGCGGCCGGTGCCGTCGCGGCGGGCGGCTGCTGCACCGGGCGGCTGCCGCGGGTGCGGTTGGGCGAGACGGTCAGCGCCTTGATCACGTCGCCCACGCTCGGATCGGGGGCGGCCATCGCCGGTGCGGCCGACAGGCCGGCGGCGAGCAAGGCGGCAAGCATGGGGAACTGCTTCACTGGTCTCCTCCCGGGGATATGCCCCTTTTGTATGCCCGGCGATCCTGGCGGCACTATGACGTAGATAACACTTCCACGGCGACCGCGGTGACGTTGTCGCGGCTGTGATGGGCCAGCGCCGAGGCCACCAGCCGCGCGCTCAGCGGCTCGGTGCCCGGCAGCGCCAGCAGCGCCGCCATCTCCGCCTCCGGCACCACCTTGCACAGCCCGTCGCTGCACAGCAGGAACCGGTCGCCCGGCTCCAGCCGGCTGCTGACCTTGTCGAGGTCGAGATCGCCCTCGGAGCCCACCGCCCGGGTGATCACGTTGGCGCTGGGGTGGCTTTCCGCCTCCTCGGCCGAGATCGCGCCGGCATCGACCATTTCCTGCACCAGGCTGTGGTCGCGGGTCAGCTGCGTCATGGCGCCGTCGCGCAGCAGGTAGGCGCGCGAATCGCCGGCCCACAGGATGGCGAAATGCTCGCCGCGGGCGATCAGCACCACCACGGTGGAGGCGCTGACGTCGTGCATCTCGCCGTCCTGCGATTCGCGCAGCGTCGCGTGGGCGTCGGTCATCCGCTGGCGCACCTCGGCCAGCATCTGGCCGGCGCTGAGGTCGGGCGGGATCGATTCCAGCGAATCCCGGATCAGGCTGGAGGCGACGTCGCCGCGCGCATGCCCGCCGGCGCCGTCGGCCACCGCCCACAGCCCGAGATCCGGGCGGTTGACCAACGCATCCTCGTTGTGGCTGCGCACGGTGCCGACATCGGTGGTGGCCCAGCAGCGGAAACGCTCAGCGCCCATGTATCGCCCCATGCCGCAGTCCGCCGTCGCAGGCCCCCCGCCCGACGCATGCAGACTCGATCATCGCACCCTACCTCCCCCCGGCTGCGCCGCACAGCCTAGGCGAGGTTCGCAGCAAAAAACCAGCGGCCTGCGCCACACCCGCGCGCAATACTCCGAAACGGCTTGAGGCAGGGGCGGCCCTGCTTCATGGTGCCGCCCCGATCAGCAAGGGGAGGGCCATCGGCGATGAACTACGCGGTCAATTTCGGCACCCTGGCCAAGGTGTCGCCGGCCAGGCCCGGCCCTGCCTTCCGCATCGCCGTGCTGGGCGACTTCTCGGGCCGCGCCAATGCCGGCGTGCTGGAGACCGGATCGAAGCTCGCCGCCCGCAAGCCGCTGAAGGTGGATGTCGACAACCTGGATGCGCTGCTGGAGCGCCTGGCCCCCGAGATCAAGGTCCCGGTCGGCGAGGCGGGCGAGGTGGTCGTGGTGCCGGTGAAGGCGATGGACGACTTCCACCCCGACCAGCTGGTGGAGAACCTGCCGCTGTTCGAGGAGCTGCTGCAGCTGCGCCGCAACCTGATGAGCAAGTCGGGATTCGACCGCGCCGCCAAGGAGGTGCTGTCCTGGTCGGGCGAGGAGGCGCTGCCGCCGCCGCCGAGGCGCGGCGGCGGCACCGCGATCGCCACCGACCGCAAGCTGTCCGATTTCGCCCGCCTGACCGGCCGCAAGCAGGCCGAGGAGGCCGATCCCGGCGACCTGATCCGCCGCCTGGTCGGCCCCTTCATCGTCCCGGCCCGCGACTCCCGGCAGGACGCGCTGGTCGGCCGGGTCGATGCCGCCCTGTCGGACGCGATGCGCCGCGTGCTGCACCACCCCGACTTCCAGTCCGCCGAGGCGCTGTGGCGCGGGCTCGAGATGCTGGTCCGCCGCATCGAGACCGACGCGAAGCTGCAGATCGTCGTCTACGACATCTCCGCCGAGGAGCTCGCCGCCGACCTCGCGGCGGGGGACGCGCTCGACAAGTCCGCCCTCTACTCGCTGCTGGTCGAGCAGCCGGCGATGGACGACCACCAGGGCCCGCTCTCGCTGCTGCTCGGGCTCTACCAGTTCGAGGCCTCGCCGCCGCATGCCGACCTGCTCGGCCGCCTCGCCCAGGTGGCGGCGGCCTCCGGGGCGCCCTGTTTCGCCGGCATCGCCCCCGATCCGCTGAAGGAGCCGATGCACGAGTGGCATCCGCTGATCAAATCGGCGTGGGATGCGCTGCGGGCGCTGCCGGCCTGCGCCTATCTCGCGCTCGCCACGCCGCGCTTCCTGCTGCGCATGCCCTACGGCAAGAAGACCGACCCGATCGATGCCTTCGCCTTCGAGGAGTTCACCCGCCATGGCGGCCTGTCCGGCATGCTGTGGGGCCATCCGGCGCTGCTCGCCGGGGTCACCCTGGCCGAGACCTGGCGGCGCGATTCGAAGACGATGAAGATCGGCAGCATCGCCTCGGTCGACGAGATGCCGGTCTATGTCTACACCGATCCGGACGGCGACCAGATCGCGCTGCCCTGCACCGAGCGGATGTACAGCGAGAAGCTGGCGATGCAGGTGGCGTCCACCGGCGTGAACCCGGTGGTGGCCCTGCGCGGCCGGCCCGAGGTGCGGATGGGCGGTTTCAACGCGCTGGCCGGCGGCGTGCTGGCCGGCCGCTGGGCGCCGGTGGAGATCAAGCCGCCGCCGCCGCCCGCGCCCCCGAAGCAGGCGGCGCCGCCGCCCCCGCCGGTGCCTCCCTCCGAGGAGACGATGCAGGATCTCGACGCCCTGCTCTCCAGCCTCGACACGCCGGCCGAGGCCCCGGCCGCGGCCGCGCCGGAACCCGAGCCCGAGGCGGCCGCGCCGGAGGAGGACCTGGACGCGCTGCTGGCCAGCCTGAACGCGGAGCCGGAGCCCGCCGCCGAGGGCGAGACCGAGCCGGACCTGGATGCGCTGCTGGCCTCGCTGAAGTAGGGCGGGGCAGGGGGGAGCCGGAAGCTGCCGGCTACTTCTCCGACTTGATGACGATGTCCACCCGCTGGCTCTCCGCCCCCATGCCGGGCGCCAAAGCGGGGTCGCGGTTGGCGCGCTTGATCCGTTCGGCCGCGATGCCGGCCCCGGTCAGCTCCGCCTCGATCAGCGTGCAGCGGATGTTGGCGATGTCGGCCACCGCCTTGGGCCCGCCCTCGGCCACGTAGGTCACCAGCGTCACGTCGGTCTCGGCGAATTCCTGCGCCCAGATCACCGCCGAGCGGATCACCGACTGCGCGTCCTCGTCGAGCATGGCCGACCACTGGCCGAAATAGACCACGTGGCCCTCGCTGGAGCGGCGGATGCGCTTGGCGATGGCGGGGTGGATCATCCACGGCGCGCCGGAATCGGTCGGCGGGCCGCAGTTCTGGACCCACAGGACGGTGACGTCCGATTCCGACTCGCATGCGACGAATTCGATGCTAACATCGCGCGGCAAGGTGTTCGCAAGCAGGTCGTCGATGTACCGTTCACCGCTCACAAGCCAGGTCTGGCCCCGGTGCTCGGCGAGTACTATATCGGCCATCCTTTCCTCCTCGCTTGGAATTGCATCACGAAACTGTAATGGCCGCAATGAGCCGGCCTGAGATGAACTGGCAGGTAATGTCGTGCGCCTGATTCTCACCCTCACCGGCGGCGCGTCCTCGATTCCCGAGAAGGACAAGCGGCGCACGCTCGCGACCGGAAGCCTATCAATCGGCCGGGGCGCTGGCAACGACTGGGTGCTGCCCGATCCCGAGGGCAGCCTCTCCAGGACGCATTGCGCGGTCACCTTCGAGGGAGGGCGCTTCGTGCTCACCGACCTCAGCACCAACGGGATGTACATCAACGGCGCCACCCAGGCGACGGAGCGCGACAGCCGCATCATCCTCACCGACGGCGACGATTTCCGCCTCGGCGACTATGCCATCACCGTCGCCCTTGCCGACGACCGGGCCGCCGCCTACGAGCCGCCGGCCGCCTATCGCGACGCGCCCGACCCGTTTGCCGCCGGCGGCGGCCGCCAAGGCGCGGACCCGCTCGACGTCGATCCGCTCGACGACCCGTTCGGCCGTCCGCCCAATCCCGCCTTCCAGCACCCGCACACCGCCCCCCAGGTGAACCTGCGCGGCGCCGACCCGTTCGATGCCGAGCCCGCCCGCCCGGCCCGCAACCTCGCCATCGACGACGACGACCTGTTCCGCGGCATGAAGCCTTCCGGCGACTGGCAGGGCGCGCCGCGGGCCGACCATGTCTCGGCGCTGCACACCAACATCCCGCCGCCGAAGGTGCTGCCGCCGGCCGCCGGCGGCCATGTCGATTTCGACGCGCTGATCGGCGACATTCCCG
>JBGAIK010000323.1:0-4560 GCA_044225615.1 Acetobacteraceae bacterium | reverse complement strand
GGCCGTGCTGGTGGTGGTGCTGGTGGCGCTGTTCCTGCTGCAGGAGCTGCGCGCGCCCGAGCCGCTGATCCGGCTCGCCCTGTTCCGCAGCGCCATCTTCGCCCGCGGGGTGACGGTGGGGGGCATGATGAGCTTCGCCATGCTCGGCTCCACCGTGTTCCTGCCGCTGTATTTCCAGCTCGTGCTGGGCATGGACCCGGCGGTGGCCGGCGCGATGCTGCTGCCGCAGGTGGCCGGCATGCTGACCACATCGATCCTCGGCGGGCGGGCGGTGTCGCGGATCGGCCGCAACCGCGCCTTCCTGCTCGCCGGCCTGGGGCTGGAGGCGGTGGCGCTGGCGAGCCTGGCCGTGCTCGCCTACCTCGCCGCGCCGGCCGGGCTGTTCCTGGTCTCGATGGGGCTGCTGGGCATGGGGATGGGCATGGGCATGCCGAACCTGACGACCGCGGTGCAGAACGCGGTGGCGCAGCGCGAGGTCGGGGCGGCGACCGGGGCGATGACCTTCATCCGCTCGCTGGGCGGCGCGCTGGGCGTGGCGCTGTCGGGCCTGATCATGACCTCGCGGCTCGGCGCGGCACTCGCCGGCCTGGGCGGCACGCTCGACGTGCGCATGCTGGCCGAGCACGGCATGGCGGCGCTGGGCCATCTGGACGCCGCGCAGCAGGCCGCGGTGGCCGGCGCCTACCGCACCGCGCTGACCGGCTGCTTCCTGCTCAGCGGCGTGGTGATGACCGCAGCGTTCGCCCTGGTGCTCGGCCTGCCCGAGATCATGCTGCGGTCGCGCATCGACGACGCGGAGCCGGCCCGTCCGGCGCGCTGACCGGGGCGGCCCATGGCCGGGCGGCCGCGAAGACGTGAAGCCCGCGCCGTCAGGCGGCGCTTGCCGCCCGGCGCCGTGCCATGGCAAGTAATGTTCCGTTACATCACGCCTGCCACGGAGCATCCCATGACCGGCCCGGCGACCTTCCGCTGCGATGGCTGCGACGGCATCGCATCGACTGCCGATGCGGATTGTGCCCTGCCCGAGGGTTGGCGCTTCGTGCGGCCGGAGGGCGTGCCGTTGCTGATGTGCATTCACTGCGCGCCGCCGGCGGGGCAGGCGCCGACGATGACGCCCGATCTGTGCCGCCGGCTCGCGGCACGCGGGATCCGCCTCAACATCTGCATGACGCTGTGGGGCATCGGCGCGCCGGATCGGCGCGAGGAACGGCGCCCGGCCGCGATCTGACCGCGGCGCGGCGCGACCGCGCTGCAATGCGTGCCTCCTCCCCCCTGGCATGGCGCGCCCGCCGCTCTGGACTTGCCGGCGCGGCGTGGTTTGATGCCATGAAGCTGCGCCGGGGGTCCGCCATCATGCTGCACAGCACGCTCCGCATCCTGACCACCCATGCCGGCAGCCTGCCGCGGCCGGCGGCGCTCACCGCGCTCTACGCCCGGCGCGCCGTGGGCGAGGCGGTGGACGAGGCCGCGATCGCGGCCGCCGGCAAGGCCGCCACCCGCCACGTGGTGCGCCGCCAGCGCGAAGCCGGCATCGACGTCGGCAACAACGGCGAGCAGCAGCGCGAGGCCTTCTTCCTCTATGTCCGCCACCGCATGAGCGGCTTCGGCGGCGGCTGGCACCGCCGTCCCTTCGCCGACATCGCCCGCTATGCCGGGTTCCGCGAATGGGCGGCCGGCCTCGTCTCCGGCCGGCCCGCGGTGAGCAACCTGCTCGGCGTGCCGGAGGCGGTGGGCGAGGTGGCCTATCTCGACCCCGCGCTGATCCAGGCCGAGTGCGACGAATTCGCCGCCGCCATGGCCGAGGAGGGCCCCTTCGCCGAGCCGTTCATGACCGCCCCCTCCCCCGGCATCATCGCCGCCGCCATGCGCAACCGGCACTACGACACCGAGGACGCCTACCTTGCCGCCCTCGGCCGCGCGCTGCGCGTCGAGTATGAGGCGATCGTGGCCAGCGGATTCCTGCTCCAGATCGACGCCCCCGACCTGGCGATGGAGCGGCACGTCACCTACCAGGACCGCCCGCTCACCGATTTCCTGGACTTCGCGGACCGCGTGGTGGACACGATCAACGCGGCGCTGGGGAACATCCCGCGCGACCGCGTGCGCCTGCACGCCTGCTGGGGCAACTACGAGGCGCCGCACGACTGCGACGTGGCGATGGCCGACATTCTGGGCCCGATCGCGCGGGCGAAGGTGGGCGGCTGGGTGCTGCCGGTGGCCAATCCGCGCCACGCGCACGAGTATCGCTGCCTGAACGCGCTGCCGCTCGATGACGGCCAGATGGTGATCGCCGGCGTGATCGACCCGCTGACCAATTTCGTCGAGCACCCCGAGGTGGTGGCCGACCGGCTGGAGCAGGTGGCCCGCGTGGTGGGCGACCCGACCCGGGTGATGGGCGCGACCGATTGCGGCTTCGACACCTCGGCCGGGCGCGGGCGCGTGGCGGAGGACGTGGTGTGGGCCAAGCTCGCAGCGCTGGCGGAAGGGGCGCGGATCGCGTCGCGAAGGCTGGGGATGGCGCTCAGTTGATCACGAAGCCGGTCCCGGAATGGGCCGATTTCTGCCAGGTCTCGTAGGCGATCCAGGCATAGCCGCCGTCGCCCCAGCCCCTGCCCCAGGAATTCTGCAGCCGGAAGGCGCCCTTGGCGTCGTCGTAGCCGACCAGCACCATCGCGTGGCCGGTGAGGCCGGGGCCGGTCTCGACGGTGGCGAAGGGCCGGTCGCCCTTGAGGCCGCGGAAGGCAGGGCCGATATCCATGCCGAAAATCACCGGCCGCCCGGCAACGAGCTGCCCCTTCACCGCGGCGAGATCGCGCGCATCGACCTTGCTCCAGCCCTTGATGCGCCAGTTCGCCGCCCGCTCGCGCTCGCGCTGCGTCGGCTCGCGGGCACAGGCATAGGGATCGAAGGCGAATTCCGCCAGGGGCAGCGCGCCCACGGTGCGCAGCACCTCCAGCGTGGCGGAAATCCGGGTCGGGCGCAGGCAGCTGACCGACCCGCCGGCCAGCGCGTAGGTGAATGCCGGGCTCAGCGGCACGAGCGCGCGGCCCGCTTCACCGCGCCGCACCGCCTCCGATCCGGCCGCGTAGGTCACTGCCCAGGAGGCGCAGGTGCCGGACGGGCTCTGCCGGCGCGGCACCGGCACGGCGGCGGACAGGTCGGCCGTGGCCGGCAGGCTGCCGCGCGGCGCCTCGGCCACCGTGGCCCGCTTCAGCACCTCGGGCGGATCGGGCATCAGGCCCTGCGCGCGCGCCGGACCCGACAGGGCGGCCAGCACCGCGAGACAAGCCGCCATCCGCCTCACGGCACGGGCTCGGTGCGGCGCTGCGGCAATATCACCTCGTCGCCGCTGGCATACAGGAAGCAGGGGGCGGGATCATCGGGCGGCTGGCAGGCCTCCAGCGCCGCGCGCTCGGCCTCCGCCCGGCTCGCCTTGCCGCCGACGACGCGCACAAGGGCGTTGCCAGGCCGGATCGCGATCGCCTTGGCACCTTCCAGGCCCGCGTATTTGCGCACCGCCTCGAACCGCGCCATGGCCATCGGCAGCCGGTCCAGCCGGAACGGGCCGGCATAGGCGATGCGTTCCATCGGCCGGAACGGCGCCTCGCGCGGGTCGTCGGTGCTCACCTGCGTGCCGACGGCCAGCAGCACGCAGGGCGTGCCGTACTGCAGCTGGCAGCCCTCCAGCGCGTAGCGTTCGGCCTCCTGCGCCGTCGGCGCCTTGTCCCAGCGGAAGGTGAAGCCGGTTCCCAGTTCGATCGCGATGGCGCGATGATCCTTCTCCGTGGCATAGCCGGTGCGCACGGTGTTGGCCGCCTCGGGGCGGACGCGCCCGGCGGCGGCGGCGATCCGCTCCATGGCCGGCTCGGCCGCGGCGGCGGCGGCCCGGACCGGCGTTGCCGGCACGGTCAGCCAGCGCGGCAGCACCACGCCGTCGCCCACCGCATAGAGGAAACAGGGATCGCCGCGCCGCGCCGGGTCGGCGGCGCACTCGGCCAGCACCCGCTCCTCCGCCGCATGCTGGTCCGCCGACCGCGCGACATAGACCTGGCCGAAGCGCACCGCCATTGCCTTGGGCGCGGGCAGCGCCCGATACCCCTTCACCTCGTCCCGCGACCTGACGCGCGACGTGATGGTGGGAATTCGCGCCGGGTTGAAGCCGCCGGCATAGGACACCCGGCCGGTGGAGGCGCGCGGCCACTCGCCGTCATCCCCCGCCGCCAGCACCTCGCCGCCGCGCGCCACCAGCGCGCAGGGCCGCCCGGCCTTGAACTCGCAGGTGTCGAGCACCGCGTCGGCGGCCTGGTCGTCGGTGCCGCGGTCCCACACGCTGGACCAGATGCCGGAGGCCGGCTGCACCGCGAGCGCGCGCCCGGACTGCGGCCGGGCGGCGAAGCCGGTGGCGATCGCGCCGCGCTCGGCCTCGCTCAGCCCCGGCTGCAGCGGCCGCAGCACCGCGGCGAGGCGCTCGGCAAAGCCGCCATCGGCCGGCGCGGCAGGCCGTGCCGGGGCGGGCGCCGCACTGGCGGCGGGTGGCGGGGCGGGTGCCGCTGTCTCAGC
>JBGAIK010000322.1:0-4610 GCA_044225615.1 Acetobacteraceae bacterium | reverse complement strand
ATGGGGCCAAACCCGACACCATTGCACTGAACGGCCAAGCAACCCAAGCGTTTCTGGCTGGTCAAATGGCGGAAGCCAAGAACCTGTTCGCTCAGGTGGTAGCAGCTGCCCCGGATTCGGCCGGCCGGACCGGCTGCTGGTCTATCGCCAGGATTTCGACCGCCGCGGCTGGGACGCGGCGACCTGGACGCGCATCGGCTGCCGCGCCGCCGCGGTGCAGGCGCGCGTGGTGGGGGGCGGGGCCGGCTTCCTGCTGCTGCTGGCGCCCGACAAGACGACCGCCTATGCCGCACATCTCGCGCCGGCCGATCGCACGGTGCCGGCGGGTCCACGCCTCGCAGTGGTGCCGGGCCTGGCGCTGGTGCGCGCCGATCTCGCGCTGCAGGCCGCCATCGCGGCAGGCGTTGTTGACGTCTACCTGCCGGACGACACCCATTGGGGCACCGCCGGCGCCGTGCTGGTCGCCCGGCTGGTGCGCGAGGCGGCGGCCGCACCGTAGCTTGCGCCGCCGGCGCAAGCTGGCAGAGTCCCCCGAAATGGGAGGAACGCCATGCCCGACGATGCCCGTCCGCGCCCCGTGCCCGTCGCGGTGGAGCCGCTGTTCGACCAGACGCCGGTGCCGGGCGGCATCGGGCCGGTGGTGCCGCTGGTCTACGACGCGGGGCCGCGCGCGCTGCGGCTGCGCTCCGTGGCCTTCGCCGCCAAGCGGCTGGTGGACATGGTGCATGTCTCGGGTCTCGCGCCGGAGGAGGCGCAGCGCCGGCTGCGCTGGCGCGGCACCACGCGGCCCGGCGGGCTCACCGAGCGGGTGGACGGTGCCGCCGCCCAGGCCGAGATCGCCGCCGCCGCGCGGGAGGGGCGGATCGGCATCGCCCACGACCTGCCCGGACGGCGGGTGACGGTGACCTGGCGCGACGACGGGTTCGGCGCGCCGGTGTCGGCCGCCGCGGCGGCGCCGCCGGGCTGGGGCGGCATCGTGCTGGGCGATCGCGCGCTGCGCTTCACCCCGCGCGAGATCGGCCGCACCCCGGCCGGGGCCTACTGGCAGGACGAGGCGGGCCGGCCGCCGGCCGCGATGGAGCAGGCCGCCGGCGACTTCTTCGCCGGCGGGGCCGGGCTGTATTCGCTGCTGGTCGCCGCCCCCGGCCGGATCCTGTTCGAGCGCTACGGGGCGGGCGGGGCGGTGGACCGCGCCACGCCGTCCTGGTCGATGACCAAGACGGTGACGGCGACGCTGGTGGGGCGGATGCTGCAGGAGGGGTGGCTGCGCTCGGTGCATGATGCGGCCCCTGCCCCGCTGTGGCGCGATCCGCGCGGGGCGCATGCGGCGATCACGGTGGACCATCTGCTGCGGATGCGGGCAGGGCTGGGGCTGGTGGTGAGCGACGGCGAAGGGGGCAGCACGCTCGGCTTCGAGAACAGCGCCGTCTACCAGGACGGGGCGGACGCGTTCGAGGCCGCGCAGCGCAACATCGTCGCGACCCGGCCGGGTTCGGTGTTCCGCTACATCAATGCCGGGCCGAACGTGCTGGGGGCAATCCTGCGGGCCGAGATCGAGCGGCCCCTATCCGGAAACGGTCTACGCGCTGCTTGCGGACCGGATCGGCATGAGCAGCTTCGTGCAGTCGGCCGATCTGGCGGGGAACCTGATCGGCTCGGGCTCGGGGTTCGCCACCGCGCGGGACTACGCGAAGCTCGGGCTGCTCTACGTGCAGGACGGCATGTGGGACGGCGAGCGGCTGCTGCCAGAGGGCTGGGCGGAATGGGCGACCGCGCCCAGCCACGGCGGCACCACCTACTGCGCGTCGTTCCGCTGCAACGCCGACCGCCTGTTCCCGGACCTGCCGGCGGACACCGCCTGGGCGGCGGGGGCGTCGGACCAGCGCATCTTCGTGTTTCGCCGGCACGGGATCGTCGCCGTGATCACCAACGAGACCGACCATCCGATCGACCTGGGCGCGTTGAACCGGGTGCTGGCCACCGCGCTGGAGGTGTTCTGAGATGGACGTCGCATTCGCCTCGGCGAAGAAGCTGGCCGCCATGGTGCGGAGCGGGAAAATCGGCTGCGCGGAGCTGCTGGAGCACTACATCGCGCGGGTGGAGGCGCGGGACGGGGCGATCAACGCCATTCCGGTGCGGGATTTCGAGCGGGCGCGCAGGCGGGCGAAGGCGCTGGACCGCAAGCGCAAGGACGGGGCGAAGGGGAAGCTGTTCGGCGTGCCGATGACGGTGAAGGAAAGCTTCGACATGGCGGGGCTGCCGACCACCTGGGGCATTCCGGGGCTGGAGCAGACCCGCGCCACGCGCGACGCGCTGGCGGTGGAGCGGCTGGTGGCGGCCGGCGCCAACCCGTTCGGCAAGACCAACGTGCCGCTGCACCTGGGCGACTGGCAGACCTTCAATGCGATCTACGGCACCACCAACAATCCGTGGGACGTCACGAAAGGGCCGGGCGGGTCGTCCGGGGGCTCGGCCGCGGCGCTGGCGGCGGGGCTGACCGGGCTGGAGCTGGGCAGCGACATCGGCGCCTCGATCCGCAATCCGGCGCATTACTGCGGGGTGTTCGGGCACAAGCCGAGCTGGGGCATCTGCCCGCCGCTGGGCCAGACCTTGAACGGCAACGTGGCGCTGACCGACATCGCGGTGATCGGGCCGATGGCGCGCTCGGCCGAGGACCTGGCGCTGGGGCTGGACGCGATCGCCGGGCCGGAGGCGATCGATGCCGGGTGGCGGCTGAAGCTGCCGGCGCCGCGCACGGCCGGGTTCAGGGGGCTGCGGGTGGCGATCATGCCGACCCATGCGCTGAGCGAGGTGGATGCGGCGATCCAGGGGCGGCTCGATGCGCTGGCGAAGTTCCTGCGCAAGGAAGGCGCCAAGGTGAGCCTGACCGCGCGGCCCGACTACGACATGGTGCTGGGGCACCAGCTCTACGTCATGCTGCTGCGGGCGACGACGTCGCAGCGGTCGGACGACGCGCAGATCGCCCACTATGCCGCCGAGGCGGCGCGGCTGCCGGCCGAGGACACCAGCTATCCGGCGCTGATGGCGCGCGGCGTGTCCATGCGCCATCGCGACTTCCTGCGCGGGCACGAGCAGCGCGAGCGGATGCGCCGCGCCTGGTTCGCCTTCTTCCAGGACTGGGACGTGTTCCTGTGCCCGGCCGCCGCCGGCACCGCCATGCCGCACAACCAGGCCGGCGAGCGCTGGGAGCGGATGATCGACGTGAACGGGAAGCAGGTGTCGGTGATCGACCAGATGTTCTGGGCCGGCGTGTCCTGCTTCTTCCAGCTCCCCGGCACGGTCGCCCCGCTGGGCTTCAAGGACGGGCTGCCGTTCGGGGTGCAGATCGTCGGGCCGCAATACGGCGACCGCACGACGATCCAGGTGGCGAAGCTGCTGGAGAAGGGGTGGCAGGGCTTCGTCGCCCCGCCGGGCTGGGCGTAGGCCCGGCCCGTCAGAGCGCGACCAGCCCCCGCCGCAGCCCGCGGCTCAGCGCCTCGGCCCGGCTGTTGACCGCGAGCTTCGCGAACACCGCCTCCAGATGGTATTTCACCGTGTGGGCGGAGATGTTGAGCTTGCGGGCGATCGCCTTGTTGCTGAGCCCGTCGGCGATCAGGCCGAGGATCTCGCTCTCCCGCGGCGTCAGCGGCGAGGGCGGGCGGCGCGGCGGCAGACGGACATGCAGCCCCACGGCCAGCGCGCCCACGGCGGCGACGATCTGGCGGGCGGGCGCGTCGCGCGGCAGCAGGCCGGCGGTGCCGGACTCGGCCGCGGCCGGGTCGTCGCTCAGCAGCAGCACGGGGACAGGTGGCAGCTCGCCCGGCAGGGCGGCACCGTCGGGCAGGTCGATGACGAGAACGTCGGGCTGGTCCGTGGCGGCGTCGAGCACCGCCTCGAGCTGGCGCCGCCTGCGGTCGTCGCCCACCAGCAGCCCGGCTTGCGGGCCGCGGCTGGGGACGATGGCGCGGAGCGCCGTGTCCAGGGAGGGCCTCACGCGCGGTTTCCTTCCAGTTTCGGGGAAAATGTCATGACGATCAGATTGGCAGCTTCGGGCCGAGGCACAAGATGCCTCATTCTGGCCCTGTTCTCCGGCCTTTAATGCCGCCGACAGCGCGAGGTCGCGGGACCAAAGGCATGGTCGCGGGGACGGCGCCGCCAAGGAGTAACCGACATGACGCAAGACTGCCGCTGCGATGCGAGCCCGCTGACCTTCCGCTCGATGCTGACCGACCCGCTGATCCGCCTGGTGATGGAGCGCGACGGGGTGAGCGTGGAGGCGCTGGTGGACGTGCTTGAGACCGCCCGGGCGGCGGTGGCGGCGCGCGAGGCGGCGGCGGTCAGGACGGCGCTGCGCAACTAGTGTCCTGTCCCCGAAGTTCGCCATCCTTCATGGCGGGCGTAGGGGTGAACAGGACACTGAAAACAAAGAGCTAGTGTCCCGATTCCGACCACTGCACGTGGCAACGAACTTCGGAATCGGGACACTAGGAGCCTGTCCTGGTAATGGCTGATTTTGCATCTCGACGGGGCGCGGGTTGGGATGATTCTGTTGTGGCATGAGCAAAGTGTTTCGCCCTTGGAAGATCGACGAGGTTTGGCTTCTGCCTCCC
>JBGAIK010000011.1:0-42162 GCA_044225615.1 Acetobacteraceae bacterium | reverse complement strand
GCCCTCGCCGCGCTGCCCGCCGGCCTGCCCGTCCTGCGCGCCACCCTTCACGCTGCGCGCGAGGCCGCCGACCTCGCAGGCCAGCGCGTGCTCGCCTTCGCCGGCATCGGCCGGCCCGACAAGTTCTTCGCCACGCTGGCCGAGACCGGTGCGGTCATCGCCGCCCGCCGTCCCTTTGCCGACCATCACCGCTACACCACGGCCGAGCTCGCCGGCCTGCTCGAGACCGCCGACCGCCTGCGCGCCCTGCCGGTCACCACGCCCAAGGACTGGGTGCGCCTGCCCGCCGCGCTGCGCCCGCGCATCCGCGCCGTCGGCGTCGGCCTGTCCTGGCAGGACCCTGCCGCCCTGGAGGCGATGCTCGACACCGTGCTACCCCCCGCCGCATGACGCCTCGCGCCCTCCTCCATCGCCTCGAGGCGGCCCTCGCCCGCGCTGCGCTCGCGCTGGTCGCCCGCCTGCGGCCGGACACCGCCTCCGACATCGGCGGCGCGCTGGCGCGCGCGGTGGGGCCGCTGCTGCCGGTCTCGCGCATTGCCGACGCGAACCTGCGCCGCGCCCTGCCGGCGCTGGACGCCGCCGCCCGTCGCCGGGTGATCCGTGGCGTGTGGGACAATCTCGGCCGCACGATCGGCGAGTTCCCGCATGTGCGCATGCTGGGCCCGACCGAAGCCGGACCGGGCTGGGAACTGCATGGCCAGGACAACGTCGACGCCGTGCTTGCCAGCGGCAGGCCGGTGATCGCCTTTTCCGGCCATATCGCCAACTGGGAGCTGAATGCGGCCGCCGGCAACGTGGTGTTCAGGCGCATCCTGGGCATCTTCTATCGCGCGGCCGCCAATCCGCTGGTCGATGCGCTGGTGGTGGAGCTGCGCAACGCGCGCGGCGCGCCGCACTTCCCCAAGGGGACTCAGGGCGCGCGGGCGGCGATGGCGCATCTGCGCCAGGGCGGCTCGCTCGGCATGCTGGTCGACCAGAAGATGAACGACGGCATCCCGGTCGAATTCTTCGGCCGCCCGGCGATGACCGCGCCCGCCGCCGCGGCGATGGCGCAGCGTTTCGGCTGCCTGCTGGTGCCGTGCCACATGGAACGCCTCGGGCCTGCCCGCTTCCGCTTCATCGTGGAGCCGCCCTTCATGGTGGCCGACAGCGGCGACCGCCACGCCGACATTGCCGATGCCACGCGGCGGATGAACGCCTGCCTGGAACGCTGGATCACCGCCCGCCCGCAGGAATGGCTGTGGCTGCACCGCCGGTGGCCCAAGGAGCCGACATGACCGACGCCGTATTGCTCGACCTCGATGGCACGTTGTCCGATTCCCGGCCCGGCATCGAATCCTGCCTGCGCGCCGCGATGGCCGAGATGGGCCATCCGCTCGACCCGGCGGTCGATCTCGGCTGGGCGATCGGCCCGCCCACCGAGGACGTGTTCGGCCGCCTGCTCGCCCCCTTCGGCGATGCCCGGGTGAGCGAGACGGTCGCCGTCTATCGCCGCCACTACGCCGCCGGCGGCTGGTCCGACAACACCCCCTATGACGGCATCGCCGCGGCGCTGGCGGAGCTTGCGGGCCGCTTCACGCTGTGCCTGGCGACGTCCAAGCGCATCGACTTCGCCCGGCAGATCCTCGCGCATTTCGGCTTCGCCCGGCATTTCGCGGGCATCCATGGCGCGGAGCTGGACGGCTCGCGTTCCCACAAGCCCGAGCTGATCGCTCATGTCCTGGCGACGCACGGGCTCGATCCCGCGCGCACGGTCATGGTCGGCGATCGCCAGTACGACATCACCGGCGCCCATGCCAACCGTGTCCGCGCCATCGGCGTGCTGTGGGGCTACGGCTCCGCCGCCGAGTTCGACGCCGCCGGCGCGGACCTGGTGATCGGCCATCCGCGTGAGCTCGCCATGGCCGTGCGGAGCATGCTTCCGTAATCGCCTAGGCGCGTGCCGCGATCGACCATGCCAGCTCCGCCAGCGGGCGCGCCCTGGCGCCAAGCTCGGTCGCGTCATGCGCCGCCGCCGTGCCGTCCAGCGCCCGGCGGGCGATGCCCTGCAGGATCGCGGCGATCCTGAAGATGCCGTAGGCGAGGTAGAACTCCCAGTTGCCGATCCCCTCCCGCCCGGTGCGGCGGCAGTAGGCGGCGACGTACTCCGCTTCCGACGGGATGCCGAGCGCGGCGAGGTCCGCGCCGGCCAGGCCGCGGAACAGTTCGGGCGGGATGCGCCAGACCATGGCGTGATAGGCGAAGTCGGCCACCGGGTCGCCCAGCGTGGACAGCTCCCAGTCCAGCACCGCCACGCCGCGCGGCTCGGCCGGGTGCAGCAGCAGGTTGTCCAGCCGGTAGTCGCCATGCACGATCGAGACCCGGCCATCGGGCGGGATGTTGGCGGCCAGCCAGTCGATCAGCCGGTCCATCTCCGCGATCGGCACGGTTTCGGAGGCGCGGTACTGCCTGGTCCAGCGCGCCACCTGGCGGGCCATGTAGGCGCCGGGGCGGCCGAAATCGCCAAGCCCCACGGCCGCCGGATCGACCGAGTGCAGGGCCGCGATGGTGGCGTTCATCGAATCGTAGATCGCCGCCCGCTCCGCCGGCGTCGCCCCCGGCACCCGTGCGTCGTAGAACACGCGGCCCGGCACGTAGCCCATCACGTAGAACGCGCTGCCGATCACCGCGTCGTCCTCGCACAGGGCGAAGACCGGCGGCACCGGCACGGCGCTGCCCTGCAGGGCCCTGAGCACGCGGAACTCGCGATCGACCGCATGCGCGCTGGGCAGCAGCGGCCCGGGCGGCTTGCGGCGCAGCACATAGGTGCCGGAGGGGCTGTCCAGCCGATAGGTGGGGTTGGACTGCCCGCCCGCGAAGCGCCCGGCGGCCAGCGGCCCGCTAAACCCGGGCACCTCCGCCGCGCACCACGCTGCCAGCCGCTCCAGATCAAGCTCCGCCACGCCGCCGCTCCCCCATCCGCGCGCAGTCTACCCGCGCTTGACCTGGGCGGGAAACCCGGCGGTCGGGTTGGCGGCCTTCAGCTCCCGATCACGCCGCCGTCATCCTTGGTGATCACCACCACCGACGGCCGCGGCGGCATCCTGGGGTCGAAATCCGGCCAGCGCGAGCTGGGCGTGTCGTAGCTGGAGCCCTCGTCGTCCCCGGCCGGGTGCTGCACGGCGACGAAGAACGTGCGACTGTCAGGGGTGAAGCAGGGGCCGCACATTTCGCCGCCGGTGGGGGTGCGGTAGAACATGCGGGTGACCGCCCGGCCGGGACCCTCGGTGTCGCAGGCCCAGATGCCGTCCCCGATGCCGTATTTCTGCTGCTGCTCGCCCTGGTCGGAGGCGATCCACATGCGCCCCTGGCCGTCGAAGGCGACGTTGTCGGGGCAGGCGAGCCAGCCGGAGGCCGAGATCGGCCCGCCGTAGCTCGCCTTGTGCGCGGGCACCGCCGGGTTGCCGGCCATCAGGAACATGTCCCAGGCGAAGCGGGCGGCGCCGTGGTCCGGCCTGCCGTCCACCATCGGCGGCACCAGCTCCAGGATGTGGCCAAACGGGTTGCCGACGCGCGGGTTCGCCTTGTCGAGCTGCTCCGCCTTGCGCTGGCTGTTGTTGGTCAGCACCACGTAGACCTTGCCGGTGACGGGGTTGCGCTCCACGTCCTCGGGCCGGTCCATCGGCGTGGCGCCGACCAGGTCGGCGGCGCGGCGGACGTCGATCATGACGTCGCCGGCGTCGCGGAAGCCGTTCTCCGGCGTCAGCCTGCCCTGCCCGAACACGAGGTCGAGCCAGGTGAGGCTGCCGTCATCGGCGAACTTCGCCACCGACAGCGTGCCGTGGTCCAGCAGGTCGCGGTTGGCGGCGCGGTCGGTCGGATTGAACCGGTCGCGGCTGACGAAGCGGTAGAGGTATTCGTTGCGCTGGTCGTCGCCGGTATAGACCACCACGCGGCCATCGGCGGTGAGCCCGCCCTCGGCGCCCTCATGCTTGCAGCGGCCCAGCGCGGTGCGCTTCACCGGCACCCATGTCGGGTCGTAGGGATCGACCTCCACCACCCAGCCGAAGCGGTTGGGCTCGTTCGGCTCCCGGTCGATGTTGAAGCGGTCGTGGAAGCGGCCCCAGCCATAGGTGGGGCGGCCGGTGAGGCCCATGCGCCTGTAGCCGGCGGCCTCGGGCCCCTTGGCCGGATCGCCCAGGAAATAGGTGTCGAAATTCTCCTCGCAGGTCAGGATCGTGCCCCACGGCGTCACGCCGCCGGCGCAGTTGCCGATCATGCCGGCAACCCGCGTGCCGGCCGGATCGGCCGCGGTGCGCATCCGGGGCGACCCGGCGGCGGGACCGGCGATGCGCATGGGCGTTTCGCTGGTGATGCGCCGGTTCATCGGGCCGAGCACGACCTGCCAGGCGCCGGCCTCGCGCTTGACCTCGACGATGCTGCCGCCCTGGGACTGGATCTCGACGTCCACCTGCGCCTTCGTCACCTTCGCGGCGGTTCCCTTCGCGCCGAGGCCGGGGAACATCATGTTGGACTGGGCATATTCGTGGTTGAGCCACAGCAGGCCGTGGTCGGAGGCGCGCGAGCCCTGCGGCAGCGGCATGAAGGCCTGGTAGTCGTTGTTCATGCCGAACTGCATCGCCTGCGCGGCCGGGGTCTGGTTGAGCGGGTCGAATTCCGGCGCGCCGGGCAGCACCTTGTCGCCCCAGCGGATCAGCACCCGGGCGGTATAGCCCTCGGCCACCGCATGGTCGGGCGTCGGGCCGTGGGCGATTTCCTTGAAGGCCAGGCTGGAGGTGCCGGCGGCGAGGCCGGCGCGGGTGCCGAGTGCTGCCGTCGCGGTGGCGAACAGGCCGGCGAGCACGGTGCGGCGGGCCAGCACGGCGCGGAACGGCGCCTCCGGCGAGGCGTTGACGCCGAATGCGTCAAGATCGGGTGCGTCGAGATCGGGCGTGTCGGAATCGGCGGTGTCGGGATCGGTGCTGGGGGCCATGATCGCACTCCGGCTGGTGGCGCAGCGTCGTCGCGCGGACGCCGCTCGCTGTCCAGCCGGAACGTGGTGACACTTCAATGACGGCCGGCCCGCTGGCGGCGGCCGCCGCGCGGCGCTAGCCTCGCGCGCCATGACCCATGCCGCGCCGTGATCGACAAGCTGGCCTACCTGATCGCGCTCGCCCATGAGCGGCATTTCGGCCGCGCCGCGCTGGCCTGCGGCGTGACCCAGCCCACGCTGTCGGCCGGGATCCGGCAGCTGGAGGACACGCTGGGCGTGCTGCTGGTGCAGCGCGGCGCACGCTTCCAGGGGTTCACGCAGGAGGGCCAGCGCACGCTGGAATGGGCGCGGCGCATCGTCGGCGACGCGCGGGCGATGCGCCAGGAGATCACGGCGCTGAAGCGTGGCCTGGCCGGCCATCTGCGCGTCGCCGCGGTGCCCACCGCGCTGCCGATGGTGGCCTCGTTGACGGCGCCGTTCCATGGCCGCCACCCGGGCGTCTCGTTCACGGTGTGGTCGCGCAGCTCGGTCGAGATTCTCGGCCTGCTGGAGAATCTGGAGATCGACGCCGGCCTCACCTATGTCGACAACGAGCCGGTCGGCCGCGTGCGCACGGTGCCGCTCTACCGGGAGGCCTACCATCTGCTGACCGCCGGCCCGCTGTCCGACCGGGCCGAGGTGGGCTGGGCGGAGGTGGCGCAGCTGCCGCTGTGTCTGCTGACGCCGGACATGCAGAACCGCCGCATCCTGGACCGGCTGCTGGGCGCGTCCGGCGCGGCGCCGGCGCCGACGCTGGAATCGAACTCGATGGTCGTGCTGCTCGCCCATGTCCGCACCGGCCACTGGGTCAGCGTGATGCCGGCGGCGCTGGCCGAGACCCTGGGCGCCGGACCGGTGCGCGCGGTGCCGATCAGCGGCGCCGCACCGCGCCCGACCATCGGGCTTGTGGTTCCGCACCGCGACCCGATGACGCCGCTGACCGCCGCGCTGGTCGCGGAGGCGGCCCGGCTGGCGCGGATCGACGCCGGCGGCGGGGATTTCATTAACTAACCGAAACAATTAAGGCGTGCGTCGACGCGTTCAGTCGGGCGGTCGGGCGGTCGGGCGGTCGACGCGCGCGATGGGGGTCCGCGCGGTGCCGGGCGGTGCGGCGCGAGGACGGCCGGGCGCGGGCGCGCCGGGCCGCGGGATCGGGCCTGGCCGCGGGCAGGCGCGGCGGGACGCGGGCGCGCGCGCTGGCGCGGGGCCGGGCCACAGGCGTCGCATGACAGGGGATGGCGCGCACGGCGCGGCGGGGACCGCGCCGCGCGGGGCCGGCGCGGCGGCGCGGGGAGTGGCCGCCCGGCGGTGCCGGCGCGCGGCGGGCGCGCCGAGGCAGGCGATGAGGGGCGCCAGCAGGCAGCGGAGAACGGGGTGGGTGGCCAGGAGGGCATCCAGCACGCGCAGCAGGGCGGCGTGGGGCGCCGTCTGGCCTGGCAGGCTCGGTGCGGGATGCGCGCGGCTCATGGCGCAGCTCTAGCCTGGAACATACATCCAGGTCAAGGAAAAAGAACCGTCCGACGCCGGCCCGGCAGGCCGCACCCCACGCGGCACCGATAGGACTTTTCTATCGCCGCACCGTCCTGCTTGCTTGATCCCCGCGCCGCTTCGGACGCATCCTGCCGCCCGCAACGCGCAGCAGGACCTGATCGGCAATGCACGCGACGACGGGATGGAACGCCGCCAGGGCGCAGGAAATCATCGCGGCCAACCGGCATCTCGCCGGCCCGGCGCTGCCGATCCTGCATGCGCTGCACGACGCCTTCGGCTGCGTGCCGGAACCGGCCGTGCCCCTGGTGGCCGAGGCGCTGAACGTGACCCGCGCCGAGATGCACGGGATCGTCACCTTCTATCACGATTTCCGCCGCGCCCCGCCCGGTCGCCACGTCCTGAAGCTGTGCCGCGCCGAGGCCTGCCAGTCCCTGGGCGCCGAGGCGCTGGCCGACCACGTCCGCGCCGCCCACGGCATCGGCTGGGGCGAGACCAGCGCCGACGGCGCACTCACGCTGGAGCCGGTCTACTGCCTCGGCCTCTGCGCCTGCGCGCCCGCCGGGATGCTCGACGGCGCGCCGCTCGGCCGGCTCGATGCCGCCCGGCTCGACGCCGCCCTGGCCCAGCCGTGACCCTGCGCATCTCGGTTCCGCGCGACGCCGGCGCCCTCGCCTTGGGCGCCGATGCCGTGGCCGCCGCGCTCATCCAAGCCACGCGCGGCCTCGACGTGGCGATCATCCGCACCGGCTCGCGCGGCCTGTTCTGGCTGGAGCCGATGCTGGAGGTGGCGCACGGGGGCAGCAGCATCGCCTACGGCCCCGTCACGCCCGCCGACCTGCCCGACCTGCTGCCCGCCCTGCTCGCCGCCGGCCCGCACCGGCTGTGCCTCGGCGAGACCGCCCGCATCCCGTTCCTCGCCCGCCAGACCCGCCTGACCTTCGCCCGCTGCGGCGCGATCGACCCGCTTTGCGCCGCCGAATACCGCGCCCAGGGCGGCTGGCGCGGCCTGGAAGCAGCATTGCGCCTCGGCCCCGAGGCCACGGTGGAGGCGGTCGCCCAGTCCGGCCTGCGCGGCCGCGGCGGCGCCGGCTTCCCCACCGGCATCAAGTGGCGCACCGTCCAGCAGGCCCCCGGGCCGCGGAAATACGTCGTCTGCAACGCCGACGAGGGCGATTCCGGCACCTTCGCCGACCGCATGCTCATGGAGGGCGACCCCTTCCTGGTCATCGAGGGCATGGCCATCGCGGGCCACGCCACCGGCGCGGATGCCGGCTTCATCTACATCCGCTCCGAATACCCGCACGCCGTCGCCACCATGCGCCGCGCCATCGCCAGCGCGCGCAGCGAGGGCTGCCTCGGAAGCGGCTTCGACATGGAGGTGCGCGTCGGCGCCGGCGCCTATATCTGCGGCGAGGAAACCGCCCTGCTCGAGAGCCTAGAGGGCAGGCGCGGCATGGTGCGCGCCAAGCCGCCGCTGCCCGCCCATGCCGGCTTGTTCGGCCGCCCGACAGTCATCAACAACGTGCTGTCCTTCGCCGCTGCCCCGTTCATCCTCGCCGAGGGCGCCGCCGCCTATCGCGATTTCGGCACCGGCCGCTCGCGCGGCACCATGCCGTTCCAGCTCGCCGGCAACATCCGCCATGGCGGCCTGTTCGAGACCGGGTTCGGCCTCACCCTCGGCGAACTGGTCGACGAGATCGGCGGCGGCACCGCCACCGGCCGCCCGGTGCGCGCGGTGCAGGTCGGCGGCCCGCTCGGCGCCTATTTCCCGCGCGCGCTGTTCGGGACCGGGCTCGACTACGAGGCCTTCGCCGCGTGCGACGGCATGGTCGGCCATGGCGGCGTGGTGGTGTTCGACGACACGGTGGACATGGCCCGCCAGGCCCGCTTCGCGATGGAATTCTGCGCCATCGAATCCTGCGGCAAATGCACCCCCTGCCGCATCGGCGCCACCCGCGGCCGCGAGACCATCGAGCGCGTCATCCGGGGCGAGAACCCGGCGGCCAACCTCGCTTTGGTCGAGGACCTCTGCAACACGATGAAGCTCGGCTCGCTCTGCGCGCTGGGCGGGCTGACCCCCTATCCGGTGCTGAGCGCGATCCGCCATTTTCCCGAGGATTTCGGCGCCCCGCGCCGGGATGCCGCCTGAGGAGCCAAGCCATGCCGCTCATCCAGGAAACCGACTACGGCACCCCGGCCAGCAAGGCCGCGGCCCAGGTCGCGCTGACCATCGACGGCGTGCCCGTCACGGTGCCCGCCGGCACGTCGATCATGCACGCGGCAATGGAAGCCGGGACGAAAATCCCGAAACTCTGCGCCACCGACAGCCTCGACGCCTACGGCTCCTGCCGCCTCTGCCTGGTCGAGATCGAGGGCCGCCCCGGCACCCCCGCCTCCTGCACCACCCCGGTCGCGCCCGGGATGCGGGTGTCCACCCAGACCGACCGCCTCAAGCAGCTCCGCCGCGGCGTGATGGAGCTCTACATCTCGGATCATCCGCTCGACTGCCTGACCTGTGCCGCCAACGGCGATTGCGAGTTGCAGGACATGGCCGGCGCCGTCGGCCTGCGCGAGGTCCGCTACGGCACCCAGGGCGACAACCACCTCGCCGCCGCCAAGGACGAATCGAACCCCTATTTCACCTTCGATCCGGCCAAGTGCATCGTGTGCTCGCGCTGCGTGCGCGCGTGCGAAGAGGTGCAGGGCACCTTCGCGCTGACCATCGACGGCCGCGGCTTCGCCTCGAAAATCGCAGCCGGCATGGACGAGGCGTTCCTCGGCTCCGAATGCGTCTCCTGCGGCGCCTGCGTGCAGGCCTGCCCGACCGCGACGCTGATCGAGAAATCGGTCATCGCCACCGGCCAGCCCGAGCATTCGGTGGTGACCACCTGCGCCTATTGCGGCGTCGGCTGCAGCTTCAAGGCCGAGATGCGCGGCGAGGAGCTGGTGCGCATGGTCCCCTACAAGGACGGCCGCGCCAATCGCGGCCATTCCTGCGTCAAGGGCCGCTTCGCCTGGGGCTACGCCACCCATCGCGAGCGCATCCTCACGCCCATGGTCCGCGCGAAGATCACCGACCCCTGGCAGGAGGTGAGCTGGGAGGCGGCGATCGCCCATGTCGCCGCCGAGTTCAGGCGCATCCAGGCGCAGTACGGCCGGGGCGCCATCGGCGGCATCACCTCGTCGCGCTGCACCAACGAGGAAACCTATCTGGTGCAGAAGCTGGTCCGCGCCGGCTTCGGCAACAACAACGTGGATACCTGCGCCCGGGTCTGCCACTCGCCCACCGGCTACGGGCTCAAGACCACCTTCGGCACCTCGGCCGGCACCCAGGATTTCGACAGCGTCGAGCACACCGACGTGGTGATGGTGGTCGGCGCCAATCCGACCGACGGGCATCCGGTCTTCGCCTCCCGGCTCAAGCGCCGGCTGCGCGCCGGCGCGAAGCTGATCGTGCTCGATCCGCGCCGGATCGACCTGGTGCGCATGCCGCATGTCGAGGCCGCGCACCATCTGGCGCTGCGCCCGGGCACCAACGTGGCCGTGCTGACCGCGCTGGCGCACGTGATCGTCACCGAGGGGCTGGTGGACGAGGATTTCGTCCGCGACCGCTGCGAGCTCGACGACTACGCCGAGTGGGCCGAATTCGTCGCCCGGCCGGAGAACGGGCCGGAGGCGGTGGAGAAGGTCTCCGGCGTGCCGGCCGCCACCATCCGCGAAGCCGCCCGGCTGTTCGCCACCGGCGGCAATGGCGCGATCTATTACGGGCTCGGCGTGACCGAGCACAGCCAGGGCACCACCGCGGTCATGGCCATCGCCAACCTCGCCATGGCGACCGGCAATATCGGCCGGCCGGGCGTTGGCGTGAACCCGCTGCGCGGCCAGAACAACGTCCAGGGCTCGTGCGACATGGGTTCCTTCCCGCACGAATTCTCCGGCTACCGCCACGTCTCCGAGGACGGGCCGCGCCAGGCCTTCGAGGCGCAGTGGGGCGTGAACCTCGATGCCGAGCCCGGCCTGCGCATTCCCAACATGCTCGACGCCGCGGTGGAGGGCAGCTTCAAGGGGCTCTACGTCCAGGGCGAGGACATCGCGCAATCGGACCCCGACACGCATCACGTGACCGCCGGGCTTTCGGCCATGGAATGCGTGGTGGTGCAGGACCTGTTCCTGAACGAGACGGCGAATTTCGCCCATGTCTTCCTGCCGGGATCGACCTTCCTGGAGAAGGACGGCACCTTCACCAACGCCGAGCGCCGCATCAACCGCGTGCGCCGCGTGATGACGCCGCGCAACGGCCTCGCCGACTGGGAGATCACCCAGCGTCTGGCCGAGGCCTTGGGCTATCCGATGCGCTACGCCCACCCGTCCGAGATCATGGACGAGATCGCCCGCATGACGCCGACCTTCGCCGGCGTCTCCTACGACCTGCTGGAGCGCGAGGGGTCGGTGCAGTGGCCCTGCAACGCGACGGCCCCGCTGGGCCCGCGGGTGATGCACGCGGCCGGCTTCGTGCGCGGCCGCGGCCGCTTCGTGGTGACCGAATACGTGCCGACCGACGAGAAGACCGGGCCGCGCTTCCCGCTGCTGCTCACCACCGGGCGCATCCTCAGCCAGTACAATGTCGGCGCGCAGACGCGGCGCACCGCCAACGTGCTGTGGCACCAGGAGGACCGGCTGGAGATCCACCCGCACGACGCCGAGCAGCGCGGCGTCAGGGACGGGCAGTGGGTGCGCCTGGCCAGCCGCGCCGGCGAGACCGCGCTGCGCGCCCTGGTCACCGACCGCGTGGCCCCCGGCGTGGTCTACACCACCTTCCACCACCCGCTGACCCAGGCCAACGTGGTGACCACCGAGTATTCCGACTGGGCCACCAACTGCCCCGAATACAAGGTGACGGCGGTGCAGGTCTCGCCGTCCAACGGCCCTTCGGCATGGCAGGAAAGCTATGCCGCCTGGCCCGCAGCGCGCGGCGCATCGCCGAGCCGGCGAAATGAACCTGCCGGGTCCGACCGCGCAGGTCCGCGAGACCGCCTGGCGCGACGGCGTGCCGAGGCCGGGGTGCGCACGATCCCGGAGGAGACCGCGATCGCCTTCACCTACAACCGGATCGCGCATGCGGTGATGCTGGCCACCCCCGCCGACCTGGAGGATTTCGCGATCGGCTTCAGCCCTCGCGGAGGGCATCATCCGTCGCCCGCCGAGATCGAGGCGCTGGAGGTCGTCCCCCTCGCCGCGGGCATCGAGCTGCGCATGGATATCGGCCCCGCCCGCAGCGAGGATTTCCACCGCCGCCGCCGCCGCATCGCCGGCCCCACCGGCTGCGGCCTGTGCGGCATGGACAGCCTCGCCGAGGCGATCCCGCCCGCCGGCCCGCGTGCCGGCCCCGGGCGGCGGGTGGCGGCGGAGATCCGCGCCGCGCTCGCCGCCCTGCCGGCCGCCCAGGCGCTCAACCGCGGCACCGGCGCCGTGCATGCCGCCGCCTTATGGCGCCCCGGCACGGGGCTCGTCGCGGTGCGCGAGGATGTCGGCCGCCACAACGCGCTCGACAAGCTGGCCGGCGCCCTGGCCCGCGCCGGCGAGACGGCCGACGGGCCCGTGCTGCTGACCAGCCGGGTCTCGGTGGAGATGGTGCAGAAGGCGGCGGCGATGGGGGCGGCAATCCTGGTCGCCGTCTCCGCCCCCACCGCGCTCGCGGTGCGCACCGCCGAGGCGGCCGGCATCACCCTGGCCGCGGTGGCCCGCGCGGACGGGTTCGAGGTGTTTTCCCATCCCGGCCGCATCCTGGAGCCGGCCCATGCCGGCTGAGAAGCTCGTCCACATGGCCAACCAGATCGGCCGCTTCTTCGCCCATGCGGGCGAGGAAGGGGCCGCGGCCGGGATTGCCGAGCACATCCTCAAGTTCTGGGACCCGCGCGGGCGAGGAAGGGGCCGCGGCCGGGATTGCCGAGCACATCCTCAAGTTCTGGGACCCGCGCATGCGCGCCGGCATCTGCGGCCATCTGCGCGACGGCGGCGCCGGGCTCGATGCGCCGGTGCGGCGCGCGGTGGCGGCGCTGTGCGGGCGGATCGGCCCGGACGGCCGCTTGCACCCTGGGTAGATCGCGTGAGTCACGCTTTCCGGCCTTCGGCCTCGAGCGATCGCGCTCTGGGGCGCTGGCGGAGAGAGTGGGATTCGAACCCACGGTACGCTTTCACGCACACACGCTTTCCAAGCGTGCGCCTTAAGCCGCTCGGCCATCTCTCCGTACCAGGCGCGCGGGCCGGAACATACACAGCCGCCTAGGGCGCGCAAGCGCGGAAAACGGGGAGCCGGCCCGGCCGGCGCGCCGCGCGTCGCGGGCGCCGCCGGGCTTTCGCTTGTGTTTCTCCCCCGGGATCGGCAACGATCCGCGAAACCCGGGAGGAAGGCGGCATGCAATTCGGAATCTTCTACGAGCTTCAGCTTCCCCGGCCGTGGGAGGCGGACAGCGAGCACCTTCTGTACCAGAACGCGCTGAGCCAGGTGGAGCTCGCGGACCGGCTCGGCTACGACTTCGCCTGGCAGGTGGAGCATCACTTCCTCGAGGAATACTCCCACTCGCCGACGCCCGAGATGTTCCTGGCCGCCGCGTCGCAGCGGACGCAGCGGATACGCCTCGCGCACGGGATCATGCAGCTGACCACGTCGCCGCCGGCGCGGGTGGCGGAACGGATCGCGACGCTGGACCTGCTGTCGAACGGGCGCTGCGAGTTCGGCTCGGGCGAGAGCGCCTCGATCACCGAGCTCGAGCCGTTCGGGCGGAGCATGGAGGAGAAGCGGGCGATCTGGGAGGACGGGCTGCGCGCGGTGATCCCGATGTTCAGGGACGGGCCGTGCTCCTACGACGGCCCGTATTTCAGCATGCCGTTGCGCAACGTGCTGCCCAAGCCGGTGCAGCGGCCGCATCCGCCGCTCTGGGTCGCGTGCTCGCAGCTGGAGACGATCGAGATGGCGGGGCGGCGGGGCCTGGGGGCGCTGGCGTTCCAGTTCCTGTCGGCCGACGCGGCGCATGCCTGGGTGCATGCCTACTACAACGCGATCACCAAGCGGCTGGACCGCCTGGCCGACTACCGGATCAACCCGAACATCGCCCTGGTCAGCTACTTCATGTGCGCCGAGACCGACGCGGAGGCGCAGCGCCGGGCCGACGGGGCGATGTTCTTCCAGTTCGCGCTGCGCTTCTACGGCCAGCAGCCGGGGCGGCAGCGCCCGCCGGCGGGAACGGTGAACATGTGGGACGAATTCCAGAAGTGGAAGGCGGCCAATCCCGAGAACCATGCCCGCGCCCTGCGCGGCGGCCTGATCGGCTCGCCCGAGACGATCCGCCGCAAGCTGCGCAGGTTCGAGACGTCGAACATCGACCAGATCATCCTGCTGAATCAGGCGGGCAAGAACACGCACGCGCATATCTGCGAGAGCCTGGAGCTGTTCGCCAGGGAGGTGATGCCGGAGTTCCACGGCCGGCACCCGGAGCTTCTGGCGTGGAAGCGCAAGGTGATGGCGCGGCAGATCGAGCTGGAAGAGATCGACACCTCGGCCTTCACCGACCGCTACGGGCCCAACAGCGTGCAGATCGCGACGCCGAAGACGACGGCGGCAGCCTAGTGTCCCGATTCCGAAGTTCGTTGCCACGTGCAGTGGTCGGAATCGGGACACTGGCTCTTTGTTTTCAATGTCCTGTTCACCCCTACGTCCGCCATGAAAGATGGCGAACTTCGGGGACAGGACACTAGCGGAGGCCTGCGCTCAGGCGGCGTCCACCCAGCGTTGCGCAAGGCCGGGAACGGCGTCGAGCAGGGCCCGCGTATAGTCGTGCGTCGGGTTGCGCAGGACGGATTCCGGGGCGCCGGATTCGACGATCCGGCCCTCGTGCATGATCGCGACCCGGTCGGCGACGTAGTAGGCCGTGGACAGGTCGTGGGTGATGTAGAGGAACGAGACCTGCCGCTCCCGCTTGAGCGCGAGGAACAGGTTGACGATGTTGGTGCGCAGCGAGGCGTCCACCATGCTGACCGGCTCGTCGGCCACGATCAGCCGAGGACGGGGGATCAGGGCGCGCGCGATCGACAGGCGCTGCAGCTCGCCGCCGGAGAATTGCTGGATGTATTTGCCGGCGATGCGGTCGGGCGAAAGACCGACCGCGTGCAGCGCGTCGGCGGCCAGCGCCCGCGCCGCGGCGAGGTCCGCGGCACCGGCCAGGTTGAGGGCAGTGCGGTGAAGATAGAACTCCACCGGCTTGTGCAGGCTGAACGCCTCGAACGGGTTCTGGAACACCGGCTGCACCGCGCGGCGGAAGGCGTCGGCCGGCCAGTCGGCGACCGGCCTGCCGTCGATCAGGATCGCGCCGGCGCTGGGGGCGACGAGGCGCAGCAGCATGCGGGCCAGCGTGGACTTGCCGCTGCCGGACTGGCCGATGATCGCGAGGATGGACGCCCGGTCGCCGGGCATCTCCAGGCTGACCCCGTCCACCGCCCGCACGCGGCGGCGCGCCAGCAGGCCGCCGCCGAAGGTCTTGGCCGCCTGGCGCAGTTCGAACAGCGGCGCCGTCATTTCCAGGCCCTGGCCTCGGCGGCGATGGCGGCGGGGTCGAAGCTGTTGATCTCGTCGATCAGCGCGTTGGTGACCAGGTCCTTGGCGGCGACAGCCTGCTTGATCACGCCCCACTTCAGCAGGAAGTCGGCATAGTCCTGGTAGTTCTGCTCGAAGTTCCAGCCCCATTTCGGCGCGCCGACCGATTCCAGGCGCCAGGAGGCGGCCCGGGCGTTCAGGGTGGAGACGTCGTCGCGCATCGCGGTCGCCTCGTCCTTGCCGGTGGCCTTGGTCTGCGGATACACCTCCCACAGGATGCGGATCGCGGCCTGCGGGTTGGCGATGGCGGCCACCGTGCCCATGGCGTAGCCGCGGGCCAGCGCCGCCGCCTCGGCCCGGTGCGATGCCAGCCGCTCATCCAGCGCGATGAAGCCGTTCGAGGGGAACTTGGCGATCGCGCTGGCATCGAGCGCGCGCAGCTTCGCTCCGGCGTTCTCCACCAGCGCGTACTGCGTGTCGAACTGGCTGAGCGCGTCCACCTGGCCGGAATTCACCAGCGCCGCCGTCTGCGCGCCTTCGCCGGCCACCATGATGCGCACGTCGGTGTCCGGGTTCCAGCCCTGCAGGGCGGCGATGGCGCGCGCCACCGGCACGCCGGCCGAGGCCATGGAGGTCACGCCGATGCGCTTGCCCTTGAGGTCGGCCAGGGTCTTGATCGGCGAGTTCTCGGGCACCCGGATGCCGTAGATGTTGCCCTGGTAGGCCGTGTAGTAGACGCGGGCGGTGACGCCCTGCGGCTTGATCGAGGCCAGCGGCTCCACCGAGGGCAGCGAGTACGGCAGCTCCTTCGTGGCCACCAGCTTCACGCAGTCGGTGCTGCCGGGCAGCGGCACCAGCTCCACCTTGAGGCCGGCCTTGGCGAACCAGCCCATCTTGGTCGCGATGGCGAACGGCGCCGCGGCGGAGGAGACGGTGCGCGCGCACCAGCCCACCCGCAGCGGCGTCTGCGCCTGCGCGGCAAGGGGGAACAGCAGCAGGGCTGCGAGCAGCACGCGTTTCATGGCTTGCCTCCGATCTTGTCTTCGCGGGGGCGGTCCCAGAACACCACGCGGCGTCGCACCGCCTGCACCATGGTGTTGAGGGTGAGCCCGATCATGGAAAGGATGAACAGCACCGAGAACTGGCCGGCCACGTCCATCGAGAAATTCATGCTCTGGATCAGCATGCCGAGGCCGGACTGGGCGCCGACGAACTCGGCGACGATGGCGCCGATCAGCGCGAAGATCATCGCGATCTCGAGCCCGGCGAAGACCGACGGCAGGGCGCCCGGCAGGCGCAGCATCCAGAAAATCTGCGTGGGCGTCGCCGCCAGCGAGCGCATCAGCGCCACCCGGTCCTCGTCGGCGGAGCGCAGGCCGACGATGGTGTTCACCATCAGCGGGAAGAAGCAGACCAGCGCCGCGTTCACCACCTTGGACGTCAGGTCGAGCCCGAACCACACGATGATCAGCGGCGCCAGCGCCACCTTGGGCATGGCCTGGAACATCACGATGATCGGGTACAGGTAGTATTCGAACCGCCGCGACAGGGCGACGAAGGTGCCCAGCGCGAACCCGGCGGAGGCGCCGAGGGCGAAGCCCAGGAACGTCTCCAGCATCGTGATCCAGACATGCTCGATGTAGAGGCCGCTGGTGATGCCGCGATAGAGGCCCATGAACACCGCGGTCGGCGGGGGCAGGATATAGGCGGGGATTTTCAGCAGCCTGGCCGCCGATTCCCAGACGATGAGGATCGCGGCCATCAGCAGCAGGCGCAGGATGGGATTCATGGGCAAGGCTCCGCCCTGCCTGCCCGGCTCATTCGAGCCCCCCTGTGGCGTTGAGATCCTGGCGTATCCGCGACACATGCACGCCGAAGGCCTCGGTGTTCATGATCGACAGCGGCCGCGGGCGGGGGAAGTCCACGTCCAGCACATCGACGATCCGCCCCGGCCGCGGCGACATCACCACGACGCGGTCGGCCAGGAACACCGCCTCGCCCACCGAGTGGGTCACGAAGACGATGGTTTTCCTGCGCTCCATCCAGATGCGCTGCAGCTCCACGTTCATCTGCTCGCGCGTCATCGCATCGAGCGCGCCGAACGGCTCGTCCATCAGCAGCACGCTGGGGTCGTGCACCAGGGCGCGCACCAGGGCGGCGCGCTGCTGCATGCCGCCGGAGAGCTGGTTGGGCAGATGCCCCTCGAACCCGTCGAGCCCGACCAGCTTCAGCAGTTCCATCGCCACCCCGCGCATCTTCTCGCGGCCCAGGCCCTGGACGTCCACCGGCAGCAGCGCGTTGTCGAGCACGCTGCGCCACGGGAACAGCACCGGGGTCTGGAACACCACGCCGATGTCGCGGCGGGGCCCGTCGATGCGGGCGCCGCGCAGGCCGGCCTCGCCCTCGGTGGGCGGCAGCAGTCCGGCGAGGATGCGCAGCAGCGTCGACTTGCCGCAGCCGGACGGGCCGACGATGGCGACGAACTCGCCCTCGGCGACCGACAGGTCGATCGCCTCCAGCGCCGTCACGTCGCTGCCATAGCGTTTCGTCAGGCGCCGCACCGCGATGAGCTCGCGCCGCGCGGCGCCGGTCCCCAGACCGTCCCCCGGCAAGTCTTCTTCTCCGTTTCCTGCGTCGCCCCTACCAGCCTAGCCAGTGGAACCGGGCCGGCGAAAGGGATAAATGCAGGCAGCCATGACCGAGCCACGCATCAGGCTGCCCGCCGGACTGACCCTGCGCGCCCCCGCCGGCGCCGCCGCGTTCGACGGGCGGGGCGGTGCCGCGCTGCTGCGGCTGGAGGGTTTCGCGCCCGACACGCCGATCGCGACCGCCGAGGGCGTGCTGCCGGCCGATGCCATCCTGCCCGGGGACCTGATCGTGACGCCGGACGGCGCCGCGGTTCCGGTGCTGCGCTGCCTGGCGCACGCGGTCGATGCGGCGGCAGCCGCCCGGCAGCCCGGGCTGCGGCCGATCCGCATCGCCGCCGGCGCGCTGGGCGACGGGCTGCCGCGCCAGCCGGTGGTGCTGGGGCCGGACCAGGCGGTGCGGGTCGGGCCGTGGCAGGCCGCGGCGCGGCTGCTGGTCAACGGCGCGGCCATCGCCGCCGCACCCCGGCGCGGCCGGGTTCGTGCGGCTGGTGCTGGGCGTGCCGGGCGCGCTCGCCGTCGCCGGCCTTGCCTGCCCGGCCCCGGGCGGCACCGATCGATCCGCGCGGCGCGGTGGCGCTGCGGGTGCTGGCCGACCGGCTGTCCGGCGCGGCGCCGGGGCGCCTCGCCGGCAAGATCGAGGAGGCGAGCGCCGGCCACGTCGTCGGCTGGGCGCTGGACGCGGCGATGCCCGACGCCCCGGTGCCGCTGGAAGTGGCGGTGGATGGCGCACCCGTGGCCGCCGGCTTCGCCGGGCTGCGGCGGCCGGACCTGGAGATGCGCGGCCTGGGCGGCGGCGCCTGCGCCTTCGCCATCCGCTTCGCCCCGCTGCCGGCGGCGCGGCGGGCCTGGCTCACCGTGCGCCGCGCCAGCGACGGGGCGGACGTGCCCGGCTCCCCCGTCCTGCTCGGCGCCGCCCCCGCGGCCGGGGCGGCGCTGGCCGCCATCGCCCGCCAGCGCGCGGCGGCACCGGCCGAGCCCGCCCGCAACGCGCTGGCCGGCGCCCTGTTCGCCGCACTCGACCGGCTCTCGGCGGAAGGAACCGCGCCATGAAGCGCGACTGGCTCAACGTCTTCCTGCCGCTCTGGGCCCTCGGCTCGGTCGCCTGGGTGATCACCGGCTTCGTGCTGCTGCCGATCGCCATCCGCCGGCCCGTCTTCTACAGCCCGCATGCCGTCTGGACCTCGACGCTGTTCGACGTGACCGAGGTGGACTGGGAGGTGGCGCGCGCGCTGGCGATCGTGATCGGCCCGCCGGGCATCGCCATCATCGTCGCGCTGGCCGTCGTCGCCTGCGAGCTGCTGTGGGGCAGCCGCCGCGAGCAGCCGCGCCCCGGGGCGCCGCGCTGAAGGCCGGTTGCCGGCCGGGCCCGGCGGGGCGAGACTGGACCGGACCCGAAGGAGGCCATTCCCGATGCTGCAACCGCCGCCGGCCAGGCCCGGCATGCGCGAGGACGAGGTCGATACCCCCGCCCTGCTGATCGACCTCGATGCGTTCGAATACAACCTCGCCACCATGGCGACCTACCTCGCCGGCACCGGCGCCAGGCTGCGCGCCCATGCCAAGACGCACAAATCGGCCGTCGTCGCCCACCGCCAGATCGCCCACGGCGCCGTCGGCCAGTGCGTGCAGAAGGTGGCGGAGGCCGAGGCGCTGGCCTGGGGCGGGGTCAGGGACATCCTGATCAGCAACGAGGTGGTCGGCGCCGACAAGCTCGCCCGCGTCGCCGCGCTGGCCCGCATCTGCACGATCGCGCTGTGCGCCGACGATCCCGGCCAGGTGCCGCTGATCGAGGCCGCCGCCCGCGACGCGGGCGTGGTGCTGACCGTGCTGGTGGAAATCGACACCGGCATGAACCGCGCCGGCATCGCCCCCGGCTCCGACGCCGTGGCGCTGGCAAAGCTGATCGCCGCCAGCCCGCACCTGAAGTTCGGCGGGCTGCAATCCTACCAGGGCCGCGCCCAGCACCTGCGCACGCCGGCCGAGCGGGCGGAGGCGATCGGCAAGGCGGTGGACGTCACCCGCCGCACCGTGGACATGCTGCGCCAGCAGGGGCTGGACTGCGCCATCGTCGGCGGCGCCGGCACCGGCACCTTCCCGATCGAGAGCAATTCCGGCGTCTACAACGAGATCCAGGCCGGCAGCTACTGCTTCATGGACGTGGACTACGGAAAGAACCTCGACGACGACGGCAAGCCGGTGTCGACGTTCCGCCATTCGCTGTTCGTGCTCGCCACCGTGATGAGCCAGCCGCGCACCGGCGTCGCCGTGGTCGATGCCGGCCACAAGGCGGTGGCCATCGACAGCGGCATGCCCGGCGTGTGGCAGCGCCCCGGGCTGACCTACTCCGGCGCCAGCGACGAGCACGGGCGCATCCTGGTGGCCGAGGGCGCGGCGCACCCGAAGGTCGGGGACAAGCTGCGCCTGGTGCCGGGGCATTGCGATCCGACGGTGGACCGGTTCGACTGGTACGTGGGGGTGCGCAACGGCCGGGTGGAGTGCCTGTGGCCGATCGCGGCGCGGGGGGGATTCTACTAGGCAGGGAAGCGAGGCTCCGCCGGCCAAGGGCCATTGGCCCTTGGAACCCGTTCCTGCTTGCGGCTGCATCGACGGTCTTCGGTGATTAGACGAAACGTTGGGCGGGCTGCGCCTTACACAACCCGGCATCGTGCGGTTCCACGGTTCGATTGCCTGCGGCGCAAGAAAGGAAGACGCAGCAAAACCGGGAGGCACGCCCCAACGGATAAAAGTCTTTTTGCTTCTTTTTCTTCAGAAAAAGAAGTTCCTTCCTACACTTTCGCCAGCACCTTCGCCCCAGCCACGGCGTACACCCCCCGCTCCCCGGGCGCCGCCACGAACCGGTCGGTGATCCCCAGCACCGTCTCGGCGCCGCCGAGATAGAGCAGCCCGTCCGCCGGCATCTGCCGGGCGATGGCTTCCAGCACGCGCGCCTTGGTCGGCTGGTCGAAATAGATCAGCACGTTGCGGCAGAACACCACGTCGAACTGGCCGAGGCCGCGCAGGTCGGCGAGCAGGTTCCATTCGCGGAAGCTGGCCATGGCGCGGATGGCGTCGTTGAGGCGCCAGTTGGCGCCGTCCTTCCTGAAGTAGCGCACGAGGAACTGCATCGGCAGGCCGCGCTGGACCTCGAACTGGGTGTAGAGGCCCTCCTGGGCGCGCGCGAGCTGCTCGCGGGAGATGTCGGTGCCGACGATCTCCACGCTGCGGGCGCCCATCTGCGGCCTGCACTCGGCGATGATCATCGCCAGCGAGTAGGCCTCCTGCCCGGAGCTGGAGGCGGCGGACCAGATGCGCAGCTTCTGCCCGGGCGGGCGGGACGCGAGCAGGCGCGGCAGGGCCTGGGTGCGGAAATGCGCGAACGGCTTGTCGTCGCGGAAGAAGAAGCTCTCGTTGGTGGTCATCGCCTCCACCACGGCCCGCTCCAGGGCCGAGCCGCGCCCGCCGGCCAGGCGCTCGGCCAGGGCGTCGAGGTCGCGCAGGCCCTCCTGCTTGAGGATGCGGGCAAGGCGGGATTCGAGCAGGTAGAGCTTGTCCGGCCCGATCACGAGGCCCGAGCCGTTGCGCAGGCAGGTGGCGAAGACGTCGAACGAGTGCGGTTTCATGAGCGGGCCACCTTCAGCATGTCGAGCACGCGGCCCGCGATGTCGGGCAACGGCAGCACGTGGTCGCAGAGCCCGGCCTGGGCGATGGCGCCCGGCATGCCCCAGACCACGCTGGTCTCCTCGTCCTGGGCGATGGCGGCACCGCCGGCCGCGACCAGGGCGCTGGTGGCGTCGCGGCCGTCATGGCCCATGCCGGTCAGCATCACCATCAGCACCCGCCCGCCGGCGGCGGCCGTCGCGCTGCGCAGCATCGGGTCCACCGCGGGACGGCAGAAATTCTCGGGCGGGCCGTCGTTGAGGCGCGCGCGGAAGCCGGCGCCGTCAGCCTGCACCAGCAGGTGGCGGTTGCCGGGGGCCAGCGCGATGCGGCCGGGCGCCAGCGCCTGCCCGTCGCGCGCCTCGTCGCAGGGCATGGCACCGAGGCGGGTCAGGTGCTCGGCCAGGATCGGGGTGAAGGCGGCCGGCATGTGCTGGGTGAGCACGACCGGGACGGGCACCCGCCGGCCGAGGCCCTGGACCAGGGTGAACAGCGCCTGCGGCCCGCCGGTGGAACTGCCGATGGCGAGCAGCCGCGGCGTGGGGCGGGCGGGCGGCGCGGTGCGGGTGAGCACGGGCGGGCGGGCGGCGGCCGGCGCGGCGCGGCGGCGGCGCAGGCGGGCCAGGCCCTTGACCTTGGCCAGCAGCTCGGTGCGGAAGCTGTCATCGGCGATGGCCGCCGTGGCGGGCTTGGGCACATAGTCGGCCGCGCCCAGGCGCAGCGCCCGCAGCGCGATGTCCGCACCCCGGGTGGTCAGCGTGCTGGCCATGATCACGCGCAGGCCGGGATCGGCCTTCAGCAGCAGCGGCAGCGCGGTGATGCCGTCCATCACCGGCATCTCGATGTCGAGCACCAGCACGTCGACGCTGCCGGGCGCGCGCTGCAGCTCGGCCAGGGCGGCGCTGCCGTTGCCGACGCGGGCGACGACGCGGACCTGCGGATCGGCCTCCAGCATGCGGGCGATGGCGGCCCGGATGACGGCGGAATCGTCGCAGATCATCACCCGCGCGGCCTCGCCCGCCACGGGCGGGGGACGCGCGGCAGCCGGTGCGAGCGTCACAGCAGGCCGACCTGCGCGAACTTGCCCACCAGTATGTCCTCGTCGAACGGCTTCATGATGAATTCCTGGGCGCCGTGCTCGATCGCCTGCTCGATGAACGACATGTCGTTCTCGGTGGTGCAGAACAGGACCGGCGGATCGGCCGGGCCGAATTCGGCGCGCAGCGCCTTGAGGAACTCGATGCCGTTCATCACCGGCATGTTCCAGTCCAGCAGCACGCAGCCGGGCATGCGGCGGTGGCAGGCCTCCAGCGCCACCTTGCCGTCCTCGGCCTCCTCCACCGCGAAGCCGTGCTGCTCCAGGATGCGGCGCGCGACCTTGCGCACCACGCGGCTGTCGTCGACCACCAGGCAGGTGCGTGCAGCTGCGTCCATGGCTCAGCCCTCCGGCGACAGCGCGAGGATGCGGCCGATGTCGAGCACGACCATCAGCCGGTCCTGCAGGCGGTAGATGCCGTCGCAGAACCCGGCCCAGGCCGGTGGCAGGGTGGGCGGGTTGCGCTCGAACGCGCTCGCCGGCGGGGTCATCACCTCGCTGACCTGGTCCACCAGCAGGGCGTAGAGGTCGCCGCCCTGCTCGGTCACGACCGACATGCGCGGCGCGCCGGGCGGCGCGGCGGGCACGCCGAGGCGGCGGCGCAGGTCGATCGCGGTGACGATGCGGCCGCGCAGGTTGAGGCTGCCGGCGATCTCGGGCGGGGCCAGCGGAATGCGGGTGATCGGCTGGTCGCCCAGTATGTCCCGCACGCTGAGCACCGGCACGCCGCACAGCTGGTCGGCGACCGTGAGCAGGACCAGCGAGCGGGTGCTGCCGGGCTCCGCGGGGCGGGAGTCGAGAAGGGTGGCGCTCATGGATCGGCTCCGGTCAGGCGGCGATTGCGGGGGCTGCGGCCAGGCACTGGCGCAGGCTGGCCAGCAGCGCGTCGCGCTCGAACTTGCGGACATAGTCGGTGAAGCCCGCCTCGCGCCCGGCCTCGATCTGGCCGGGCTGCACCAGGCCGGTCAGGGCGATCACCGGCAGGCGGGCCCAGGCGCCGCCGGCGCGAACCCTGGCGACGAATTCCAGCCCGTCCATGTCCGGCATCTCGATGTCGGAGACGATGGCGTCGAAGGCCTTGCCCTCCTGCGCCAGCGCCAGGGCCTCGCCGGCACTGGCGACGGCGGTGACGGCATAGCCCGCGGCGGCCAGCGAGGGGACCAGCATCTGGCGGAAGAAGGCGCTGTCCTCGACCACCAGCACGCGCGGCGCGGACAGTCCGGCCTTGCCCGAGCCGTCGAACCAGTCTGCGAAGGCGAGGGTGAGCCAGTGGCCGGTGTCGATGACGTCGGTGGCCTTGCCCGCGATCACCGCCTTGCCGAGCACGCCGGGCATGCCGGAGGCAAGCTGGACGGAGAGGCGGTCCTCGACGACGTCGATGATCTCGTCGACCACCAGGCCCATGCAGCGGTCGTGGCCGAGCCGGCGCTCGGTGTCGGCGAAGACGAGCACGGTCTGGCGCGGCCTGTCCGGGTCGAGCGCGCCCGACATCGGCACCAGCGGCATCAGCCGGCCGCGATACTGGGTGACGGGCTGGCCGGAGGCGGAGGATTCGATCTGGGCCTGGTCGAACTCCTCGAGCCGGGCGACGAGGCCGAGCGGCACCGCCTTGGGCTCGGCGCCGCCGGCGCGGAACAGCAGCATGGTGGTGCGGGCGTCGTCGTCGCCGTGCGGCCCGTCCTGGCGCAGCCCGGCGCCGCGCGCCTCGCCCCCCCCGGCGCTGCCGGCGATGCCGGTGGCGCGCGCGATGCCGTTGGGATCGAGGATCATGATCACCGAGCCGTCGCCGAGGATGGTGTTGCCGCTGAACATGGTGACGTGGCGCATGATCGGCGCGACCGGCTTGACCACGATCTCCTCGGTGTCGAAGACGCGATCCACCGCGATGCCGAGGAGGCTCGCGCCGACCTGCGCGACCACGATGTGCAGCCGCGCATCGGCCGCTTCATCCGCGCGGGCGCCGAGATGCAGCAGGTCGTTGAGGTTGACCAGCGGCAGCAGCCGGTCGCGCAGGCGCAGCACCGGGGTGCTGTCGATGCGCTGGACGATCGGCTCGCCCGGATCGTGGCCCTCGCCGGTGCCGATGCCGGCGCGGACCAGCTCGACCACGCTGATCTGCGGGATGGCGAAGCGCTCGCCGCCGGCCTCGACGATCAGGGCGGAGACGATGGCGAGCGTGAGCGGGATCTTGATGGTGAAGGTGGTTCCGCGGCCGGGCTGGCTGGCGAGGTCGATGGTCCCCCCGATGCGCTCGACGTTGGTCTTGACCACGTCCATCCCCACGCCGCGGCCGGACACCGCGGTGACGGCGGCGGCGGTGGAGAAGCCGGCGCGGAAGATGTAGCGCAGCACCTGCCCGTCGCTCATCGCGGCGAGCTCGGCCTCGGTGGCGAAGCCCTTCTGCAGCGCCTTGGCGCGGATCTTGTCCACCGGCAGGCCGCGGCCGTCGTCGCCGATCTCGATGATGATGTGGCCGCCCTCGTGGAAGGCGTTCAGCGTGATGCGTCCGGTCTCGGGCTTGCCGGCGGCGCGGCGCTCGGCCGGGCCCTCCAGCCCGTGGTCGCCGGAGTTGCGGACCATGTGGGTCAGCGGGTCCTTGATCAGCTCCAGCACCTGGCGGTCGAGCTCGGTGTCGGCGCCGTGCATGACCAGCTCGATGCGCTTCTCGAGCTCGTGCGAGAGGTCGCGCACCAGGCGCGGCAGCTTGCCCCAGGCGTTGCCGATCGGCTGCATGCGGGTCTTCATCACCCCTTCCTGCAGGTCGGAGGTGATGTGGGAGAGGCGCTGCAGCGGCACCGAGAAGGCGGCGCTCTCCTGGCTGCGGGCGAGCTGGAGCAGCTGGTTTCGGGTCAGCACGAGCTCGCTGACCAGGGTCATGAGGTCCTCGAGCACGTCGACGCCGACGCGGATGGTCTGGCCGGCGGCGGGGGCGTCGGCGGGCTCGGGCGCGCGGGGCTCGGGCGCGGACGGCGAGGCGGCGCGGACGGGAGCCGGCGCGGGGGCCGGTGTGGGGGCCGGGGCCGGGGGCGGCGGCTCCGCCGGCGCGACCGCCGCGGGGGCCGGCGGCTCGGCTGGGGGCGGGGGCGGCGCGGCCGCCTGGGCGGCCGGCTGGCCGGCGCAGATCGCGTCGAGCAGGGCGATGAGCTGGGCATCGGCGCCCGCCGGCTCGGCGCCCGTGGTGCCGAGCGCGCCGACGATGACCTTGACCTGGTCGATCGCGGCGAGGACGGCGCTGACCAGGTCCGGGGTGACCGCGAGCACGCCGTCGCGGACGCGGCCGAGCACGCTCTCGGCGGCATGGGCGAGCTTCTCCAGCCGCGGCAGGCCGAGGAAGCCGCAGGTGCCCTTGATGGTGTGGACCAGGCGGAAGATCAGCGCGAGGGTCTCGCTGTCCTCCGGGTTCTGCTCCAGCCGCACCAGGGCGACGTCGAGCTCGGCGAGGTTCTCGTTGGTCTCGGTCAGGAATTCGACCAGCAGATCGTCCATGTGGCGCTCCGTTCCGGCGGCGCCTGTGCGCCGCGGTCGGAGGCAATCTGCCGGCGGGGAATGGAAAAAGCGTAAAGGGGGGCGGCCGGGCCGCCCGGCGGGTCCCGGCTGGGCGGATTCAGGCTGGCGAGAAGACCAGCGGCGCGGCGGCCTCGGCCTCGCGCGCCATCAGCATGGACAGGCGCAGCCCGCCGGTGCGGGCGATCAGGGCGGTCAGCGGCGCCTGGAGGCCGCGCAGGGCGGTGGCGCTGTCGCCGGCGCCGAAGGCGGCCCAGGCGCGCTCGGCGTCCGCCAGATAGGCCGCGAGGCCGGCCGGCCAGGCGGCGCGCAGCCCGAGGATGCTGACCTGCACCTCGCCCTCGGGATCGCCGGCGACCGCGATGGTGCCGCCGGCGGGCAGGCTCTCGGCGGCGAGCAGCAGCAGGTTCAGCACCAGCCGGGCGGCGTTGGAGGGAAAGCGGGTGGCGGGAACCAGCCGGTCGAGCTGCAGCGAGATGCGATGGGCCTGGGGCAGGCCCTCGGCCAGGGCGCGCAGCTCCTCCACCCGGAGCGGCGCTGCGGCCCCGCCCCAGGCGGCGCGCAGCAGGCGCAGCCGCTTGCCCAGGGTGGCCGCGACCTCGTTGGCCAGCGACAGGGCCTCCTCGGCGGTGTCGGGCTCCTCGTTGAGCAGCTCGAGCGAACCCATCAGCGTGCCGAGGGGCCCGCTGAGGTCGTGACAGAGGCGGCTGACGAGCAGTTCGGCCAGTCGCAGGCGGTCATTCATGCTCGCTGCCTCTTGTGCCGGCATCATGTGCTCCAAAATCCCCCGACGTCCCCGTCGCGGGGCCGCGCGCCGATTAACAGACGATTTACGATTTATTTGCGCCCGCTGTCGAGCACCGGAATGACTCACTTTCCTGTTGATCCGAGGTCCTCATGCCGGAAAAGCCCATCCCGACACACCATCGCATGTCGTGGTTCGAGCCCGGCCTCTGGGTCCGCCATCCCGGCGAGCCAGGGTGGGGCGTGGGCCAGGTCCAGTCGGTGGTCGGCCATCGCGTCACGGTCAATTTCCTGCATGCCGGCAAGGTGCTGGTGAACACCGCGGTGGTCGGGCTGGAGGCGGCCGGGCCGGAAGAGCCGGAGCCGACTTGCGCCCGCGACGGTTCGTGACCAGATTGGCGTCGTATACGTTGGAACGCAGCCCGCGCCATGATCGACCCGTTCGGACGGAACATCACATATCTGCGCGTCTCGGTGACCGATCGCTGCGATCTCCGCTGTACCTACTGCATGGCGGAGGACATGACCTTCCTGCCCAAGGCAGAGATCCTCAGCCTTGAGGAGATGGACCGGCTGTGCGGCGCCTTCATCCGCCTCGGCACCACCAAGATCCGCGTCACCGGCGGCGAGCCGCTGGTCCGGCGCGACGTCATGGCGCTGTTCCGCACCCTCGGCGCCCGGCTGGGCCACGGGCTCGAGGAACTCACCGTCACCACCAACGGCACCCAGCTCGCCAGGCACGCCGCCACCCTGCGCGAAGCCGGCGTGCGGCGGATCAACGTCAGCCTCGACACGCTCGACCCGGCGAAATTCACCGCCATGACCCGCTGGGGCAGGATCGACCGCACGCTCGACGGCATCTTCGCGGCCCAGGCCGAGGGCCTCGCGATCAAGATCAACGCGGTCGCGATGAAGGGCGTCAACGAGGACGAGTTCGACGCGATGATCGCCTGGTGCGGCGAGCACGGCTTCGACCTCTGCCTGATCGAGACCATGCCGCTCGGCGAGATCGACGCCGACCGCGCCGACCAGTACCTGCCGCTCTCCGTGGTCCGCTCCCGCCTGCGCCGCAACTGGACGCTGGAAGACACCGACTACCGCACCGGCGGCCCCGCCCGCTACTTCACGGTGGCCGAAACCGGCCGGCGCATCGGCTTCATCACCCCGATGACCCATAATTTCTGCGAAAGCTGCAACCGCGTCCGGCTCACCTGCACCGGCACCCTCTACATGTGCCTCGGCCAGGACGACGCCGCCGATTTCCGCAAGGTCCTGCGCGCCGGCGCCGACGACGCCACGCTCGATCAGGCGATCGTCGCCGCCATCGCCCGCAAGCCCAAGGGCCACGATTTCGTCATCGACCGGCGTAGCCGCCAGCCGGCTGTCGCCCGACATATGAGCGTGACGGGCGGATAGAAGGCGCCTCCGCCGGAAACACCAGCGACACCCGGCTGCCCACGCCCGCGCGCGACTCCACCTCCATCCGCCCGCCATGCGCCTCCACCAGCGAGCGCGCCAGCGCCAGGCGCAGCCCGATGCCGCGGCTGTCGGCACCTTCCGGCACCGCGCCGGGCGTCAGCCCGCCGCGCCCCTCGTCGGCCACCACCAGCACGAACCACCCGTCCTGCACCCGGGCCGTGACGTCGATCCAGTCGTCATGCCGCGTGTTGCGCACCGCATCGGCCAGCACCCGGGTCAGCGCGTGGCGCAGCGCGCGGGCATCGGCCACCAGCGCCACCGGCGGATATCGGGCAGGATGCGCCAGTTCCGCCGCCCCGGCAGGATGGTGGCGGACACCGCCGCCACCGCCTCGTCCACCACCGGGCCAAGCTGCACCGGCGCCAGCCGCAGCATGCGTGGCGCCGCCTCGTCCAGCGTCGGGTCGTGCAGATCGTCGGCCAGGTCGATCAGGTCCGCGGCGCCGGCGGCATGCCGATCGCCGCGTCATGCCCCTCGGCCGTCAGATGGTCGGCATGGCCATGCAAGCTCATGCCCACGCCGCGCATGTCATGCGCGGCCAGGCACAGCCGCCGCGTCAGCGCCGTGGCCCGCATTTGCGCCGCCTGCCGCAGCCGCTCCGCCCCCGCACGCGCGCGGCCGGCCCGGCGCAGCAACACGCCAAGGACGATCGCCACGCCGCCGGTCAGGGCCAGCGCGCGCGATCAGCACCATCTCCGTCGGCGAAGGAAACTCCATGGCCGGGTTTGGCACGGCCAGGCTGAATCTCGTGTTAAGGGGGCAGGGAAGGCAAGCGAGGCTCCGCCGGCCAAGGGCCATTGGCCCTTGGATCCCGCCCCTGCTTGCGGCTGCATCGCCAGCCGTGGGCTTGATGCCTGCGGCGCCAAAAGAAAGGCGAAGACCGGCGCCCCAGCCGCCAGCAAGGATGGGTTCCAAGGGCCAATGGCCCTTGGCCGCCGGAGGGCCTGCGTGCGTCGGTTCGCCTTGCGGGCGGCCGCCTTCACGATGCGGCGCTTCAGCGCCAGCGCCTCGGGCGGCAGGCGGCGGTTCGGGGTGGCGAGCAGGAACGCGTCGATGCCGCCGCTGTGCTCCACGGTGCGGATCGCGCGCGTGGACATGCGCAGCGACACGCTGGCGCCCAGCGTGTCGGACAGCATGGAGGAATCCTGCAGGTTGGGCAGGAAGCGGCGGCGGGTCTTGTTGTTGGCGTGGCTGACGTTGTTGCCCGACAGCACGCCCTTCCCGGTAATCTGGCAGCGGCGAGACATGAAAACTCATCCTTGGCGGATCGGCGCACGGGCGCCGGAAGGCGCGGCTTATGGCGAAACCGCTCCGGCCCGTCAAGCCGGGACGCCGCAGGGCTGCCCGCTAGTGTCCCGATTCCGAAGTTCGTTGCCACGTGCAGTGGTCGGAATCGGGACACTGGCTCTTTGTTTTCAGTGTCCTGTTCACCCCTACGTCCGCCATGAAGGATGGCGAACTTCGGGGACAGGACACTAGCCGTGGAAATGCACCAGCCGGCCGCGCGGCGTGCCCAGCACCTCGTCCTCGCGCATCACCGCCTGGCCGCGGATGATGGTGGCAACCGGCCAGCCGGTCACCTCCATGCCGGCGAACGGCGTCCAGCCGCAGGGGCTGACGATCCAGCTCTCCTCGATCCGCCGCCGCCGCCGCATGTCCACCAGCGTGAAATCGGCGTCGTAGCCGGCGGCGAGCCGGCCCTTGCCGACGGCACCGTAGACCCGCGCCGGCCCGGCGCAGAGCAGGTCCACGAGCCGCATCAGCGACAGGCGGCCGGCGTTGACGTGGTCCAGCATCACCGGCACCAGCGTCTGCACGCCGGTCAGGCCGGCCGGGCAGTCGGGCCAGGGCTTCAGCTTGGCCTCGCGCGGGTGCGGCGCGTGGTCGGAGCCGATCGTGTCCACGGTGCCGTCGCGCACGGCCGCCCAGGCGGCCTCGTAGTGGCGGCGGTCGCGGATCGGCGGGTTCATCACGCCGAAGCCCTTGAGCGTGTCGTAGACGTCGGGCGCCATCTGGGTCAGGTGGTTGACCAGCACCTCGCAGGTGGCGACGTCGCGGTAGTCCTTCAGAAAGTCCAGCTCCTCCGCGGTCGAGACGTGCAGGATGTGGGCGGCGCGGCCGGTCTTGCGGGCCAGCGCCATCAGCCGCCGCGTGCCGAGATAGGCGGCTTCCACGTCGCGCCATTCGGCATGGCAATGGTAGGGATCGCCCGTCTTGAACATCGGCTTGCGCGCCTGCAGTCGGTACTCGTCCTCGCTGTGATAGGCGATGCGGCGCCGGCCGCTGCGCATCACGCGCTCCAGGTTCTCGTCGTCCTCCACCATCAGGTCGCCGGTGGAGGAGCCGGCGAAGATCTTGATCGCACACACTCCCCGGCCGAGCTCCAGCGATGCCAGCTCCGGGATGTTGGTCTTGGTGCCGCCGACATAGAGGCCCATGTCGCACCAGGCCTGCTGCTCGGCATAGCCCTGCTTCCAGGCGAGCTGCCCGGCATCGGTGATCGAGGGCGAGGTGTTGGGCATGTCGAACACGGCGGCGAGCCCGCCCAGCACGGCGGCCTTGGTGCCGGTGGGGATCGACTCCACGGCGGCATTGCCGGGATCGCGCAGGTGCACATGCGGGTCGATCAGCCCGGGCAGCACGTGCAGCCCGGCCGCGTCGATGGTTTCCGTGGCGGTCGCGTCCGGTCCCACCCCCAGCGCCATGATCCGGCCCTCGCGCACGCCGACCGAGGATTGCTCCATGCCCCAGGGCAGCACGCAGGTGCCGCCGCGGATGATCAGGTCGAAATGTGCGGGCATGGCATTCCTCCGGCCGGGCCGCCGCATTGTCCGCCCGCACGCCCGGCGGCACAATGGCGGCCACGCAACCGGAGCCCCGCCATGAAGGTCAAGAAAGGCTACAAGCAGATGCTGGCCGAGGCCGCGGCCGAGATCACCACCCTGCCCACCGCGGACGCGATCGCGCTGCACGGCGCGGACGGCGTGGTGTTCGTCGACATCCGCGACCCGCGCGAGCTGGAGCGCGAGGGGGCGATCCCCGGCGCGTTCCGCGCTCCGCGCGGCATGCTGGAATTCTGGATCGACCCCGAGAGCCCCTACCACAAGACCGTCTTCGCCGAGCCGAAGAAGTTCGTCTTCTTCTGCGCCGCCGGCTGGCGCTCGGCGCTCGCCGCCAAGCTGGCGCAGGACATGGGCATGGAGAACGTGGCCGATTTCGAGGGCGGGTTCGGCGCCTGGAAGGCGGCCGGCGGCCCGGTGGAGGCGCTGGCGCCGAAGAAGCCGGCCGGGTGACCGCAGCGCTCTTCGCCCGCGCCGCCGCGATCGCCGCCGCCTATCGCGACGGCATCGCCGATGCGCGCCAGGTCCCGGCGCACGGCTACGCGCAGGCGGTCGCCGACTGGGAGGCACCGCTGCCGGCGCAGGGCCTGCCCGAAGGGGCGGTGCTCGAGGAGCTGGCCGCCCGCGCCGCGCCCGGCCTGCATGCCAGCACCGGCCCGCGCTTCCACGGCTGGGTGATCGGCGCCTCCCACCCCGCCGGCGTCGCGGCCGACTGGCTGACCGCCGCCTGGGGCCAGAATGCCGGCAACCACACCGCCAGCCCCGCCGCGGCGGCGTGCGCAGCGGTGGCCGGGCGCTGGCTGGTGGAGCTGCTCGGCCTGCCCGAAGGCAGCAGCGTCGGCTTCGTCACCGGCGCCACCATGGCGAATTTCGTCGGCCTCGCCGCCGGCCGCAACGCGGCGCTGCACCGGCTGGGCTGGGACGTGGAGGCGCAGGGCCTGTTCGGCGCGCCGCCGATCCGCGTCGTCGCCGGCGAGGACGTCCATGTCAGCGCGCTGTCGGCGCTGCAATTCCTCGGCCTCGGCCACGCCCGCATCGAGAAGGTGGCCACCGACGCCGAGGGCCGCATGCTTCCCGATGCGCTGTCGGCCACGCTCGCGGGCGGCACCGGCCCGCTGATCGTCATGCTCCAGGCCGGCCAGATCAACACCGGCGCCTGCGACCCGTTCCCCGCCCTGATCCCGATCGCCCGCGCCCACGGCGCCTGGGTGCATGTGGACGGCGCCTTCGGCCTCTGGGCCAAGGCCTCTCCCGCCCACGCCGCCCTCGCCGCCGGCGTGGAGCAGGCCGATTCCTGGGCCACCGACGGCCATAAATGGCTGCAGACCCCCTATGACACCGGCTTCGCCATCGTCCGCGACGCCGAGGCGCATCGCCGCGCCATGGCCTTCGGCGCCAGCTACCTGCCCGCGGTCGCCGCCGGCGAGCGCGACCCGTCCCACTACGTGCCCGAGCTGTCGCGCCGCGCCCGCGGCTTCGCCGTCTGGGCCATGCTGCGCCATCTCGGCCGCGCCGGCCTGGCCGGGCTGGTCGCGCTGAACTGCCGCGGCGCCGCGCTGATCGCCGACGCGCTGCGCGGCGAGCCGGGCATCGCGGTGGTCAACGAGGTGGTGCTGAACCAGCTCGTGCTGCGCTTCGGCACCGGCGAGGCGGCCGACCGGCTGACCCTGGCCACGATCGCCCGGCTGCAGCAGGACGGCACCGCCTTCGCCGGCGGCTCCAACTGGCGCGGACGCTGGCTGATGCGCGTCTCCGTCAGCGGCTACGGCACCACCGAGGCCGAGGCGCTGCGCACGGCCGGGGCGATCCGTGCCGCCTGGCACGCCGTGCGCGGCAGCAACGCGTGATCCGGGACGTCTCGGCCTCCGCCCTCGCGGCCGGGTTGCTGGCGTCGTTCGTCGGCTTCGCCGGCACCTTCGCGGTCATCATCCGCGGCCTGACCGCGGTCGGCGCGACGCCTGGCCAGGCCGCGTCGGGGCTGCTCGCGGTCTCGGTCGCCATGGGGCTCGCCGGCATCGTGCTGAGCCTGGCCACGCGCCAGCCGATCAGCATCGCCTGGTCCACGCCGGGCGCGGCGCTGCTGGCCAGCACCGGGGCGGTGCCCGGCGGGTTCGCGGGTGCCGTGGGCGCGTTCATCGTGTGCGGCGGGCTGATCGTTCTGGCCGGGCAGGTCAGGCCGCTGGGCCGCGCGGTGGCCGCGATCCCGGCACCGATCGCGAGCGCCATGCTGGCCGGCGTGCTGCTCAACCTGTGCCTGGCGCCGGCCCGCGCGGTCGCGGCAAGCCCGGCCATGGGGCTTGCCATCATTGCCACCTGGGCGGTGGTGGCGCGGCTGAACCGGCTCTACGCGGTGCCGGCCGCGGTGGCGGTGGCCGCCGCGCTGATCGCGGCAACGGCGCATCTGGAGGGTCTCGACGCGCACAGCCTGCTGCCGGTGGTGGAGCTGGTGGCACCGCAGTTCTCGCTGGCCGGCGTGGTCGGCATCGCGCTGCCGCTGTTCATCGTGACCATGGCCTCCCAGAACATTCCCGGCATCGCCATCCTGAACCTGAACGGCTACCGGCCCGATGCCGGGCGGCTGTTCACCGCGACCGGCGTCTTCTCGCTGCTCGCCGCGCCGTTCGGCAGCCACGCGGTGAACCTGGCGGCGATCACCGCGGCGCTGTGCGCAGGCCCCGAGGCGCATCCCGATCCGGCCCGGCGCTACTGGGCGGCGGTGGTCTCCGGCACCGGCTACGTGGTGTTCGGCCTGCTGGCCGGGGCCGCCACCGCCTTCATCGCCGCCTCCCCGCCGCTGCTGATCGAGGCGGTGGCCGGGCTGGCGCTGCTGGGCGCGTTCGGTGCCGCCCTGATGGGCGCGGTGGCGGAGCCGAGGGAGCGCGAGGCGGCGGTGGTCACCTTCGTGGTCGCGGCCTCGGGGCTGAGCTGGTTCGGGATCGGCGGCGCGTTCTGGGGCCTGCTGGCCGGCGGCGCGATCCATGCGCTGGCGAAGCTCGGCAAAGCCAACAAGGGCTAGCGGAAAGCCCAGACCGCCCAGGCCGCGGCCGTGCCGGCAGCGATCGACCACACCAGCGAGCGGGTGGCCAGCATCGCCGCCAATGTGGCCGCGGCGCCGACCGTGGGCTGCAGGCCGCCATTGACCAGGGCGGGTGCCACGAAGCTCGCGAACAGCGTGCCGGGGATGTAGCCGAGCATGGAGCGCAGAAAGGGCGTCGGGCGGATCTGCCGGAACAGCCAGTAGCCGCCGGCACGGCAGGCGAAGGTGGCCAGCCCCATGCCCAGGATCGCCGCCAGCGTCGTCGGGTCGAGGCTCATGCGCGGGCGTGGTCCCGCGCGGCGCCGGCCAGGCTGCCGGCGAGGGCGCCGGCGATGATGTGCCAGAACGTCCCGGGGAGCAGCCAGGACGTGGCGACCGCCACCGCCACCGCCACCAGCCAGGGCACCGCGTCCGGCCGCCCGCGCCACATGCTGGCCAGCATGCAGACGAACACGGCCAGCGCGGTGAACAGGATCGGGTGGCCAGGGGGCGGGCGCAGCACCTCGCCCATCGCATGGCCGAGTGCCGTCAGCACCGTCCATTGCACCCAGAGCAGGATGCCGATGCCGACGAAATAGGCCGCGTCGCGCCCGCCGGAATTCATGTCCTTCAGCGCCATCGCCCAGTTGTTGTCCACCAGCAGGAACAGGCTGAGCCACAGCCGCCAGCCGCGCAGCCGGTCGAACCACGGCGCCAGCAGCGGCCCCATCAGCGCCGAGCGCAGGTTGACGATGAAGGCCGCCACCGCCGCGCCGATCACCGGCGCCGGATGCGCCCAGATGCCGAGGGCGACAAGCTGCGCCGAGCCGCCGAACACGGTGCCGCTCATCAACACGGCCTCCGGCAGCGACAGGCCGGTGCCATGGGCGACGATGCCGAACACGATGCCGTACGGGGTCAATGCCAGCAGCAGCGGCAGCGAGTCCCGCATGCCCCGGCGCAGGCCGGCCGCGGTGAAGACGACGGGGCCGGAATTCACGCGCGGCGCAGCGCGTTGACCAGCGAGGCCGCCTCGTCCGGCGGCATGGCGAGCGCGGCACGCGCCACCGGCTGGGCAAAGCCGGCGCGGGCGAGCACGCCAAGCTCCTTCAGCCGGCCCGCCTCGTCCACCGGCGCCCGCCGGAACGGCCCGATCCGCCGGCGCATCGCCCAGGCCAGCGCCGCCGACAGCTCGGCCTGCGGATCGTCGGGCAGCATGCCCCGCGCCGTCTCGGCCGCCACGCCACGCTGCGCCAGGTGCGCCGCGATCGCCCGCCGCGACCGCCCGGCCCGGGCCAGGCTGCGCACCCGCGCCTCGGCGAAGGCCGCATCATCCACCGCCCCCGCCTCCGCCAGCTTCGCCACCACGCCCCGCACCACCGCCTTCGCGTCCCGCACCGCCGCCGGCTCCGCCTGCGCCGCGCGCGCCCAGCGATCCACCCGCCGGTCGAGCACCCGCACGAGCCCGGCCCGCGTCGTCGCGTAGCGGGCCAGATGCGCAAGCGCCGCCTCGCGCAGGCGCGCGGCATCGGGTGGTGCATCCGTCATCGCCAAGTCATGCCACGGATCGCGCAGGGCGGCCATGCGTGGGCGGCGCCCCCGGCCTTCCTTCCCGTTTGACTCCCGCGCGGCCCGCTGCTCATTCTTCGCGTTTCCCGGAACCGGGCGGCAAGGGTGCCGTTGCGGGTCGATACCGGGCAATCGTCCCCGCAAGCGGGACGGATCGAGGACCACTGAGATGATCCCCGCCCTTCTGCCGAACTACAACCGCGCCGACCTCGCCTTCGAGCGGGGTGAGGGTGCCTGGCTGTGGACGACCGAAGGGCGACGACTGCTGGATTTCGGCAGCGGGCTGGCCACCACCTCGCTGGGGCACGGCAACAAGCACCTGGCGGACGCGATCGCGGCCCAGGCGCACAAGCTGATGCACGTGTCGAACCTGTACCGGATTCCGCAGGCCGAGCAGCTCGCCGCCCGGCTGGTGGAAGCCACCGGATTCGCCGACACCGTCTTCTTCTGCAACTCGGGGGCCGAGGCCAACGAGGGCATGATCAAGATGGTGCGCAAGCACATGGCGGAGACCGGCAAGCCCGAGCGCTACCGCTTCATCTGCTTCGAGGGCGCGTTCCACGGCCGCACGCTGGGCACGCTGGCCGCCACGGGCAACAAGAACTACATCAAGGGCTTCGGCCCCGAGGTGGAGGGGTTCGACCACGTGCCCCTGAACAACCTCAACGCGGTGCGCGCGGCCATCACCAAGGAGACCGCCGGCATCATGCTGGAGCCGATCCAGGGCGAGGGCGGCATCCGCGAGGCCGATCTGGAGTTCCTGCGCCAGCTCCGCCAGACCTGCGACGAGTTCGGCCTGCTGCTGGCGCTGGACGAGATCCAGTGCGGCATGGGCCGTACCGGCAAGCTGTGGGCGCATGAGTGGGCCGGCATCAAGCCGGACGTGATCTCGGCGGCCAAGGGCATCGGCGGCGGCTTCCCGCTCGGCGCGGTCCTGGCCACCGAGGCGGCCGGCAAATACCTGGTGCCCGGCACCCACGGCACCACCTTCGGCGGCAACCCGCTGGCCTGCACGGCGGGCAACGCGGTGCTGGACGTGATGCTGGCCCCCGGCTTCCTCGACGACGTGGCCCGCAAGGGCGACGCGCTGGCCAAGGCGCTCGATGCCATCGTGGCCGAGTTCCCCACGCTGTACGAGGCGCGCCGCGGCCGCGGGCTGATCCAGGGCATCCGCTGCATCGCCCCGGCCGGCGAGGTGCAGGCCGCCTGCTATGGCGAGGACCTGATGATCGCCACCGCCGGCGAGAACGTGGTGCGCCTGATGCCGGCGCTGGTGGTGACGGATGCCGACATCGCCGAAGCGATCAAGCGCCTGCGTGCGGCCAGCGCCAAGCTGCTGGCAACGGCAAAGGTGGCGGCACAGTGAGTGGAGCCGCCATCCGGCAGCTCGATCCGCGGGCGCGCAGCTTGCGCCCCGCCACTTCTCGACATCCGCGACCACGACGCCGCCACCCTGCGCGGCATGATCGACACGGCCGTGCGCAGCGCGGCCAGGATGCCCTCAGCCGCTGGCCGGCAAGTTCGTCGCCCTGATCTTCGAAAAGCCCTCCACCCGCACCCGGGTCAGTTTCGAGGTCGGCATCCGCCAGCTCGGCGGCGAGGTGGTGATGCTCTCCGGCAGCGCCACCTAGCTCGACCGCGGCGAGACGGTGGCCGACACTGCCCGCGTGCTGTCGCGCTATGTCGACGCCATCATGTACCGCACCGACGATCCGGCGAAGATGGACGAGATGGCGGCCAACGCCACCATCCCCGTCATCAACGGCCTCACCGCCAAGTCCCACCCGTGCCAGCTGATGGCCGACGTGATGACGTTCGAGGAGCACAAGGGCCCGATCGCCGGCCAGGTCATCGCCTGGGTGGGCGACGGCAACAACGTTGCCCGCTCCTGGATCGAGACCGCCGCCCGGTTCGGCTTCACGCTGCGCCTGGCCACCCCGGCCGAGCTGCCGCCCGCGGCCGAGACCGTGGCCTGGGCCCGCGCGTTGGGCGCCAGCATCGAGCTGACCACCGAGCCGGAAAAGGCCGTCGCCGGCGCCGCCTGCGTGGTGACCGACACCTGGGTCAGCATGTCCGACGACCCGCACGCCAACCGCCACAACCTGCTCAAGCCCTACCAGGTCACCGAGGCGCTGATGAAGAAGGCCGCCCCCGGCGCCCTGTTCATGCACCTCGCCTGCCGGCCCATCGCGGCGAGGAAATGACGGCCGCGGTGATCGACGGCCCGCAATCGGTGGTGTTCGACGAGGCGGAGAACCGGCTGCACGCGCAGAAGGGCGTGCTGGCCTGGGTGCTGGGCTCGCGCTGAGCCGCCGGTGATTAAGGCATCGACCACGTCGCGCTGGCGGTGCCCGACCTCGATGCGGCGGTGGTCTCGGCGTGTTCGGTGCTGTTCGGGCAGGAGGTGCGCGGGCACGATGCCAACGCCGCCTGGTTCGTGCTGGGCAACACGGCGCTGCGGCTGGAGGCGGAGGGCCGGCGCGGGGCGGCGACAGCGGCCTTCGCCGTGCCCGAACCTCGATGCCGCTCTGCGCCTGCTGGCCCGGCGCGGTGCGCCGGCGCAGGGCGAGCCCTCGCCGGGTTGCTGATGGAGCGGCGACGCGCGCCGTCCGCCTGGACACGGCGGCGACGGGGGTGGCGCTGATGCTGGTGGAGGGCGCGGCACCGGCGGTGCATCCGGGCATCGGCCTCGATCATCTGGTGATCCGCACGCCGAACCCCGATCGGGCGGTGGCGCTCTATGCCGGGCGGCTGGGGCTCGATTTGCGGCTCGACCGCAGCAACCCGGCCTGGGGCATGCGGCTGATCTTTCTGCGCTGGGGTGGGATCTGGTGGCTGTCGAACTGGCACACAAGCTGGGCGAGCAGGCCACGGAGCCAGACGCGTTCTCGGGGCTGGCGTGGCGCGCGGCGGATATCGAAGCGGAGCACGCGCGGCTGACGGCGGCAGAGGTGCCGGTGTCGGAACTGCGGCCGGGTCGGGCGGCGGGGTCGCGGGTGTTCACGGTACGGGATGGGGCGGCGCTGGTGCCGAGCATCTTTATCGCGAAGTAGCGCCTATGCCCGGGATTGCCCGCCATAGAGCAGCAGCACCAGCACGTCGCCGGCCGCCTGGCATTGAGCTCTGGGCGTATGTCAGGTTGGACGACATACACGACGCGGTGCCCGGAGACGGTGAATTCGCGCCTGCCGGGATGGTCGCCCACAGCGTGGCAAGATCGCACGGCGCTTGGCCATCGAGCACCGACGGCCTTGCGGAGAGTGTCAATCGCGGGACCGATGCGTCCTCGGTTGCGGCGCCCGAGCCATCGAGGCGCTGAAAAGGATGGCCCGGAAGAGATCGCAGCATCTGCGTCGCCTTCAACCGAGTATCGGCGACGACGCGCGCGGTAACGATGTGCCTGTCCGGAAGGAGCAGTTGCCCGACCGTGGGAATGCGGCAGCTCGTGGTCGGTATCCGCGACTCCGCGCAAACCGCGTGTCGACCCACTTGATGCCTGATGAAGCCAGCATCCAGCGTTACCGTCCGGCCTGCAGCGGCGGAGGCAAGCGCTTCATCGAGCTCGCGGGTTTCGCGGGCAAGCCGTTCCCGGCGGCGTGCGGCATTGACCTCATTGCTGCGGGAGTTCAGGCTCCGGGCGTTCCGGTGCCGGATCAGGTTCGCGATCATGGTGGGACTTTAGTCGGCTCCACGAGCCATTGCCGGTCGTTCGACAATAACCCGGCATCAGAGCCTGCCCCTTCAGGCGTACAACGCCTCTCCAGGTCCTTCGCTTATAGGATCACCACATGCCCCTCGACAAGGTCGATCGACTTCGCGTCCCGCCACACCTTGAGCTGCTTGTTCACGCTTTCCCGCGAGCTCGCCACCAGGTTGCTGAGGTCGCGCTGCGACAGCTTGAGCCCGATCCGCACGCCGCCGCCCGGTTCCGGCCGCCCGTATTCGCCGGCGAGCTTCACCAGCAGCCGCGCCAGCCGCGCCGGCACCTCGAACAGCGCGATTTCCTCCAGCGCCATGCTGGTGCGCCGCAGGCGGTCGCACAGCACGGTCAGCACCCGCTCCACCAGCGTCTCGTGGCGGACCATGAAGGGCAGGAAGTCGCGGCGTTCGATGACGATCACCGTGGTGTCCTCGGTGGCGACCGCATCGGCGCTGCGCGGCTTGCCGTCGAGCAGCGCGATCTCGCCCACGATCTCGCCGGGGCCGATCACGTTCAGCGTCACCTCCTTGCCGTCATGGGAGACGTTGCCGATGCGGATGCGGCCGGCGAGGACCGCCATCATGCTGGTGCCGGGCTCGCCCTTGGACATGATGGTGGTGCCGCGGGGGAACCGCCGCTCGGTGGCGAAGCCGAGGATCTCGTCGATCTCGGCCGGCTTCATGGCGCGGAAGAAGGCGCTGGACAGCAGCGCGTCCCGCTTCATCGCCAGGTTGATCTGGGGGTTGCGCACCGGTCAGCCCTCGCGCGCGAGGCGGGCGGCCTGGTCGAGGGCGGCGACGAAGCGGTTCTGCCCGCGCATCAGCTCCACCTGGGCGCAGCGGCGCAGATGCGGGTCCGTCATCTCCGGCAGGTCGGCCGCCACCGCCAGCGTCGGCAAGGGCTGCACCGTGTAGGCCGGGTCGTGGCGGAAACGCGGCTGCTGGGTGTAGTTGATCGGCACCAGCACGCGGGACAGGCCGTGCAGCACCGCGTTGCGCTGGGCAACCGGCATGGCGGGCAGCCCTGCCAGCGCCGAGCGCAGGGCGGACACCGCCGCCCGCGCCGCGCCGAGATCGGCCAGGCCCTTCGACGCCGCCTGTAGCCGTCGATCGTGGCGGGAACTCTGTCGCGGTGGCCAGCCAGTCGAACGGCAGCACCTCGGCGTTCACCACCCGCAGCACCGACAGCAGGTAGATCTTCATGTCGGTCAGCAGGATGTCGCGGTCGGCGATCTCCAGCGTGTCGTTCTCGGTGTGCCAGGCGATGTTCGCCCCGCAGCCGGAGACGTCGTAGTAGTTCTTCTCGTGCCGCAGCGCGTCCGGCATGGTGGAGCTGAGCATGAAGAAGCTCGGCAGGCCGATATTGTTGAAGCTGTAGTCGCCGGCCTGGGGCGGGCGCAGCGTGCGGATTTCCGCATCCGGCACGATGTCGCGGATCGCACCCGCGGCGATGGCCGCACTTTCGCTGAACGCCCGCGTGTCGTGATAGCTGGTGGCCCAGCGGCAGCCGGGGCTGTCGCAGTTGATCTGGGCCAGGCAGTTGCGGTCGAGATCCATCGCGAAGGCGTCGGTGAACCAGGTGGAGCCGGCATAGCGGCCGGTGGAATGGCCCGGCCACCAGGCGATCTTGACCGAGCGCTTCAGCCCGGCGCGCTTCTTCCACAGCAGGCGGGCGAGTTCGAGCAGGGTGGCGTCGCCGGTGGCGTTGTCGCCCACGCCCACCTCCCAGCTGTCGTAGTGGCCATGGACGAGCGCGTATTTCTCCGGCTCCTCGGTGCCGGGGATGGTGGCGACCGGGATCTTCTGCGGGAACCACCCTTCCAGCATTTTCAGGTGATCGTCACCTTGGTGCTGCTGGCGGCCAGCTCGATCAGCTTGCCGGCCGTCCGGCGTTGGCGACCGCGACGACGGGAATCTTCGGCTTGCGGCCCATGTCCTGCAGGTCGGGGCTGCCCCAGACCGTGGTGCAGGTGCCCCAGTGGATGTCGATGCCGGGATTGACCGCGATCAGGCCGATGCCGCCCACTCGATCAGGGAGAAGCCGCGCCGGGTTGCCGAAGCCCTGCATGACCACGATGTTGCCGCCCACGATGCGCTTCACCTCCTCGACGGAGGCGATCGAGCCGCCGAACAGCGTCTTGATGTCGCGGTTGTAGCTGCGCAGCGCCTTGGGATTGGCCTTCAGCGACACCAGCCTGCCGGCCACGCCCTCCGGCGCCGACAGCGCCGAGGAGGGCGGTCGGCGCGGTAGACCGTGTTGCCGACGGTGACCGAGGCGGACAGCGGCACCGAGAGGCAGATCTCCGGCTCATGCACCTCCACCGGCACGCCCGCGGCGCGCAGCCGGGTGACGATGACCTCGGCCGCCTTGTTCACGTCCTCCGGCATCCAGCGGTGCATGGTGGAAAAGGTCTCGACCAGCGCCCAGGGAATATCGAGGCTCACCTCGTCCAGAAAGTCCTGTTCGGTCGCGGTGATGGCCATGATGTTCCCCCGGAAGAAGCGGCGCTGACGGTGCGCCGATGCCAACACCGATCAGGGGTGCGCGTCGGGCGGAACATGCGGCAATGCCCGTTCAATGGCCTCATCAATCCAGAACAGGGGGCTGCCTGATGTGCGCCTTCACGGCGACGCTCGCGCTGTCGCCTTCTTCGCATTCGCCCCGGCGCATGGGCCCAGGTGTCGCCGGTGACCGATCCGGCCGCTGACCATCCTGGCCCAGCCCCAGGCCGCCGCCCTGCAGGAGTTCCCAGGCCGCGCAGCAGCTGGCGGCCTGGCGCGCTGGGGCTGACGTAGAACGTCCGGCCGCTGCCCAGCC
>JBGAIK010000010.1:0-42060 GCA_044225615.1 Acetobacteraceae bacterium | reverse complement strand
TTCCTCACCCTCCTCGCCTTCCCGCCGCGCTAGGTGCCCATGGCGCCCCCGCCTGCGCCGGGGATTTGCCTCCCACCGGCCATGTCGGCATTGTGCGGCCCGCCTTGAGGGAGCCCTCCGCGTCGCGATGATGTATTTTTCCCGCCTGAAGACGGCGCTCATCCTGGGCGTCTGCCTGCTGGGTGTGCTGCTCTGCGTGCCGAACCTGGTGCCGGCGCCCGCATCGTGGGTGCCGTGGCGGGCGATCAACCTGGGCCTCGACCTGCGGGGCGGATCGTACCTGCTGCTCGAGGTGGACATGGCCACCGTGATCAAGGAGCGGCTGGACAGCATGGCCGACAACGCGCGCCAGACGCTGCGCCGGGCGGGCGTGGCGCGCTTCGAGGTGACGCCGCAGGCGGCGCAGAACCGGATGGTGGTGCGCCTCGACGACGCCTCGAAGCAGGAGGCGGCGCTGGCGGCGCTGCGGGAACTGGCGACCACGGTGAGCGCGGGGCTGACCTCGCGGCCCGACCTGGAGTTCGAGTCGACCCCGGGGCAGATCGTGGTGACGCTGTCGCAGCCGGCGCTGGTGGACCGGGCGACGGCCGCCGTGCAGCAGTCGATCGAGATCGTGCGGCGGCGCGTGGACGAGACCGGCGTGGTCGAGCCGATCATCGTCCGCCAGGGCGAGAACCGCATCGTGGTGCAGCTTCCGGGCATCGAGGATCCGAACCGGATCAAGGCGCTGCTGGGCAAGACGGCGCGGATGACGTTCCGGCTGACCGACGAGACCGCCAACGTCAATTCGCCGGTGCCGCCGCCGGGAGTGGATTTCCTGCAGTTGGAGAACCAGGCGGGCGCGAAGATCGCGGTGCGCCGGCGCGTGGAGGTGGACGGCGCCAACCTGACCGATGCCCGCGCCGGGCAGAACCCGCAGACCGGCGAGTGGGTGGTCAACTTCACCTTCGATTCGGTCGGCACGCGGCGCTTCGCCGATATCAGCCGGGCCAATGTGGGCCATCCCTTCGCCATCGTGCTCGACGACAAGGTGATCTCGGCCCCCAACATCCGCGAGCCGATCACCGGCGGGCGGGGGCAGATCAGCGGCAGCTTCACCGCGCGGACCGCGACCGACCTCGCCGTGCTGCTGCGCGCCGGCGCGCTGCCGGCGCCGCTGACGGTGGTGGAGGAGCGCAGCGTAGGCCCCGAGCTCGGCGCCGATGCGATCCGGGCGGGTGCCATCGCGCTGGCCGTCGGCTTCGTGCTGGTGATGATCTACATGGCGGTGTTCTACGGGCTGTTCGGGTGGTTCGCGAACGTGGCCCTGCTCGCCAACCTGGTGCTGATGACGGCGGCGCTGAGCCTGCTGGAGGCGACGCTGACGCTGCCGGGCATGGCCGGGATGCTGCTGACCCTGGGCATGGCGGTGGACGCCAACATCCTGATCAACGAGCGCATCCGCGAGGAGGTGCATAACGGCCGCTCGCCGCTCAACGCGATGGAGACCGGCTTCCGGCGCGCCTTCAACACCATCGTGGACAGCAACGCCACCGCCTTCCTGTCGCACGTGATGCTGTTCGCCTTCGGCTCCGGCCCGGTGCGCGGCTTCGCGGTGACGATCACCGTGGGCATCGTGACCTCGATGTTCACCGCCACCATGCTCGCGCGCCTGATGATGGTGCGCTGGTACGCCGCCCGCCGCCCCGCGGCGCTGCCGGTGTAGGAGCACGCCCGATGTTCATCCGCCCGCGCCTTCGCATCGTTCCCGACAACACGCGCATCCAGTTCATGCGCGGCCGGCACATGGGGCTGATCGTCTCGGCCGTGCTGTCGCTCGCCTCGCTGATACTGTTCTTCCATCCCGGGCTGCACCTGGGCATCGACTTCTCCGGCGGCATCATCATGGAGCTGCGCACGCCGGCGCCGGCCGATTTCGGCAGGCTGCGCGCGGCGCTGGCGGACCAGGGCATCGCCGAGCCCGGCGTGCAGCGCTTCGGCGACGACACCAGCGTGCTGATCCGCCTGCCCAGCCAGCCGAACGAGGCGGCGACCCAGCAGATCGTCAGCAAGGTCCGCACCGCCGCCGAGGCCGCCCAGCCCGGCACCCGCGTGCTGCGCACCGACGCGGTCGGCGCCTCCGTCTCCAAGGAGCTGTTCGAGCACGGCATGCTGGCCCTGGGCCTCAGCCTGCTGATGATCCTGGTCTACATCTGGTTCCGCTTCGAATGGCAGTTCGCCGTGGGCGCGGTGGTGACGCTGATCCTGGACGTGACCAAGGCGATCGGCTTCCTGGTGATCACGCGCTTCGAGTTCGACCTGGTGATGGTGGGCGCGATCCTGACCATCATCGGCTACTCCACCAACGACAAGGTGGTGGTGTACGACCGCATGCGGGAGAATTTGCGCAAGTACAAGACCATGCCGCTGCGCGAGCTGATCGACCTGTCGATCAACGAGACGCTGAACCGCACGCTGGGCACCTCGATGACGATCTTCCTGTCGTCGCTGCCGCTGGCGCTGTTCGGCGGCTCGACGCTGTCGGGCTTCGCGTGGACGATGCTGTTCGGCATCGTGGTGGGCACGTCGTCGTCGATCTTCATCGCCGCGCCGATCCTGCTGTTCCTGGGCGAGCACCGGCTGCGGCGGGACATGGCGCCGCCGGTGGAGAAGAAGGCGGCGGGAGGATAGATGGCCGACCACGCGGCGGATCCGTTCCACGACGAGCCGGTGATGGACGTGGCCCATCTGGGCCATGTGGAGCTGGTGACGCCGCGGCTGGACGCCAGCGTGCGCTTCTTCACCGACGTGCTGGGCATGACGGTGAGCGGCGAGGCGGGCGGCAGCGTGTTCCTGCGCGGCTGGGACGACTACGAGCGGTATTCGCTGATGCTGACCGCGGGGCGGATGCCGGCGCTGGGGCATGCGGCGTTCCGGGCGCGCAGCGCGCCGGCGCTGGCGCGGCGGGTGGCGGCGCTGGAGGCGTCGGGGCTGGGCGTGGGCTGGCACGAGGGCAGCCATGGGCACGGCCCGGCCTACCGGTTCCGCGACCCGGACGGGCACCTGATGGAAATCTACTGGGAGACCGAGCGGTTCGTGCCCGGCGCGGGGCAGGTGCCGTATCTGAAGAACCAGGCGCAGCGCTATCCGGCGCGCGGGATCAGCGTGCGGCGGCTGGACCATTTCAACTGCCTGGCGGTGGACGTGCGGGCGAACCGGGAGTTCTTCCAGCGGGCGCTGGGGTTCCGGCTGACCGAGATGATCCTGCTGGACAGCGGGATCGAGGCCGGGATGTGGATGACGGCGACGAACAAATCCTACGACTTCGCCTTCACGCGGGAGGCGCACGGGGTGGCGGGGCGGTTCCATCACGTGACCTACGCGGTGGACAGCCGCGAGGACATTCTGCGGGCGGCCGACGTCTTCATGGAGCACGGGGTGGCGATCGAGACCGGGCCGCACAAGCACGCGATCCAGCAGACTTTCTTCCTGTACGTGTTCGAGCCGGGCGGGCACCGGGTGGAGATCGCCAATGCCGGGGCGCGGCTGGTGCTGGCGCCGGACTGGCGGCCGGTGGTGTGGACCGAGGCGGAGCGCCGCCGCGGCCAGGCCTGGGGGCTGAAGACGATCGAGACGTTCCACACGCTGGGGGCGCCGCCGCTGCCGGGGCAGCCCGGGCACGTGGAGGGGTAGGCGATGCGGCTGAGCGGCGTGACCTCGATGGCGGCGCGGCGGCTGCTGGAGGAGGTGGGCACCGACTTCACCGCGCGGACCGGCATCGCGGTCGGGTTCAGGGCGATGGGCGGGGTGGTGGCGCTGCGCGAGCTGCGCGCGGGGCTCGCCGTGGACCTGGCGGCGCTGGCCAGCGACGCGATCGACGCGTTGACGGCCGAGGGGCGGCTGCGCGCCGGGGCGAGGGTGGACTATGCCCGCTCGGGCATCGCGGCCGCGGTTCCGGCCGGCGCGATGCGGCCGGCGATCGACACCGCGGCGGCGCTGCGGGCGGCGGTGCTGCGGGCGCGGCCGGTGGCCTATTCGTCGGGCCCGAGCGGCGAACACATGCAGCGGCTGCTGCGGTCCTGGGGCGTGGACATGGACCGGCACGCGGTGCAATCGCCGCCCGGCGTGCCGGTGGCGGCGCTATTGGCGCGGGGCGAGGCGGAACTCGGCTTCCAGCAGCTCAGCGAGCTGATCGGGGAACCGGGGATCGACCTGCTGGGCATGCTGCCGCCGGGCGCGCAGCATGAGACGGTGTTCGCCTGCGCCGCCACGGCCGGCAGCGCGCAGGCGGGCGCGGCGCGGGCGTTCCTGGATTTCCTGGCCTCGGCGGAGGCGGCGCCGGCCATCCGCCGCGCGGGGATGGCGCCGGCCTGACGCGGCCGGCGGCGTTGACCTGGCTCACGGCCAGGCAGGATTCGTGTCTCCGTCCCGGGCACGGTGGGTCTCGATCGCCTCGGGCTCCTGCTCGTCGATATGGACGAGCTCGTCGCGGGCGGCGGCATTGACGCGCAGCAGCTCGTCGAGCTTGGCGTGGAGCGCCTGGGTGTCGCGGTGCTCGGCGCGCTGGATCAGCAGGGTCATGAGCCAGGTGGCGACGGTGGCGAGCTCGTGCCAGCGGAAATGGGCGCCGTCGATGGCGATCCACAGCGCGGTGTAGGCGGCCACCAGCAGGAAGGCGGTCGGGTGGGCGGTGACGACGCCGAGCCGGGTCAGGACGTGGCCGAGCACGTTCAGCGCCGGGCGGCGGCGTGCGAGGCGCCGGCGACGCGGCCGGCGAGGTAGCCGAGGCCGAGCAGCAGCAGGGCTGCGGTGATCGGCTGGGCGCGGATGAAGTCGCGCAGCTCGGCGACGCCTTCACTGGTGCCGCGGGCGGCGGCGGCGAGGCCGCCGGCTTCGGGCTCCGGGCGGGGGGATTCGGTCATGGGTTCCTCCGGGTTCCTCCGGGTGGAGGAACGCGGGCGGGCGGGAGGGTTCCCGGAGGCGCGGCTAGTCCTTGTAGTCGGGCTCGCGGCGGTCGAGCAGGCGCTTCAGCGCGTCGAAATGGTGGTCGTGCATCGCCTTGCCGCCGGGGATGACGGTGGCGGCGAACTGGGCGCTGGTCCTGGCGACGACGGCCGGGGGGACGCGCTTGAGGGGGCGGCCGGTGGACATCGCGAGGATCTGGGTCTGGCAGGCGCGCTCGAGGAAATAGAGCGTGTTGAAGGCGTCGGCGGCGGAGTCGCCGCACACCACGACGCCGTGATTGGCGAGCATCAGCACGCGCCTGTCGCCGAGCAGGTCGGCCATGCGCTCGCCCTCGGCCATGTCGAAGGCGAGGCCGGCATAGTCGGGGTCGTAGGCGACGATGCCGTCGAAGCCGAGGGCGGTCTGGCCGATCATCTCCAGCGTCATGTCCTCGAGCTGGGTGAGCGCGGTGGCATAGGGCATGTGGGTGTGCAGCACGCAGGCGACGCCGCGGCGGTGGATGGGGCCGTGGATGCAGACGGCGGTGAGGTCGGCGATGCCGGCGCCGCCGACGATGCCGCCGTTCCAGTCCACCTCCAGCAGGTCGGAGGCGCGGACCTCGGACCAGTGCAGGCCGTAGGGGTTGAGCAGGAAGGTTTCGGGATTGTCGGGGGTGGCGAGGCTGAAATGGTTGTCGATGCCCTCGTGGAAGCCGTTCCAGACGGCGAGGCGCAGGGCGGCGGCGAGATCGATGCGGGCCTGGCGGTGGGCGTGGCTGCGGATCAAGCTGGTCGGCTCGCGGGACGCGGACATCTTCATGCTTCCGATTTTGGGGCTTGTCCCGCCATAGCGCGCGGGCGGCGGGGCATCAAGGGCGGGCGGCGCCGAGCTCCAGCAGGGCATCGACGACGGCGTGCGGCGCCTCGCGCGGCAGGAAGTGGCCGGCGACCGGGACCAGGCGGCGGCGGTAGCCGGGCCAGGTGAAGCGGGCGCGGTCGGGGTCGATCGCGGGGGCGGGGCCGACGCCGTCGGCCTCGCCGTCGAGGGCGATGGCGGGCACCACTATGGGCGGGCGGGCGGCGAGCCGGGCCTCGACGGCGTCGCATGCCGGGTCGCCGGGGACGATGCCGTAGCGGTGGCGGTAGGAATGGATCACGACCTCGACGAAGTCGGGGTTGTCGAATGAGCGGGCGGTGCGCTCCCATTCGCCGGGGGCGAATCGGTGGTTGGGGGACCACAGGCGCCAGAGCAGGGCGCAGATTTCCGCGCAGTTGGCGGCGAGGCCGGCCGCGCCGCGGGCGGTGTGGAAATACCACTGGTACCAGTAGCGGTATTCGGCCTCGGGCGCGGCGGGGCGGGCGGCGGTGGCGATGTGCTGGATGTTGTAGCCGTTGACGGTGACCAGGGCGCGGACGCGCTCGGGCCACAGCGCGGCCAGGATGCAGCAGGCGCGTCCGCCCCAGTCGTAGCCGGCGAGGCCGGCGCGGGCGATGCCGAGCGCGTCGAGGAAGTCGCGCAGGTCCTGGCCGAGGGCGGCCTGCTGGCCGGAACGCGGGGTGGCGGGGCTGAGGAAACGGGTGGGTCCGTAGCCGCGCAGATAGGGGACCAGCACGCGGCAGCCGGCGGCGGCGAGCGGCGGGACCACGCCGTCCCAGGTGCGGACGTCGTCGGGGAAGCCGTGCATGAGCACGACGGGTGGGCCGTCCGCCGGCCCCGTCTCCTCATAGGCGATGTCGAGGACCGGGGTGCGGACGGCTGGCACGGCACTCTCCTCAGTGCGCCTGGCGCACGCTCACCTGGCCTGCTTGCGGAGCGCGTCGATCAGCGCTTGGACGCTGCCGTTGTTCTGCGACAGGAAGGACGAATAGTCGCTGCGCTGGGTGAGGCGCAGGCTGGTGCCCTCGGCCACGACGTCCACGATCCTGGGTGCGCCGCCCTCGGTGGAGACGACCCAGTCCACCTTGTTGGGGGCGTTGTTGGGCCGGGTGACGGTGCTGGTGACGGAGATCTCGCCATCGCGCGGCAGGCCGCGGCCGACCGTCATGCTGACGCCCTGGTATTCGCCGACCTTGCCGGTGATGTTGCGGATCAGGACCTGGCGGAACAGCGCCACGTAGTCGCGCTGCTGGTCGGGGGTGGCGGTGCGCCAGTAGCGGCCGAGGCAGAAGCGGGCGACGGCGGCGACATCGACGTCGCGATCGATGATGCGGGCCAGCGCGGCCGCCTTGTCGGCGGCGGCGCCGGGGCCGTTGACGACGCCGATCAGCTCGCGGCCGAGCTTCTCGACCAGGGCGGTGGCGGCGTCCTGCGCGCGGGCGGGGGCGGCGAGCGGCAGGGCGAGGGCGGCGAGCAGCAGGGAGCGGCGGGTCAGCATGGGCATCTCGCGAAGGATCGGGGTGAAGCGGTGTGCCGGGGGATGGTTGCGCCTCACGGTGTCGATTTCGGGGCGGGAGGGCGCAGGGCCGGGGCGCTGCGGACGTCGTTGACCTGGCCCTGGCGGTGCTGGCGGGAGAGCGAGCGGATGGTGGCGTAGGGATCGAGCGCGCCCTGGGTGATGCGGTCGAGGTCGTCGAGCACGGCGGTGCGGGCGTCGACGGCGCCGAGGCCGGTGCGCGACCAGCGCAGCGCGTTGACGGTGTCGCCCTGGCCGATCCAGCCGAACGGGTCCATCAGCGTGTCGACGCCGAAGCCCACGGTGTCACGCGGGTTGGTGGGGCCGAGCACGGGCAGGAACAGGAACACGCCGTCGGGCATGCCCCAGACCGCGAGCGTCATGCCGAAATCGCTGTCGTGCTGGGGGATGCCCATGGTGGCGGCGACGTCGAAGATGCCGCCGACGCCGGCGGTGGTGTTGATCAGCATGCGGGCCACCGTGTCGGCGGCGCGCGAGGGCTTGCCCTGCAGCACGTCGTTGATGAAGACGACCGGGGTGCCGAGATTGGTGAGCACGTTGTGCACGCCGGTGCGGACCGGCTGGGGCACGGCGGCGCGGTAGCCGAGCGCGATGGGGCGGAGGATGACCACGTCCATCGCGTTGTTGACGTTGTAGAAGACGCGGTTCATCGGCTCGAGCGGGTCGTTGGTTTCCCTGAACTCGGCCAGCGCCTCCGGGTCGGTCGGCGGCGTGGCGCAGCCCGCGAGCGCGACGATGAGAACGAAGGCGTGAGCCAGGGCGGGCAGCAGGGAGCGCAGAGGTGAACGCATCGGCTTCCTCGAAGGGTGGCGGGCGTGGTGGGCGAACCTCTGTCTTACGATGCCGGCGCGCCGGCAGGAAGCCGGTTTGCGCCATATGTGAACGCGGGCGCGGGATTCGACCGTCGCGGACGCAAAATACTTGCATCCGCCGGTTTCGGGCGCATTAAGGGGGCATGCACCAGTCGCTCCCGGCCTCGCGGCCGACCACGCTCGAACGTTGGCTCACCGGCTCGCGGATCGGCGGGCTGCCGGCGCGGGGGGCGACCCATGCCCCCCCTGCCCTGTCGTTCGAGTTCATGCCGCCGAAGACCGAGACGATGGAAGCGCAGCTGTGGCAGTGCATCGGGCGGCTGGCGCCGCTCGCGCCGCGCTTCGTTTCGGTGACCTATGGCGCCGGCGGGTCGACGCAGGCCCGGACGCACGCGACGGTGGCGCGCATCGCCGCCGAGACCAGCCTGACGCCGGCGGCGCACCTGACCTGCGTGGGCGCGTCGCGCGGCGAGATCGACGACATTGCCCGGCGCTACTGGGACGCCGGCGTGCGGCACATCGTGGCGCTGCGCGGCGACGTGCCGGGGGGCGGGGCCTACGAGCCGCACCCCGACGGCTACGCCTATGCCAGCGACATGGTGGCCGGGCTGCTGAAGGTCGCGCCGTTCGAGATCTCGGTGGCGGCCTATCCCGAGATCCATCCCGCGGCGCGCAACCCGCTGGCCGACCTGGAGAACCTGAAGCGCAAGCTGGATGCCGGGGCGACGCGAGCGATCACCAACTACTTCTTCGAGACCGAGACCTACCTGCGCTTCCTCGACCTGTGCCTGGCGGCCGGGATCAGCGCGCCGATCGTGCCCGGCATCCTGCCGGTGACCAATTTCGCCCAGGCGCAGAAATTCTCCGCGCTGTCGGGCGTGGCGCTGCCGGCCTGGCTCGCGCACATGTTCGACGGGCTGGACGAGGACGTGGAGATCCGGCGCATGGTGGCGGCCGTGGTGGCGGCCGAGCAGGTGCGGCTGCTGCAGGCCAACGGCATCGACGAGTTCCATTTCTACACGCTGAACCGGCCCGAACTGACCTTCGCCATCGCGCATATCCTTGGAGTTCGACCGAAGTGATCGAGAACCCGCCCCTGCTGACCATCCATCGCGGCTTCCGGCGGCCGGACAGGGCGCTGCTGGAGGCGTTCCGGGGCGCCCAGACCTCGCATCTGTGCGACGCGATGGACGGGCGCGGCGCGGTGGACTGGCGGATCAAGCCGCTCGATCCGGCGACGGCGAGCTTCGTCGGCCCGGCGCTGACCGCCTTCGCCTATCCGGCCGACATCGCGGGCATGATCGGCGCGCTGTCGGAGGCGCAGGCGGGCGACGTGATCATGTGCGCCAATGACGGCTACACCGGCACCGCGGTGATCGGCGACCTGGCGGCCGGGGTGATGCGCAACAAGGGGGTGGCGGCCTTCGTCACCGACGGGCTGGCGCGCGACCGGGCCGGGATCATCGCCACCGGCCTGCCGCTGTTCGCGATGGGCATCTCGCCCAACTCGCCGGCGGCCAACGGGCCGGGGATCGTGGGCGCGCCGGTGACGCTGGGCGGCGTGCATGTGCGGCCCGGCGACATCGTGGTCGGCGATGCCGACAGCGTGGTGGTGGTGCCGCTGGACCGCGCCCCTGCGGTGCTGGAGCGGCTGCGCGCGGTGCAGGCGGCGGAGGCGAAGTTCGAGGCGGCGGTGAAGGCCGGCGCCACCGAAAGCGCCGCCTGGGCGCCGATGCTCGGCAACGCACGCATCGTCCGGTCCTGAGGCGCCGATGTTCACCTATCGCCGGACCTATCGCGGACCGGTCCAGGCGGTGATCCTGGACTGGGCGGGCACGATCCTCGACTTCGGCAGCCGGGCGCCGGCCGGCGTGTTCGTGGAGGTGTTCCGCCGCCAGGGCGTGGCGATCACGATCGAGGAGGCGCGCGGGCCGATGGGGGCGCACAAGCGGACCCATATCGAGATGGTCGCGGCGCTGGATGCGGTGCGGGCGCGGTGGCAGGCGGCGCATGGGCGCGCGCCGGGCGAGGCCGACATCGATGCGATGTATGCCGATTTCATCCCGCTGCAGATCGAGAGCCTGCCGGAATTCGCGGGGCTGATCCCCGGGATGGTCGAGGCGGCGGCGGCGCTGCGGGCGCGCGGCATCCGGATCGGCTCGACCACCGGCTACGACCGGGCGATGACCGAGGTCAACCTGGCCGAGGCGGCGCGGCAGGGCTTCGCGCCCGATTGCGCCATATCCGCCTCCGACGTGCCGCTGGGGCGGCCTTCGCCGTACATGGCGCTGCTGAACGTCATCCGGCTCGGGGTGTCCACGAGGGAGGCCTGCGTGAAGGTGGACGACACGGTGCCGGGGATCGACGAGGGGCTGAACGCCGGGATGTGGACGGTGGGGGTGTCGGTCTCGGGCAACGAGGTCGGGCTTTCGGCTGCGGAGTGGCAGGCGCTGCCGGCCGCCGAGCAGGCGGCGCGGCGGGCGCGGGCGGAGGCGCGGCTGCGGCAGAGCGGGGCGCATTACGTGGTGGACAGCGTGGCCGCGCTGATGCCGTGCATCGCGGATATCGAGGCGCGGATGGCGCGCGGGAGCGGCCCTGAAAGGGAAGAAGCAAGGCCAGGGCTGTTCCCCTGGACCCGCCAAGGGCTAAGCTTGGAACCCATTCGCTAGCCTATCGCACCACAATGATACGCAGGCGCCAGCAATATCCGCAGGATCGCTGAGACCGAGCCTCGCTGCGGGCGATCCCGAGCGCGAACTAAGGTGTCCGCAGTTCGATCACCGACCAGCTCGGCAGGTTCGGCCGGCGGCCAGCAAGATGAATGTAGCTGTAGCGCAGGACCACTCCGGTCGCCTCATCGAACCACAGCTGCCGGTCGCCGGCAAAGCCGTTGCCGCCCTGGCCACGCTCGCGCACAAGGAAGCGCAGGGCCGGTCGCGACGTACCGCCGACCTCGACTGGTTCACGTCCCTGGAAGAGAACCGTGTAGGCGAAGCTGCCGTTTCGCGTCGTGTCGACGAAGCTTTCCTGCTGGCCCGGCGAGCCGTGCAGCGCCTTGCGCAGCGCATCAACGAACCGGTCGGCGGCCGCGCTACCCGGCGCCCAGAAGGCCAGGGCGCCGGTGCGGCGGTCGCCGTCAACCGTGAAGATGCAGCGCGTGAGCGCGCCGGGTTCGCTGCCTTCGTAGACGATCCTGGCGCCGCCGCTGCGCACCGCGATGGTGCCGGCGGGCGGGCAGCGCAGGTCCACGGCAGGCAGGCCGGCTTTCGGCGCCTCGGGCGCGGCGGGAGGCACAGGTCGGGCTGCCGGCAGTGCCGCCGCCCCGGCGAGCAGGAAGCTGCCCTCGATCGGAGAGGCCGAGATCCACGGCCGCTGCGCGCCGCCGGTGACGCGCTTCACCTCCACGCCGACCTGGTTGAAGACCTGGAGCACATCGAGCCCCGGCCGGCGCAGCGCGTCGTTGAGCGCGAGCGTGTAGGGGCTGTTGCGGGCACCGGTCTCGCCGTCGCTGGCCAGCCCGCCGGGCGCGGTGGCGAAGGAGATCACCGTGCCGTCGGGCACGGCGGCGATCTCCGCCAGGCCCGCACGCACTGCGCGCATGCCGCGCCCGGCGAACGGATTGTTGCGGCAGGCGTCGAGTACCACGATGTTCAGGCTGGCGCGGGCGTGCTCCATCTGGCGCAGCACCAGCTCGGCGCTGACCAGCTCGAAGGCGGCATCGGCCTCGCTGCGCAGGCTGGCCTTCACCGGCACGAGGAAATTCTCGCCCTTGATCTGCAATCCGTGGCCTGAATAGTAGAAGAAGGCGATGGAGCCGGGCCCGATACGGTCGTGGAACTCGCGGACGGCCCTCTCCATGGCCGGCTTTTCGAGGTCAAGCAGCGCAGCGCCGCCGATCACTGTGAAGCCGAGCCCCTTGAGCGTGGCCGCCGTCAGCCGGGCATCGTTGCCGGGATTGTCGAGCGTGCCGATGCTGGCATAGCGGCTGTTGCCGATGACCAGCGCCACGCGGGACTGCTCCGCACCCATCGCCGGGGCGCCGGCACATACCAGCAGCCAGGCAATCAGGGCGGCCAGCCGGCGGCGCATCACCAGGCCCTGGCGGCGGTGACGGCAGAGGGCGGATCCGCCCAGTAGCGGCCGGTCCAGCAGCGCAGGGCGATGGTCCGGGCGCCGTCCAGGCGGATGCTCGCCGCGCCGTCGGTCCAGCGCAGGCCGGGTTCCGGCGCATGCCAGCCGCCCAGCAGCGCCGGCCCCGCCAGCGCGATGTCGCGGCCGTCGAGGGCGAGCGCCTGCACGCCGATGCCGAGCCGCCGACGGTCGGTGCTGGCCGGGTCCATCTCGGCCGGAACATGGGTGCGGGAGCGCAGCGTCGCCTCGGTGAGACCGTCGGGCAGGTCGAAGCGCAGGCCAGCCACACCGGGTTGCGGATCGAAGCGTCGGCCACCGGCGAGAAGGTGCATCCCGGCATCGGCGGTGATGTGGTGGCCCAGGTCCCGGGCGCGCATCAGCAGCCGCACGCGGAGCGCCCCGAGCAGCGGGCCGTCGCGAAGCTGCGGCGCGCAGGCGCGCGCCGACCAGGCTTGCGCCATGAAAGATGGGTGCAGCGCCACCAGCGGGCCGGCATTACCGAAGCTCGCCCGGTTGCCAAGGTCGAGGAACGATTCGACCGGCAGGCGCTCGGCAAGGATGATGCCGTGGGCGGGCAGTTCCACATGGTAGTAGGTCACCGAGGCCACCGGCTCGCGCCGGATGGTCGCGCCGTTCACCAGGCACCCCACCGGCACCAGCCGGCCGGCCATGAATACCGCATGGTCCGGGCTCAGACGCAGATCCCGGAGCGGCAAGCCGCCGCCGAAGGCACCGGCCGCGATCCTGATCGGGTGGACGGCGTCCGACGCGGGGTGGCGGCGGCAGTCGACGCGGCGGCGGCCGATCCAGGTGATCGGCTGGAGCGCGCCGCCAGGATGCGTCGGCAGCAGCATCCCGATGCGCAGCCGCTCCACCGGCAGTTCGCCGTCCGCGGTGGCAATCCGAGTGCCGGCAGCGAAGCATGCGAGCGTGACGGTCACGCGACTGCGGCCGGCCGTGGGGTGCGTCACGGTGACAGGCACGCCGATCAGGTTGTCGCTGAGCCTGATCCTGGCCACGATCGTGCCGGCCTTGCTCAGCCGCAGGACCGATGTGTTGCTGGGCGGCGTGCCGACGTCACCCCCGCCACCAACTTCGTTGTCGCCGCCGATCTCGCCGCTGTCGGCGTCGCCGCCGCTGCCACCGACCTCGATGCCGTTGTTGCCGCCGAAATTGCCGACCTCGCCGTCGAAGCTGCCGGGATCGCCGATCTCGAGCGACCCGCCCCGCTCCGCCCCCGGCGACGTCGGCCCTTCCGTCCCGATCCCGCTTTGGGGGAGCTGGAACGCGACGCCGGGGCTGACGGAGCCGCCCACCCGGATCGTGGAGCCGTTGCCGATTGCATAGGCGCTGCCGCCGGGCGGAGCCACGATCGGCTGCGGCAGGGTGAGATCGCCGCCCGGGGCGAGTGCCACGGCGCCGAGCACCACGCCGTGGTTGATGAAGGTCTCATCGGCGCCGTCCAGTTCCACGGCGGTGCCGTTGATGCCGTAGATCGTGCCGCTGTTGACCAGCGTGCCGCCGGCGAGGCCGGCACCGAACACCACGCCCTTCGCACCGCCGATGGTGCCGGTATTGGTGACCATTGCCAGGCCGTCGGTCAGGCGCAACCCGACTTCGCCGCCGACGATCAGTCCGCCATTGACTACCGTGCCCGAGCCGCCGGAGATGTCGATGCCGATCGCGCTGCCGAGCGCGGCGATGGTGCCGGCCTCGTTGAAGATGCTGCCGCCGCCGGCCAGCGAGACCCCCGGCTGATACAGCCCGATGATGGTGCCGATGTTGTGGACGCTGCCCGGCTGCCCGGCGATGCGCACGCCGGTGAACCCCGCGTAGCTGCCGCCCAGCGTGCCCGGGGTGGCGAAGATCGCCGCGCCGGGGGCGGCATTGTCCACCGTGCCGCCCTGGTCGAGCCGGATGCCGAAGGCGTCGCTGAGGATGAGGCCGTAATTCATCACCGTGGCCGGCGCCGCAGTGTCGAGAATGCCGGCCGCCCCATTGGCGCCCAGCGTGCCGGGTGCCGCGAAGATCAGCCCCCCGGCCAGGTTGGTCACCGTTCCGGCACTGCCCAGCGAGATGCCGTGCTGCCGCGTGGTCACCGTGCCGGCGTTGGTGATCTCGGCGGCGAACGGGGCGTAGATCGCGGTCATGCCGTCCGGCTCGACCGCGCCGGTGTGCGTGATGAGCAGCGGCGTACTGCCCGGCGACAGGGTGGCGGAGAAATGGATCGTCCCGGCAAGCCTGTCACCGAGCGTGCTGTTCATCATCACGAACGTGCCGCCGGCCTCGGTCGGCACGACCAGGTCGGGCAGCGTGTCGCCGTCGAGATCGGCCACCGCGAGGCCGGTCGGCAGCGCGTAGATGAACACTTCGTACGACTGCACGAAGCCGCCGAGCCCGTCGCCGATCAGCACCTGGATTCCTGGCAGGTCCTGGGCGCTGGAGCGCCCGCCCACGACCAGGTCCACGGTTCCGTCGCTGTTGATGTCGGCAAGGGCAAGCTGCCGGACCTCGTCGATCTCGGGCGTGAGCACGACCGGCGTGGCAAAAGTTCCTGCCCCCTGGTTCATCAGCACGACGAGGCTGCCGTTCGCATTCGACAGCACCAGGTCGGCCGCGCCGTCCCCATTCAGATCGGCGGCCGCCATGTCGCCCGGGGTGGAGGCGAGGCCGCTGGGCGAGAAGATGGGACTGGCGAGGCTGCCGCCGGCGTTGAGCAGAACGCCCACCGTCTGGGTCGAGAAGTTCGCGATGGCGACATCCGCCATTCCGTCGTGGTTGAAATCGGCGACGGTTGCGAGGCCAGGGTTGCCGCCGGCGGCTTAGGTGCCCGGCGCGGCCAGACCACTGCCGGTATTTGCGAGGACGAGCACGCCCAGGCCGAAACTGCCGGCCACCAGGTCGGCCCGGCCGGTGCCGGCGATCTGGCCGCTGGCGAGCGCGTTGACATAGACCGAGGGGCCGATGGCCTCCGCGGCGCCGAAATTGCCCGCACCGAGATTGGGCAGCAGGGTGATGCCCTTGGCCATGGGCAGCACCACCAGGTCAGGACGCCCGTCCCCGGTGGCATCCATCGCGACAACGCCTGTCGCGCCGCTGCCGATCGGCAGATTGACAGGCGCGGCCAGTCCGCCCAGCCCGTCACCCAGCAGGAGGGTCACCCCGCCGGCGGCGTCCGCGATGGCGAGGTCAAGCCTGCCGTCGCCGTCGAGATCAGCTGCCGCAATACCGCCTGTGCCGACCGGCTCTAATCCCGCGCCGAGCAGCGTGATCGTGCGGAACGTCACCGCCATGATCGAGACAGGCTCCCACTACCGCTCTCAGACGCATCGCCTGCGCAATGCTTGAGGATCGCCTTGTGGGACACCGACCGTCAAGTGGCAGCGCCATCCCGGCAAGCGCCATTCCAAGGGTGTGGGGGCGAGTTTCGGCCCTCATCCCGGTGCCGGGCGCGCCCGCTGGTTGTAGAGCAACTTCGCCCGCCGGGCCTGCTCCTCCGGCGTCACCGTTGCCGGGTCCTCGGCGGGGCCGGCGGTGACGGCGAGGCCGCGCTGGACGGCGGGGCGTGCCGACATCGTCTCGAACCAGCGCTTGAAGTGCCTGAACTCCTCGATGTCCTGGCCCTGGGCGCTCCAGCTCACGGTCCAGGGATAGCAGATCATGTCGGCGATGGTGTACTCGGCGCCGGCGATCCAGGGACGGTCGTAGAGGCGGTTGTTGAGCACGCCGTACATGCGGTTCACCTCGTCGGTGAAGCGGGTCACGGCGTAGCTCTGGTCGCCCTTGCTGGTGCCGAGGCGGAAGAAATGGCCGCGCTCGCCGGTCTTGGGGCCCTGGTTGGCCATCTGCCAGATCACCCATTGGGTGACCTCGGTGCGGGCGCGGACCTCCGTTGGGAGGAACCTGCCCTCCTTTTCCGCGACATAGAGCATGATCGCGCCGGATTCGAAGACGGCGAGCGGGGGGCCGCCATCCTTCGGCGCATGGTCCACCAGCACCGGCATGCGGTGGTTGGGGTTCATGGCCAGGAACTCGGGCGTGAACTGGTCGCCGCGGCCGATGTTGCAGGGGACGATGGTGTAGGGGACGCCGAGCTCCTCGAGCAGGATGGTGACCTTCTTGCCGTTCGGCGTGGGCCAGTAGTGCAGGTCGTACATGGACGCCTCCGTTGGGGATGGGCACAGGATGACGGGGATGTGGGGGCGGGCCGCGCCCCCGCAACCGCGTCAGCCGCGGCGGGCGCGGACTTCGCGGGCGAGGCTCGCCTGGTCGAGCAGGCGGCCGCCGGCGAGGACGACCTCGGTGACCGCGCCGCCCCTGCCGCGCACCAGCTTCGCCTGCTGGCCGTAGCTGCCGAAGCCGGTGGCCTTGCTGATGCGCGCGGTGTCGGGGCCGGTGACGGTGAGCTCGGTGGCATCGAGGAACGGGTTGAGCAGGCCGGGCAGCGCCACCATGACGCGGTCGGACATCGGCACCAGGTCGGTGGCGCCCCACAGGCTCCAGAAGCGCCCCTTCCAGTCGGCCGTCTTCGCCCCCGGCGCGCCGTGGGCGGCGAAGACCTGGAGAATGCGCAGCGCGCCGTCGGTGTAGGCGGCGGGATCGGATTCCGAGGAGTTGATGGCGATCGAGACGCAGATGTCCTGGCCGGGGACCATCACCGTGTGGCTGAGCGAGCCCTGGAAGCCGCCGCCATGGCCGAACCAGGCCCAGGCGCCGGACTTGCCGTGGTTGGTGCCGAGGCCGTAGCCGCGATCGGCGGCCATGTCGGGGATGGACCAGTGGCGGCGCGTCATCTCGCGCCGGCTCTCGACCGAGATGACCGATTTCTTCGCCGCCGGGTCGAGGCTGGAGTAGAAGCGCGCCAGGTTGTCGGGGGTGGAGACGAAGCCGGTGGCCGAGGCCAGCGCGTGGGTGCAGTTGTCCGACGGGATGGTGAACACCTCGCCCATCAGCAGGCGCGAGACGTGGCCGCTGGCGAAGGGGGTGCGCTTCGGCAGCGGGGTGTCGGGATAGGTCTCGTCGAGGCCCGAGGCGGCGACGATCTCGCGGGCGACCCACGCGTTGTAGGGCTCGCCGGTGACGGCGGCGATGGCGAGGCCGACCAGGCCGAAGGCGTGGTTGGAATACTTGAAGCGGGTGTTGGGCGGCAGGACGGTGGGCCCGGCGAGGGCGGCGCGCAGTTCGTCCTCGTTCAGGAAGGGGCGGCGGTCGGACCACTGGCCGGTGTCCTCGCCGTCGCGGGTGACGCCGCCGGTGTGGGAGAGCAGCTGGGCGATGGTGGCCGCGGCGACCGTCCGGTGCAGGCCCTTCACATGGGTGCCGATGCGGTCGTCGAGGCGCAGGCGGCCGGCCTCGGCGAGCTTCATCACCGCGGCGGCGGTGAAGGTCTTGGAATGGGAGGCGACGCGGAAGCGGTGCTTCGGGGTCAGCTTCTCGCCGGAGAGGGTGCTGGCGAGGCCGGCGGCGTGGGCGAGCACGGTCTGGCCCTTCCAGGCGACGGCGAAGGAGGCGCCGGGGAGGCCGGCCTTGGCGAGCTGCAGGTCGAGCCATTGCGGAAGGTAGACGAGGGCGGAATCGAGCCAGGCGGGCATCGGGGCGTTCCTGTGCTTTGGGTCGGGACGCAGCAGACGGAAGGCGCGGGCGGCGGTCAAGCCGCGGGGCGGGCGATGCGCCAGAGGCTGGCACCCGACAGCACGAACAGCAGCGCGGCGGCGGCGGCGTTGGCGGCGAAGTCGGGTCGCACGGCGTAGAGCCAGGCGCTGGCGAGCCCGCCGAGCGTCGCACCGGTCTGGTAGATCGCGTTCATCATCGCGTTCAGGCTGCCGCGCTGGGCGGCCGGGACCAGCAGCATCGCGCCGCCCAGGATCAGCGCCAGCATCAGGTCGCGGCCGAAGGCGAAGCCGAAATAGGCGAGCGCCTGGAAGACCCGCCCGCCGGCGCCGAACGGCACCAGCGCCACCACCAGGGCGGTGGCCAGCGCGGCCAGGGCGCAGGCGCCGAGCGGGCGGGCCATGAGCCGTGCGGCGCGCGCCGACAGCACCGCGCCGGCGAGCCCGCCGAGCTCGCCCAGCAGCAGCAGCAGGCCGATCATCGCCGGGCCGTCGCCGGGCAGGCCGCGCTGCACGATCCAGCCCGGATAGAGGCCGAGGAAGGTGAACACCGCCCCGGACCAGGTGAGCCAGCCGAGGAAGACGCGCCGCGTGTCGGCGTTCAGCGACAGCGACAGCAGCCGGCTGCGGTAGGTCATGGCGGTGACGCGGCCGGGCATCAGCGCCTCGGGCGGGGTGAGGGGCAGGCGCAGCGCGCCGAGTGCCACGCCGGCCGCCAGTGCCGCGGCGAGCAGCACCGGCGCCTGCCAGGACACCAGCCCGCCCAGCACCACGCCGAGCGACATCGACAGCAGGAAGGCGATCGGCGCCGCGGTGGCGATGATGCCGGTGACGCGGGCGCGGTCGGGGGCGGGGACGTAGTCGGCGACGGCGGCGAAGACCGAGGCGCCGATCATCGGCATGAACAGCCCGACCAGGCCGCGGCAGGCGATCAGCGTGCCGGCGCCGGTGGCGAGCGCGGTCAGCACGAAGACCAGCGCGGCCAGAGTGCCGCCGGCGATGAGGAAGCGGCGGCGGCCGAAGCGGTCGATCCACGGGCCGACGGCGAGGTTGGCGGCGAGGGCGGTGAGCGGGAAGATCGCGAGCACCCAGCCGGCCTCGGGCGTGGAAAGGCCCAGCGCCGCCTGGACGAAGGGCAGCAGCGGGATCATCATCGCGATGTTGAAATTGATCAGGAAGAAGGCCGTCCACAGGACGGCGACGACAGCCATGCCCGCCCCATTATTGCCTGCGTGCGCGACATGCGCGGCGTGATCATCCTGAACGGGCCGATCGGCGTGGGCAAGACGACGCTGGGCCGGGCGCTGGCGGCCTCGCTGGGCGGCGCCTTCATCGACAGCGACGACCTGCGCGACCGGCGCTTCACCTGGCTGGGCGAGGTGCTGGCGCATGCGCGGCGGCTGGTGTCGGCCGCCATGGCGGCGCTGGAGACGGTGCCGGTGGCGGTGGTGGCCAGGCCGCTGCGCTGCCAGGACTGGCTGTTCCTGAAGGGAAGTTTCGCCCGGCGCGGGGTGCGGGCGTGGTGCGTGACGCTGGCGGCCGACCCGGCCCGCATCGTGGACCCGGCGCGGGGGCGCGCGTTCAGCGAGGGCGAGCGGGCGCGGATCGCGGCGATGGTGGCGCAGGGCTACGCCGCGCGGGCGTTCAGCGACCTGGTGGTGGCGACCGACGCCGCCCCGTTCGACGCGACGGCGGCGCGGCTGGCGGCGGCGTGCCGGCTTCTGCTCGCCGATTGAGCCCGGTTCACGTTTCGACACGCGCGCTCGCATCCGTGCGCCGCCTGCGGCATGCTGGGGGCCTGTGCGGGGGCGGAGGCACGCATGTCGGAGACCGAGGCGGGGCACGGCCCCAACCTGATCCCGGGCCGCGAGTGCGGCGAGTGCAACGCGTGCTGCGTGGTGCTGACGATCGACGATCCGGAGCTGCGCAAGCCGCAAGGCTATCGCTGCCGCAACACGCTGCCCGACAAGCGCTGCGGCATCTACGAGCGGCGGCCGAACACCTGCCGCGAGTTCAACTGCGGCTGGCGGCTGCTGAAATGGGTCAAGCCGACGCTGCGGCCCGACAAGTCGGGCGTGCTGGTGCGCCTGCAATACGAGCGCGGCCGCGACGGCGGCCCGCCGCGGCTCGGCGTGATCATCTCGCTGCTGACCAGCGCCTCGGTGCGCGCCGAGGGGCTGGCGGAGACGGTGGCCGCGGCGGTGGCGGCCAAGGTGCCGCTGCACCTGCACGTGCCCGGCCCGCCCGGCTATACCGGCGGCCATGCACGGATCAACGAGGCGCTGGAGGATGCGGTGGCGATAAAGGACAAGGGGGCGGTGCTGGAGATCCTGCGGCGCGCCCGGGCCAAGGGCCGCCACGGCGACCACCGGCCGATCGTGCTGGGAAAGAAGGACACGGCATGACCGCCAACGAGCTGACCCGGGCGCTGTCGCCCACCGGCGACCCGTTCCTGCTGACGCCGGGGCCGCTGACCACCTCGCCCACGGTGAAGCAGGCGATGCTGCACGATTTGGGCTCGCGCGATGCCGGGTTCATCGCGGTGAACGCGCGGGTGCGGCAGCGGCTGGTGGACATCATTCACGGCGGCGACGATTTCACCTGCGTGCCGTTGCAGGGCAGCGGCACCTTCGTCGTCGAGGCGATGATCGGCACCTTCGTGCCGCGCGACGGCAAGCTGCTGGTGCTGGTGAACGGCGCCTATGGCGTGCGGATGGTGCGCATGTGCTCCTACTACGGGCGCGCCTGCGCGATCGAGGAGGCGCCGGAGGACACGCCGATCGATCCGGCGGCGGTGGACCGGCATCTCGCCGGGGATGCCGCGATCACCCATGTCGCGGTGGTGCAGTGCGAGACCACCTCGGGCGTGCTGAACCCGGTGGCCGAAATCGCGGCCGTGGTGGCGCGGCACGGGCGGCGGCTGCTGGTGGATGCGATGAGCGCGTTCGGGGCGCTGGAGCTCGACGCGCGGGCGGTGATGTTCGACGCGGTCGTCGCCTCGTCGAACAAATGCCTGGAGGGGGCGCCGGGGATGGGGTTCTGCCTGGCGCGCAGGACGGCGCTCGCCGCCTGCCTGGGCAACGCGGCCTCGCTGAGCCTGGACCTGCACGACCAGTGGCTGGCGATGGAGAAGACGGCGCAGTGGCGGTTCACGCCGCCGGTGCACTGCATCCTGGCGCTGGACCAGGCGATCACGGAGTTCCTGGACGAGGGCGGCGTGGCCGGGCGCGGCGGGCGGTATCGCGACAACTGCCGCATCCTGGTGGACGGGCTGCGGGGGATGGGGTTCGAGACGCTGCTGGCGGACGCGATCCAGGCGCCGATCATCGTGACCGTGCGGATGCCGGCCGACCCGCGCTTCGACTTCGCCGCCTTCTACGCGCGGCTGAGCGAGGCGGGATACGTGATCTATCCCGGCAAGCTGACGGTGGCGGAAAGCTTCCGCATCGGCTGCATCGGGCGGCTGGGAGCCGCCGAGATGCAGGGCGCGCTGGCGGCGATCGCGACGGTGCTGCGGGAGATGGGGGTGACGGACTGCGCGCCGGCGCGGGCCGCGTAGCATGGAGCGCATCCGCTTCGGCGCGGCCGATGCCGCGCTGCATGCGCCCTATTTCCGCTTCGTGGCGGCGAACTTCCCGCGGGTGACGGCGGCGTGCTGGCAGGCCTGGGCCGATCGCGGCTGCTGGACCGACCGGCACGAGGTGTTCGCGCTGCGCGAGGACGGGATCATCGTCAGCGCCATCGCCCGGGCGCGGATGGAGCTGGTGGCCGACGGGGTGCCGGTGGTGGGCTACCAGCTGGGCGCGGTGGCGACGCTGGCGAGCCACCGGATGCGGGGGCTCGGCAGGGTGCTGATGGACTGGGTGCTGGCGGAGCTGGAGACGCCGGAGCAGCCGGTGATCCTGTTCGCCAATGCCGGGGCGGAGGATTTCGACCCGCGCTTCGGCTTCCGCCGCGTGCCGCAGGCGCAGGCGACGGGTCTGGTGCGCCCGTTCGTGCCCGCCGCGCCGGCGCGGCGGTGCGACCCGGACGATCCGGCCGACCGGGCGTTCCTGGCCGGGCTGTCGGCGCGGACGCCGGCGCATGGGGCGGCGCTGTCGGTGCGGGGGCACTGGACGGTGCTGCTGTGGCACATGGGGTGCCGGGGGACGCCGGTGTTCCGGCTGCCGGAGCGCGAGGCGGCGGTGGCGGCGAGCGTGGAGGAGACGCTGGTGCTGCATGACGTGGTGGCGCCGGCGCCGTTCGACCTGGAGGCGGTGGTGCCGCGGCTGACGGCGCGGCCGGTGACGGGCGTGCGGTTCCGCTTCGATCCGGCCGGGTGGTGGCGCGACCCGGCGGTGGCGCCGATGGACGACGCCGGCTCGGTGCTGTTCGTGCGGGGGGTGCCGGGCCGGGTGGCGGGGCCGGTGCAGTTCCCGGCGCTGGCGCATGTATAGGCGGATCGGCGCCGCCGACCGGGACTGGCACGGGCGGTTCTTCGCGGCGGTGACGCGCAGCTTTGCCTCGCTGCCGGCGGCGCTGTGGCAGGAATGGGCGGTCCGCGGCGGGTGGGACGACCGCTACGAGGCGTTCGTCCGCATGGAGGACGGGGCAATCGTCGCCACGGTGGGGCGGACACGGATGGCGCTGGCGGTGGATGGGGCGCCGGTCGCCGGGTTCCAGCTTGGCGCGGTGGCGACGCAGGCGGAACGGCGGGGCCAGGGCGTCGGGCGGGGGCTGGTCGAGCATGTGCTGGCCGCGAGCGAGGGGCCGGTGCTGCTGTTCTCCAATCCGCGGGCGGTGGGGTTCTATGCGCGGCTCGGGTTCCGGGAAGTGGCGCGGGCGCGGGCGGTGGCGCACGGGGCGTGGCTGCCGGGCGTGCCGGCCGCACGCTGCGATCCGGCGGATGCGGGGGAGCGGGCGCGGCTGGCCGCGCTGTGCGCGGGCGCCGTGCCGGTGGGCGGGCGGCTGGCGGCGCGCGACTATTTCGGGGTGGCGCTGTGGCACCTGACCTGCGGGGGGCGGACCGCGTTCTGGCTGCCGGAATTCGGAGCGGCGGTGGCGGCGGACCAGGACGCAGGGCGGCTGGCGATCCACGACGTGTTCGCGCCGGCGCCCGTTCGACCTGCGCGCGGCGGTTACGCGCCTTGCGTCGGCGCCGGTGGCGGAAGTGGTGCTGGGGTTCGATCCCGCCGCGTGGTGGCCAGGGGCGGAGCGGGTGCCGGGGGAGGCGGGCGAGACGCTGTTCGTGCGGGGGCGATCGAGGGCCCGGCGATGTTTCCGGGCCTTGCGCATACCTGACCATTTCGGTGGCGTGGCCGGGTGCCGGCATGACAGACTGGGCCCCGGCCCGGCGGGTCGTGCAGCCCCGGGCAGGGGGACGCCATGGACAGCATTCTCTACCACGACGGCAACCGCGGCCTGCAGGACGCCTTCGACAGCCGGCGCATCGCCGACCGGCTGGAGCAGAAGCTGGCGCGCACCGCGTTCAGCGACGGCGACCGGGCGTTCATCGAGGGCGCGATCTACTTCTTCCTGGCCACCGCCGATGCCGCGGGGCGGCCCGACTGCTCGTTCAAGGGCGGGCCGGCCGGGTTCGTGCGGATCACCGGGCCGGGCGAGCTGGCCTTCCCCGACTATGACGGCAACGGGATGTTCAAGAGCCTGGGCAACATGGCGGTGAACGCGGCGGTCGGGCTGCTGTTCATCGACCTGCACGAGCGGCCGCGGCGGCTGCGGGTGAACGGGACGGCGCGGGTGCTGCGCGACGATCCGCTGCTGAGCCGGACGGTGGGGGCGCAGCTGATCGTGCGGGTGACGGCCACCGCGATCTTCCCCAACTGCCCGCGCTACATCCCCAAGATGACGCTGGAGGCGGCGTCGGACTACGTGCCGGTTGCCGGCAGCCCGCCGGTGGAGCCGGCCTGGAAGGGGTTCGACGATTTCAGGGACGCGGTGCCGGCACGGCACCCGACCTGGGACGGCACCGCCTGATCAGAAATACCGCTCGTAGACGGTGATGATGTCGCCCGGCGCGATCGGGGTGGTGGGGGTGGCGTTGCCGCGGACGGGCTGGCCGTCGATGACGCGGTTGATCGCCACCACGCTGTCCACCGCGCGGTAGGTGAAGCCGCCGGCGACCGCGATGGCGCTCAGCACCGTCATGCCGGGCTGGTAGAAGAACTGGCCGGGCTTGTTGACCTCGCCCAGCACATAGGCCGGGCGGTATTCGGTGACCTCGACCGAGACCGAGGGGTTGCGCATCAGGTTGCGGGATTTCAGCAGGCCGGCGACGCGGGCGCCCAGCTCGTCGGTGGTGAGGCCACGGGCCTGGACCGAGCCGAGCAGCGGCAGCGCGATGTTGCCGCCGTCGTTGACGCGGAAGATTTCCGACAGCGCGTCCTCGCCGAACGTGATGATGCGGATCTGGTCGCCGGGGCCGAGCTTGTAGGCGGCCGATTCAAGCGGCGGCAACGGCGCGAGGTCGCGGCCGGCCGAGCAGGCGGCGAGGCAGGCCAGGAACATGAGAGGCAGCAGGCGCGGCATCCAATTCTCCCCGCGGCCGGGGGTCAGAGCCCGACCTGCAGGCGGATCATGGCCACACTCTCGCTGATCGCGCCACCCGTCGCGAGCTGCTTGGTGAGGTAGGTGTAGCTGCCGGTCATGCGCATCTTGCGGTTCATCAGCCAGGTGGCGGCGAGATTGGCGCTGGCGACGGTCTCGGTGGCGCCGCCGGTCTCGTACTCGGCGCGCTGCATGGCGAGGTGACCGTGCAGCAGGACCTCGCGGGTCAGCTCGGGGTCCACCGACAGGCGGGCTTCGGTATAGGCGTAGGCGGCGGCGAACTCGCCGGCGGCGTCCTGCAGGCCGCGGGTGAGCGAGAGGCCGACGGTGGTGAGGCCGGAGGGCATCCAGATGACGCTGGCCTCCGCCACCGGGACGACGCGGTTCTTGACCTGCGGGGCGGAGGACTGGCGGGCCTGCACGCCGGCCAGCAGGCGGTAGCGCCAGACGGCGCTGGCGGCGTGGTCGATGCCGGCGAGCACCGCGACGCTGGTGGCGTCGGGCCTGGCGAGCCCGGGCTGGGCATGCAGGTAGGCGATGGAGGCGCCGCGCAGCACGACGGCGATGTCGCGCAGCAGGGCGTAGCCGAACTTGGCGGTGAGCTGGGCATCGAGCACGTCGCGGTCGCGGAAGCCCTGGGCGACGCGGAACCCGGCATTGGTGACGTCGGCATAGCGGTAGGCGGTGTACTGGAGCTGCGGCTCCAGGTAGAACGGGCCGCGATTGGCGGCGTAGACGAGGCGGATGTTGTCGACGCTGTAGGCGCCCGGCGCGTCGAGCCTCGGGGAATTGAGGTCCCGCGCGGTCTGGTGCAAGGCGAGATGGGTGGCACTGATGGTGAGGCGGTCGCGGCCGATGTCGATGCCCTGCGCGAGCGACACCGTCCAGTTCGTGGTGGACTGGCGGTTGGCGGAGAGGATGCGGTTGTCCTCGAAGGTGACGAGCATGCCGAACGGGTCGCGCGACCAGTTGGAATTGACCGCGACCTGGCCCGCGGTCTGCACCAGCATGCTGCCGCCGCCGCCCTTCGAGAACAGCGCGTTGCTGGTGTAGCCGGTGGCAACGCCGATCTGCGGGCGGATGGTGAAGGCGCCGACGCGCACGCCGAGCGGGTCGGTGGCGGGGCGCTCGCGGGTGGTGACGGTGACGCCGATGCGGGTGTCGGGGCCGATGATGCCGGGCGGGAAATAGGCGTCGACGAGCTCGGCGAGGGCCGGAACGGTGGCGAAGGCGAGCAGAATCCCGCCGCAGGCGACGGCCGAAACGGCGAGGGCAAGGAGGCGGGTGCGGGAATGAGTCAACGTTGTCCGACACATCAGGGACTGTCTTCACATCCCATAGCAGATTGGGTATGATTTGCTGCAAGCTGTTTTTCATTCGGTGAGCAGGTTGCGTTTGCCGCGACTCAATGCCGTGTGGTGAGATTCCGCGCAGACGGAGGTATTCAGGTTCGCGTGGCCGGGTTGCTGGGGCGCATCGGCGGGGCTGGACAGGGCGCCACAGGCGAGGTGGCGCCGCCGCTGCGGCCTGTGCGCTTCGTGGAGCCGACGACCTGGAGCTACTTCTTCCTGGGTTCCGACATCGCCGCGATCGCCATCGCCTTCGTCGGCGCCTTCTGGGTCGCCGGGGTGTTCAACCAGGTGGTCGCGGGGCGCTGGTGGGTGGTCAGCCCCGAGGAAGTCGCGCTGCGCGTCTACGACTTCACGTTCCTGACGCTGATGATGCTGGGCTGGCTGTACCAGCGCGGGCACTACGTGCGGCGCATGCTGTTCTGGACCGCGACCGCCGACCTGCTGAAGGCGTGCCTGGGCGGCATGCTGCTCGACACGTTCGTGCAGTTCCTGCTGAAGCAGACGATCTCGCGGTCCTGGTTCGTGTGGATCTGGATCCTGCTGCCGCCGCTGCTGATCGGGCTGCGGATCGTGACCCGCCGCATCCTCGACCTCGCCGGGGTGTGGCAGCGGCGGGTGGTGATCGCCGGCGACGTGGAGGCCGCACGGGTGGCGCAGGACGCGCTGCTGTCGGACACCTCGATGGGCTACGAGATCGCCGGACGGGTGCCGCTGGAAGCGGTGGCCGAGGCGCCTGACGGGACCTCCTACGCGGCGCTGCTGCGGCGCTTCGACGCCGGGCTGCTGCTGTGCGCGCCGGGCGACGAGCCGTTCCACATGCCGCGGCGCCGGCTTGCGGAGCTGGTGCGCGAGCGGGTCGATTTCGCGGTGATGCCGAGCCTGGAAACCCTGCCCGCGGCCGGGTTCCACGCGCAGTATTTCTACAACCACGACGTGGTGCTGCTGTCCTACCGCAACACCTCCGACCTGCCGGTGGCGCGGGCGGCCAAGGTGGCGCTGGACATGCTCGCCGCCGGGCTGCTGGTGGTTCTGCTGGCCCCAGCCATGGCGCTGATCGCGCTGGCCATCAAGCGCGACGGCGGGCCGGTCTTCTTCGCCCAGAAGCGCATCGGCCTGGGCGGGCGGACCTTCGGCTGCCTGAAGTTCCGCACCATGGTGATGAATGGCGACGAGGTGCTGCGCCAGCATCTCGCGTCGGATCCGCGCCGCCGCCGAATGGGCCAACGCCCAGAAGCTCCGCCGCGACCCGCGCGTCACCGGCATCGGCCACCTGCTGCGGCTGACCAGCCTGGACGAGCTGCCGCAACTCTTCAACATCCTGCGCGGCGACATGAGCCTGGTCGGCCCGCGGCCGATCGTGGAGAAGGAGATTCCCCGCTACCGCGACGATTTCGCCTGGTACTGCGCCGTGCGCCCCGGCCTGACCGGGCTGTGGCAGGTCTCCGGCCGCAGCGACACCTCCTACGCCCGCAAGGTCCATCTCGATTCCTGGTACGTCCGCAACTGGACGCTGTGGGACGACATCGTGATCCTGGCGAAGACCGTCCCGGCGGTGCTGCTGCGCCGCGGGGCGATGTGAACCCGTGTCGGTGACCCAGCTCGATCCGCCGCCGGCCGCAACCGAGGCGCCGAGGCCGCCCGAGATCGTCTCCCCCTTCCGGCTGTTCGAGGTGCTGTGGCGCCGCAAGGTGACGATGGTGGTGGTGGCGACCGCGGTGCTGCTGGCCGCCGTGCCGCGGATCATGTCGCTGCCGTCGCGGTTCGAGGGGCTCGCGCTGGTGCTGGTCGATACCCGCAAGAACAAGCTGTCGGACCTGCAGGCGATCGTGACCGGGGCGCAGTCCGAGGTGATCGAGGTGCGGACGCAGGTGGACGTGCTGCGCTCGCCGGCGCTGGCCGAGCAGGTGGTCACAAGGCTCGACCTGGTGCGGGAGCGGGAATTCGCGCCGGTGATCAGCCAGGCGCCGCCGACGTGGCAGGCCTGGATGAACAAGGCGCTGGCGCTGGCGGGGCAGCCGGTGCCGGAGCGGGCGCCGTACAGCGAGGACGAGAAGATCCGGCTGGTGACGCTGTCGCTGCTCTACGACAAGCTGACGCTGAACAATGACGGCCGGTCCTACGTGATCGGGATCGCGGTGCGCACGGACGAGCCGGAGCTGTCGGCGCGGATCGCCAACGCCTATGCGCGGGTCTATCTCGACTTCAACCGGGAGCTGAAGGACCGCGCGGTGCAGCGGGCCAATGCCTGGCTCGACGAGCGGCTGGCGCCGATGCGCGACAAGCTGCGCGCAGCCGAGCGGGCGGTGGCGGCGTTCCGCGAGGCGAACGGCATGGTGGAGGAGAGCGGGCCGGGGCCGGGCGGGGCGCGGCGGGGTACGGTGGCGGGGCAGCAGCTGCTGCAGCTGAACACGCAGCTGGTGGCCGCGACGGCCGACCGGCTGCAGCGCGAGGCGGCCGCCGAGGAGGCGCGGCGGACGGGCGGCGACGTGTCGGTGCTGTCGGCGGTGGTGGGCAGCCCGCTGGTGCAGCGGCTGCGCGGGCAGGAGGCGGAGCTGGCCGGGCGGGAGGCGAGCCTGGCGCTGAACATGAACAGCGAGAGCCCGGCCCTGCAGACCGTGCGGGCGCAATTGCGCGAGGTGCGGGCGCGCATCCAGGCCGAGGCGCAGAAGATCGTGGGCGCGCTCGAGAGCGACGCGACGGCGGCGCGGGCGCGCGAGGCGGCGGTGCGGGCGAGCCTGGCCGAGGCGCAGGGCCAGGTGGCGGTGCAGAACAAGGCCGAGATCCGGCTGCGCGAGCTGGAGAGCGAGGCGGAGGCGGCCCGCGCGGTCTACACCGACTACCTGAACCGCTCGGAGCGGATTGCCAACGAGCGCGACATCCAGCAGCCGGATGCGGAGCTGATCTCGCTGGCCAACGTGCCGTTCGCGCCGGCGCCGCCGACCAAGAAGCAGTTCCTGCTGCTGGCGGTGATGGCGGCCGGGCTGCTGGGGGCGCTGGCGGCGCTGCTGCGCGAGCGGATGGAGCCCGGGTTCCGCACCGCCGAGCAGATCGAGACCGAGACCGGGCTGCTGGCGCTGGGCCTGCTGCCGCAGGGCCGCCGGCGGCGCCATGCGCTCGCGCTGGACGCGCGCGAGGTGGAGTTCGTCGAGGCGATCAGCAACCTGCGCGGCGTGCTGCAGGTGGTGGGCGGCGGCGCGCGGTCGCGGGTGATGCTGATCACCTCGGCGCTGCCGCAGGAGGGCAAGACCTTCTTCGCGCTGTCGCTGGCGCGGGCGGCGGCGCTGACCGGGACGCGCACGCTGCTGATGGATTGCGACCTGCGCCGGCCGTCGGTGGCGGGCATGGTGGGGATGAAGGCGGAGCCGGGGCTGGACGGCGAGAGCCTGGGCGGCGGTGAGCCGGGGCAGGCGCTGGCCACCGCCGGGGGCGAGATCGACCGGCTGGTGCGGCGCGATGCGGCCACCGCGCTCGACGTGATCACGGCGGCGGATGCGCCGGCGGATGCCTCGGTGCTGGTGACCTCGGAGCGGCTGCGGCTGCTGCTGGGCGAGGCGCGCAGCCGCTACGACCTGATCATCCTCGACGCGCCGCCGGTGCTGGCCTTCGCGGACGCGCGGGTGCTGTCGCGGGTGGCGGATGCGACGGTGCTGGTGGTGCGCTGGCGGCACACGCCGCGGCGGCAGGTGATGGCGGCGATCAAGGCGCTGCGGCTGTACGGGGCGCGGCTGATCGGCACGGTGCTGACGCAGGTGGACCTGGGAGCGGCCGGCGCGCAGTACGGGCGGCGCGGCTATGCGGTGCGGCGCTACGGCCGCCCGGCCGGGTAGGCGGCGATGGAGCTGACCCAGTTCGGGGTGCTGCTGCTGCCGCTCTGCGCCTGGTACTGCCTGAAGCCGCTGAAGCTGCTGCAGCTGTCGCTGCTGGCCTCGGTGTTCGGGGCGGCGGCGGCGCTGGTGGTGGCGGGGCTCGGCCTGCCGCCCGGGCTGCCGCCGGCGGTGGTGTTCATCGCCTACGTGCTGCTGCAATACGCGCTGGGCGTGCGCTATCCGGGCGAGCGGGCGGTGCTGCGGCTGCTGGAGCCGATGGGCATACTGGTGCTGTATGCGCTGATGACCTCGGTGATCCTGCCGCGCGCCTTCGCCGGGCAGTTCGAGGTGTGGCCGCAGAAGGTGGATTCGGCCTTCGCCTTCCCGATCATCCTGGGGCCGACCAAGGCCAACTACACGCAGGACCTGTACCTGATCTCCAACGCCGCGGTCACCGCGCTGGCAGCGCTGTTCGTGACCCGGTCGGACGTGGATACGCGGCGGCTGCTGGACGTCTACTGGGGCGGCGCGGTGGTGGTCGGCGTGGTCTGCCTGTGGCAGATCGCCAACCGGATGGGGGGCGTGTTCTTTCCCGAGAGCTTCTTCTACTCCAACCCCGGCTGGGTGATTTTCCGCGGCCAGGAGTTCGGCGGCGTGCTGCGCACCAACGGGCCGTTCAGCGAGCCGGCGGGGCTGGCCTTCTACATGAGCGGGATCATCTGGTCGTGCGGCTGGGTGCTGGTGCGCGGGCACCGGAGCCGGTTCGCGCTGTTCCTGCTGCCGGCGGCGATCCTGGTGTTGTCGCTGTCCACCTCGACCACCGGCTACGTGGTGCTGGGGGGCGGGGGGGCGATCCTGCTGCTCTACGCGCTGACGGTGGCGCCGCCGGCGCTGGCCGGGCGCATCCTGAAATACGGGGTGCCGTTCGTGGTGCTGCTGGTGATGGGCGTGCTGGCGGCGGCGAGCCTGGACACCGGCTTCGCACGCTCGCTGAACGAGGTGGTGGAGCAGACGCTGTCGAAGAGCCAGGGCGGCTCGTGACGAGCGGACCTCGCTGGATACCGATTGCCTGAACGTGCTGTGGCCGAGCATGGGGCTGGGGGCGGGGTGGGGCAGCGTGCGCTCGTCGAGCCTGATCCCGGGGCTGCTGGCCAATATCGGGATTCCCGGGATGATGCTGGTGGTGTGGTTCGGGCTGCGCATCTGGGGCGGCGTGCGCCGCGCGCGGCGGATCGCGGCACGGACGGACCGGCAGCGGCTGCTGGTGATCGACGCGACGTCGGGGGCGCTGGCGGGAACGCTGGCGGCGGCGGTGGTCTCGGCGCCGACGATCTCCAACGTCGATTTCTATCTCGTGCTGGGCCTGCTGGTGGGCAGCATCGCGCAGGTGGAGCGGGTGGCGGCGGCGCGGCCGCGGCTGGTGGCGGCGCCGGCATGATACCGATGAGCCTCCTTGCTCATCGGTATCGCGCGCGGGGCTGGTGGGGCGGCCGTGCGCCAAAGGCGACGCATGCCGGCGCGCCCGCGGCCAAACGCGCAGGCCATGTCATGGGCGCGCCGGCATGACGGTGTTCGTGAACGCGCGCTTCACCGTGCAGGCGCTGACCGGGGTGCAGCGGTTTGCCGGCGAGATCGCCCGCGCGCTGGGGCCGGAGGTGGTCATGCTGGCGCCCGATCGCGGCGGGGCCCTGGCGGGGCATGCCTGGGAGCAGGCGGTGCTGCCGTGGCGGGCGCGGGGCGGGGTGCTGGTGAACCTCGGCAACACCGCGCCGCTGCTGGCCGGGCGGCAGGTGGTGGTGATCCATGACGCGGGGGTGTTCGCCACGCCCGAGGCGTATTCGCCGCGGTTCCGCGCCTGGTACGGGTTCCTGCAGGCGCGGCTGGTGCGCGGGCGGGCGGTGGTGGTGACGGTGTCCGACTTCTCGCGGGCGGAGATCGCGCGGGTGTTCGGGGCCGATCCGGCGCGGATCCCGGTGCTGGGCGAGGGGGCGGAGCATCTGCTGGCGGTGCCGGCCGATCCGGGCGTGCTGTCGCGGCACGGGCTGGAGGCCGGGCGGTTCGTGCTCGCGGTGGGCAGCCTTGCCGCGCACAAGAACCTCGCCGCGCTGGCGGCGACGGCGGCGATGCTGGGCGCGCGGGGCATGCGGCTGGTGGTGACCGGCGGGTTCAACGCCGACGTGTTCGGCGCCGTCTCGGGCGCGCCGGCGGCGGCGCTGTCGGTGGGGCGGGTGGACGACGCGGCGCTGCGGGCGCTGTACGAGGCCGCCGCCTGCTTCGTGTTTCCGTCGCGCTACGAGGGATTCGGCCTGCCGGCGGGCGAGGCGATGGCGAGCGGCTGCCCGGTGGTGGCGGCGCGCGCCGGGGCGCTGCCGGAGGTGTGCGGGGAGGCGGCGGTGTACTGCGACCCGGGATCGGGGGCGGACATCGCGCGGGCGGTGGCCGCGGTGCTGGACGATGCGGGGCTGGCGGGAGAGCTGCGGGCGCGGGGGGTGGCGCAGGCGGCGCGGTGGACCTGGCCGCGGGCGGCGGGGAAGTTGTGGGATGTGATCGGGGGGATGCGGTGAGCTTCTTGGCCCGCCTGACCCTACGAAATCTTTGCGTTCCATCCCGCCATATCGCGCCATGAGGGTCGCGATCGTCCATGAATGGCTGGTCGGCATGGCGGGGGGGGAGCGGGTGCTGGAGCAGCTGCTGCTCTGCTACCCGCAGGCCGAGCTGTTCGTGACGGTGGACTTCCTGCCGGCGCACGAGCGCGGCTTCCTGGCCGGGCGGAAGATCCACACCAGCTTCATCCAGCGCCTGCCCTTCGCACGCACGCGCTACCGCGCCTATCTCGGGCTGATGCCGCTGGCGGTGGAGCAGCACGACCTGTCGGGGTTCGACCTGGTGATCTCGAGCTCGCATGCGGTGGCCAAGGGGGTGCTGACCGGGCCGGACACGCTGCATGTCAGCTACGTCCACTCGCCGATCCGCTATGCCTGGGACCTGCAGCACCAGTATCTGCGCCAGGCGGGGCTCACGCGGGGGCTCAGGAGTGCCTATGCGCGCTGGCAGCTTTCGAAGATGCGGCAGTGGGATGTGCGAACATCCAACGGCGTGGACCTGTTCATCGCCAATTCCGGCTACATCGCCCGGCGCATCCGCAAATGCTACCGGCGGGCGTCGGTGGTGGTGCCGCCGCCGGTGGACGTGGACGGGTTCGCGCCCGGGGGCGCGCGCGGGCAGGCCTATGTCGCGGCCTCGCGGATGGTGCCGTACAAGCGGATGGACCTGATCGCGGCGGCCTTCGCGCGCATGCCGGAACGGCGGCTGGTCGTCGCCGGCGACGGGCCGGAGCGGGCGCGGGTGGAGGCGGCAGCCGGCGGTGCCCCCAATATCGAGTTCCGCGGCGCGGTGACCGATGCGGAGATGGTGGCGCTGATGCAGCAGGCGCGGGCCTTCGTGTTCGCCGCCGAGGAGGATTTCGGGATCATGATGGTGGAGGCGCAGGCCTGCGGCACGCCGGTGATCGCCTTCGGGCGCGGCGGATCGCGCGACATACTGGATGACCGGACGGGCATCTTCTTCGACGCCCAGACGCCGGAGGCGATCATCGGCGCGGTCGGCCGGTTCGAGGCGGCGGCGTTCGATCCGGCGGTGTGCCGGGACAATGCGCTGCGCTTCTCGCGCGCCGCGTTCCGGGCGCGGATCGCGGCGCTGGTGGACCGGGCGCTGGCCGGGGACAGGGCGCTGCTCGATGGGTGAGGCCCCGCGCTTCTCGCTTGTCGTGGCGACGCTCGGGCGGGTGGACGAGCTGCATCCGCTGTTCGCCTCGCTGGTGGCGCAGCATGCCTCGGTCGAGGTGATCCTGGTGGACCAGAACCCGGACGACCGGCTGGTGCCGGTGGTCGCGGCCTTCGCCCCTGCCCTGCCGATCCGGCACGTGCGGGCGGACGTGCGCAACTCGTCCTATGCGCGCAATGCCGGCCTGGCGCACTGCACCGGGGCGATCGTCGGGTTTCCGGACGACGACTGCGTCTATCCGGCGGGCACGCTCGATTTCGTCGACCAGGCGTTCGCGGCCGATCCGGGGCTGGGGGTGCTGACGGGGCCCGCGGCGGCGCCGGAGGGGGGGCTCGGCTCCGGGCGGTGGGAGGCGGCGCGCGGGCCGATCGGCATGGACAATGCCTTCACCACGGTGATCTGCTTCAACCTGTTCCTGCGGCGCGAGGTGCTGGCCCGGCTCGGCGGGTTCGACGAGGCGCTCGGTGTCGGCGCCGCGTTCGGCGCCTGCGAGGAGAACGACCTGGTGATCCGCGCGTTCCGGGGCGGCGCGGCGGCGCTGTACGATCCGGCGCTGCGGGTGGTGCATCCGGACAAGCGGCTGACGCCGACGGCGCTGGCGCGCGCGTTCCGCTACGGCGCGGGGTTCGGCTACGTGCTGCGCAAGCATGGCTTCCCGGCGGCGACGGTGGCGCGGTTCCTGCTGCGGCCGCTGGGGGGCGCGCTGCTGTCGGCGCTGCGCGGGCGGGGGCTGGAAGGCGCCTATTACCGCGAGACGCTGCGCGGGCGGCTCTATGGCTGGCGGATGGGCAGGCGGGCGGCGAGCGTGACGCGCTCGGAACCGGTCAGGGCCTGACGCCAGGCGAGCAGGCCGGCGAGCGCGACGGCGACGGCGGCCGGGACGGGCTGGCCGGCGGCGAGCAGCACGAGGCCGGCCAGCGCGGCGGCGAGCATGGGCGCGAGGCGGGCGATCTCGGTGCCGATCCCGGCAAGCAGCCGTGCTGCGAGCGCGAGGCGCAGGGCGTAGCCCAGCACCACGCGGACCGACCAGGCGATGGCGGCGCCCTCGATGCCCCAGGCGGCGAGGCCGGCGAAGAGGGCCGGGAGGTAGAGCGCGATCAGCGCGAGGTCGAGCCCGGCATTGGCGGCCGGCCGGCCGATGCCGTCGAGCAGGGCGGAGGGCACGGTGTCGGTGCACATGAACAGCACGCCGATGCCGAGGGCGACCAGCACGGGGGCGGCCTGGAGGGCGAAGTCGGCGCCGAGCCAGGCGCGCAGCAGCGGCCCGGCGAATCCGACCGCCAGCAGCGCCGCCGGCAGGATGATCGCGGCGATGGCCAGCGTGCTGAGGCGGAACAGCCGCGCGGCGGCGCGCGGATCGGCGGCATGGGCGGTGGCCATGGCCGGGAAGGCGGTCTGCATGATGGCGATCGGAATGATCGAGAAGCGCAGGATGAGGTCGAACGGCGTTGCGTACCAGGCCGCCGCGGCGGCCGAGAGCATGGCCGCGATGACGAAGCGGTCGAGCTGCTGCATCACCGGCCAGAGCAGGTTGGACAGGGTGAGCCAGCCGCCGAAGCGCAGCAGCGGCAGCACCGACGGCAGGTCGAGCCGGCCCTGGCGCAGCGCCGGCATCGCCGCGGTGCAGATGCGCCAGTAGCCGATGGTCATGGCGAGCCGGCAGGCGACCAGCATGGCCATGGCGACGGCGAGGTCGTCCACCGCCAGCAGGGCGGCGAGCGGGCCGAGATAGTAGAGCGCCATGATCGGCAGGTTCAGCAGGTTGGCGGCGGCGAAGCGCTGGAAGGCGGAGAGCACGCCCCACAGCGCGGCATTGACGATGACCAGCGGGGCCGAGGCGCAGAGGATGTAGACGGCGCGCAGCACCTCGCCCTGGAGCTCGGGCGCGATGGCGAGCAGGTTGGCAACGTAGGCGTGCGCGAGCAGGGCCATGGCGCCGCCGCCAACGGCGCCGAGGACGGCGAGCAGGGCGATGCCGGTGACGACGGCGGAGGCGGCGCCGGCCTCCTCGCCATGGGCGAGGCGGGCGGCGAGGAGGCGGGTGAGGGCGCGGCCGAAGCCGAGATCGAAGATGCCCATCATGCCGACGAGGCTGAGGGCGAGGGTGAACACGCCGAAGCGGGTGATGCCGAGGGCGGCGAGCAGGAAGGGGGTGGCGGCGATGGCCACCAGCAGCGGGCCGATCCGGCCGGCGAAGTTCCACAGCGCCCCCAGCGCCACCGTGCGCGGCGCGGTCAGGCGCTCGAGGCGCGCGCGCGGGTCCGGCATCGGCGGCGGCTCCCGTGGGATGGGCGAGAACAGCAATGGCGGCGGAGTCGTGTCCATCGCCGGCCGGTGTCGCATGGGCAACGTCAAGATTGGGCCAAGGCGGCGGGTTGCGAGACGCTTGCAAGCGCGCGCCCGGTGAAGCTAGGGTCGCGGCGAACCCGGCCGCGACGTGCCGTGACGGATACAGAACAGGCAAGGGGGAACTGCTCCCTGGCCGGACAGGGAGAAAACCGTGGGACGCCGAAACGGCCGGTTCCTGGCGATGAGTGCTGTGCGCCGCATGCGCGGGGCCTGCCCGTGACGGCGGGCGATGCGTTGCTGCGCGTCGATCGCGTGGTGATGCGGTTCGGCGGGATCGTGGCCCTGGCGGGCGTGACCTTCGACGTGGAGCGCGGCCAGATCTGCGGGCTGATCGGGCCCAACGGGTCGGGCAAGACGACGCTGTTCAACTGCATCAGCGGCATCTACCGGCATTCGCAGGGCGACATCGGCTTCGAGGGCCGCTCGCTGACCGGCATGCCGCGCCACCGCATGGCGGGGCTCGGCATCGGGCGGACGTTCCAGAACGTGGCGCTGTTCAACTCGATGACGGTGCGGGACAACATGCTGGTCGGCGCGCATCATCGCGGCCGCTCCGGCTTCATCGCCAATGCGCTGCGGCTGCCCGTGACGAAGCGGGAGGAGGCGCAGGCGCGCGAGGGGATGGACGAGCTGCTGGACCTGCTGGACCTGCGGGCGGTGGCGGACGTGCCGGCCGGCGGGCTGCCGTTCGGGACGCGCAAGCGGGTGGAGCTGGCCCGCGCGCTGATCGGGCGGCCCAAGCTGCTGCTGCTGGACGAGCCGGCGGGCGGGCTGAACCACGGCGAGGTGCACGAGCTCGGCGCGCTGTTCCGCCGGGTGCAGCGGCATTTCGACCTGTCGATCCTGCTGGTCGAGCATCACATGGCGCTGGTGATGAGCGTCTCCGACAAGGTGGTGGCGCTGGAATTCGGCATGAAGATCGCCGAGGGCACGCCCGACGAGGTGCGCGCCGAGCCGGAGGTGATCCGCGCCTATCTGGGCGACGCCGAGGCGGCCCGTGCGGAGGGCGCCCATGCTGCTTGAAGTGGTCGGCCATGTTGCTTGAAGTAAGCAACCTGCATGGCTGGTACGGCGAGTCGAAGGTGCTGCACGGGCTCGATTTCGTCGTCGAGCAGGGCGGCGTGACGACGCTGCTCGGCGCCAACGGGGCGGGCAAGACGACCACGCTGCGCGCCATCTCGGGCATGATCCGCACCGAGGGCGAGATCCGCTTCGACGGCCGGCGCATCGACGGCATGGCGACCGAGGCGATCGCGGCCCTCGGCATCGCCCACGTGCCGGACGGGCGGGGGACGTTCATGGAGCTGACGGTGGAGGAGAACCTCCGCCTCGGCACCTACACGCGCAAGGATCGCGCCGGGATCGCGGCCGACATGGAGCGCATGTTCGACCTGTTCCCCAAGCTGCAGGAGCGGCTCTCGCAGCAGGCGGGCACGCTGTCGGGCGGGGAGCAGCAGATGCTGGCCATCGCCCGGGCGCTGCTGCTGCACCCGCGGCTGCTGCTGCTGGACGAGCCGAGCTTCGGCCTGGCGCCGCTGATCGTGCGCGACATCTTCGAGACGCTCGGGCGCATCGTGCGCGAGAGCAAGGTCAGCGTGCTGGTGGTGGAGCAGAATGCGAGCCTGGCGCTGGGCATCGCCGACCGCGCCTACCTGCTGGAGACCGGGCGCTTCGTGATGTCGGGCGCGGCCGAGGACATCCGCAAGGACGAGGCGCTGCGCAAATCCTATCTCGGCTATTGAGGGGCCCCGCATGGACGGCTTGCTGCACCAGATCGTCTCCGGCATCGCCTCGGGCGGCATCTATGCCTCGGTCGCGCTGGCATTGGTGATGATCTACCAGGCGACGCACCACGTGAACTTCGCCCAGGGCGAGATGGCGATGTTCTCCACCTACATATCGCTGACGCTGATCCAGGCGGGGGTGCCGTACTGGGCGGCGTTCGCGGTCACGGTGGTGGTGTCGTTCGTGGCCGGGGCGGTGATCCAGCGGGTGGTGATGCAGCAATTCGCCAATGCCCCGGTGCTCGCCTCGGTCGGCGTGTTCATCGGCCTGCTGCTGGCCTTCAACGCGCTGGCCGGCTGGATCTTCACCTACACGCTGAAGCCGTTCCCGAGCCCGTTCGGGGAGGGCCCGCCGCTGCTGCATGGCTTCGTCTCCCACCACGAGCTGGGCTCGACGGCGGTGACGGTGGTGGTACTGATCACGGTCTGGGCGTTCTTCCGCTTCACCCGGCTCGGGCTGGCGATGCGGGCGGCGGCCTACAACCCGGTCTCCAGCCGGCTGGTGGGCGTGCCGGTGGCGAAGATGCTGGCGCTGGGCTGGGGGCTGGCGGCCGCGATCGGGGCGATCGCGGGCATGATGGTGGCGCCGGTGGTGTTCCTGGATCCCAACATGATGGCGGGCGTGCTGCTCTACGCCTTCGCCGGCGCCCTGCTGGGCGGCATCACCAATCCGCTGGGGGCGGTGATCGGCGGCTTCCTGGTGGGGATCCTGGAGAACCTGTTCGGCGCCTACGTGGTGGGCACCGAGCTGAAGCTGTCGACCGCGCTGGTGATCATCGTGGTGGTGCTGACGGTGAAGCCGGCCGGGCTGTTCGGCCGCACCCTGGTCAGCCGGGTGTAGCGGCCATGGGTGTCCTCCGCCTCTGGCCCTGGCTGTTCCTGCTGCTGGCCGCCGTGCTGCCGCTGCTGTTCGCCACCGACTACCGGCTGCTGCAGCTGACGCTGGTGGTGGTCTACTCGGTCGCGGTGCTGGGGCTGAACCTGGTGACCGGCTACAACGGCCAGGTGTCGCTGGGCCATGGCGCGTTCTACGCGATCGGCGCCTATACCACGGCGATCCTGATGGACCAGCTCGCCATGCCGTACTGGGCGACGCTGCCCTTCGCGGCCGCGGTGTGCGCCGCGGTGGGGTTCCTGATCGGGCTGCCGGCGCTGCGGCTGGGCGGGATGTACCTGGCGCTGACCACCTTCGCGCTGGCGGTGGCGACGCCGCAGCTGCTGAAATACAAGGCGTTCGAGACCTATACCGGCGGCGTGCAGGGCATCATCCTGGACAAGCCGGAAGCGCCGTTCGGCCTGCCGCTCAATCCCGACCAGTGGCTGTACCTGTTCTCGCTGCTGGTGGGCGCGGTGATCTTCGTGCTGGCGGCCAACCTGGTGCGCGGGCGGATCGGGCGGGCGATCCGCGCCATCCGCGACCAGCCGCTGGCGGCCGAGGCGATGGGCATCGACATCGCCATGTACAAGACCCGCACCTTCGCGGTGAGCGCCCTGTTCACCGGCATTTCCGGCTCGCTGGGCGCGATCGCCATCCAGTATGTGGCGCCCGACGCGTTCGGCGCGCCGCGCTCGCTTGACTTCTTCACCGGCATGGTGGTGGGCGGCGGGGCGTCGATCGCCGGTGCCGTGATGGGCGGCGTGTTCATCCAGGCGGTGCCCAACCTGGCCGACGAGCTGTCGCGGCTGATGTCCGACTGGGCGCCGGGGATCGAGAAGCTGCCGCCCGGGGCCATCGCCGGGGCGATCCTGATCACCTTCATGTTCCTGATGCCCGGAGGTCTGGCCGGGCTGGCGCGCAGCATCGTCCGCTGGCGCAGCTCCAGACGCACGTAACGTCACGACACGACACGTCAAGGAAACGTCCCGATGAAACGCCGTACTCTGCTCGCCTCCGCCGGTGCCGCGCTTGCCGGCGGACTTCCCGCCGCACGCGCCGCGACCGTCGTGGGCGTGACCAAGACCGAGATCCTGATCGGCCACACGATTCCCTATTCCGGCCCGGCCTCCGCCTATGGCGTGATCGGCAAGGGCCATGCCGCCTTCTTCAAGCGGCTGAACGACCAGGGCGGCATCGCCGGGCGCAAGATCAACTTCCTGTCGCTCGACGACGGCTACTCGCCGCCCAAGACGGTGGAGATGGTGCGCCGGCTGGTGGAGCAGGACCAGGTGGCGTTCCTGTTCAACACGCTGGGCACGCCGAACAACACGGCGATCCACAAGTATGTGAACCAGAAGAAGGTGCCGCATCTGTTCCTGTCGACCGGCGCGGACAAGTGGGGCGACCCCAAGAACTTCCCCTGGACCATCGGCTGGCAGCCGAGCTACCGCACCGAGGCGCAGATCTACGCCAAGTACATGCTGAAGTCGAAGCCGGGCGCCAAGCTCGCCGTGCTCTACCAGAACGACGATTTCGGCAAGGACTACCTGATCGGGCTGAAGGACGCGCTCGGTGCCGAGTACGGCAGGCACGTGGTGAAGGAGCTCAGCTACGAGGTCACGGATGCGACCATCGACAGCCAGGCGGTGACCATGCAGGGCAGCGGCGCCGACGTGGTGCTGACCGCGGCGACGCCCAAGTTCGCCGCCCAGATGATCCGCAAGCAGCACGACATGGGCTGGAAGCCGGTGCATTTCCTGACCAACGTGTCCAATTCGGTCGGCGCGGTGATCACGCCGGCGGGGCCCGAAAAGGCGGTGGGCATCATCTCGTCGGCCTATCTGAAGGACCCGACCGATCCGGCCTGGGCCAACGATCCGGGCATGAACGACTGGCGCGCCTTCATGAAGGCCTACATTCCCGAGGGCGACCTGACCGACGGTGGCTATGTGTTCTCGTATGGCGTGTGCACCACGCTGCTGCAGGTGCTGAAGCAGTGCGGCGACGATTTCTCGCGCGAGAATGTCCTGAAGCAGGCGACCAGCCTGAAGGGCCTGGAAGTGCCGACCTTGCTGCCGGGCATCACCGTCAGCACCTCGGCTGCGAACTACCACCCGATCCGGCAGATGCAGCTGACGCGGTGGAACGGCAAGACCTGGGAGCGCTTCGGCGAGATCATCGAGGGCACCGGGGCCTGATTTCCCCGCGGGCGGGGGCGGCGGCCCCCGCCCGGTCTCGCGACCCACGCACACGACACGGCACGAACGACGGAGACTCACGACCCACGACAACACGACCTCAAGGGAGAATGTCCATGCGTCGACGCACGTTGCTGACCGGCATCGGTTCCATGCCCCTGCTCGCGGCCCCTTCGATCCTGCGGGCGCAGACGCCCGGGGTGACCGCGACCGAGATCAAGATCGGCCATACCATCGCCTATAGCGGCCCCGCCTCGGCCTACGGGGTGATCGGCAAGTCGCACAGCGCCTTCTTCAAGCGGGTGAACGACCAGGGCGGGGTGGGCGGCCGCAAGATCAACTTCATCTCGCTGGACGACGGCTACTCGCCGCCCAAGACGGTGGAGATGGTGCGCCGGCTGGTGGAGCAGGAGCAGGTGGCGTTCCTGTTCAACACGCTGGGCACGCCGACCAACACGGCGATCCACAAATACGTCAACCAGAAGAAGGTGCCGCATCTGTTCCTGGCGACCGGCGCCGACAAGTGGGGCGACCCCAAGAACTACCCGTGGACGATCGGCTGGCAGCCGAGCTACCGCACCGAGGCGCAGATCTACGCCAAGTACGTCCTGCGCGAGAAGCCGAATGCCAAGATCGCGGTGATCTACCAGAACGACGACTTCGGCAAGGACTACGTGATCGGCCTGAAGGACCAGCTTGGCGCGAACTACGCCAAGCACGTGGTGAAGGAGCTGACCTACGAGGTGACCGACGCGACGATCGACAGCCAGGCGGTGTCGATGCGCGATTCCGGGGCCGACGTGATCGTGGCCGCGCCGACGCCCAAGTTCGCGGCACAGCTGATCCGCAAGGTCCACGACATGGGCTGGAAGCCGCTGTTCTGCATGTCCAACGTGGCCATCTCGGTGGGCGCGGTGATGGAGCCGGCCGGCCCTGAGAAGGCCGTGGGCATGGTGTCGACGCTGTACCTGAAGGACAGCTCCGATCCGGCCTGGAACGACGATCCGGGCATGAACGAGTGGCGCAACTTCATGAAGGAATACATCCCGGGCGGCGACCTGCTGGATGGCGGCTACATCGCGGCCTACGGCTCGGCCACGACCATGCTGCAGGTGCTGAAGCAGTGCGGCACCGACTTCTCGCGCGAGAACGTGATGCGCCAGGCGACGAACCTGAAGGACTTCGTCGCGCCGACGGTGCTGAACGGCATCAAGGTGAACTCCAGCCCGACCAATTACCACCCGATCCGGCAGATGCAGCTGGCCAAGTGGAACGGCAAGAGCTGGGAGCGCTTCGGCGACGTGCTGGCCGGCGCGGACGCGTAGGCGCCTGGCGTAGGCGCATTGACGGCGGCAGGGGGCGTCCGCCCGCTGCCCTTCGGCCGGCGCGGCGCTACAGTGCGGGCTTCCGCACGGAGTACCGCGCTTGGCCGCCGCACTCGACTGGCTGCGCCGACTTCGCCTGCGCCGGGCGCCCGCCT
>JBGAIK010000009.1:34757-45238 GCA_044225615.1 Acetobacteraceae bacterium | reverse complement strand
ACGCGGCGGCGCGCGCGGGAAGGGGCTTCAGTGCCTTCACGTCGACGCGGCCGTTCTCGACGACGAGCATGGAACTCTCCGCCACGGCCGTCCAGTGCTGGTGGTCGGTGTCGAGCGGCTCCGACAGCACGAGCAGCGAGTCCTCGCCGCCGGCACTCTGCGCGCAGTCGCCGCCGGCGGCCGCGCGCACGCCCGACCCGCAGCCGTAGAACAGCGTGGGCGACTGCGCGTCGGTCGAGAAGCGCGCCGCGAAGATCCGGCGGCCGTCGGTGAAGGCGGCGGTGAAGCGGAACGGGTCCGGGCTGCCGGCCTTGGCGTGGGCTTCGACGACCGTGCCGATCGTGCGCGCGAGCGCGTATTCCGGATCGCGCTCCAGCCCGTAGGTGAGCATCAGCAGGAAGATCGTTTCGCTGTCGGTCGTGCCGCGCCGCGCGCGGTAGAATTCCGGCGCGATGGCGAAGTCGAGTTCGCGCGCCACGCGGTCGAAGCCGCCGATCTGGCCGTTGTGCATGAACATCCAGCGCCCGTGCTGGAACGGGTGGCAGTTCGCGCGGCTGATCGAGGTGCCGGTCGAGGCGCGCACATGGGCGAAGAAATGCCCCGTGCGGATCTGCTCGGCGATCGAGCGCAGGTTCTCGTCGTTCCAGGCGGGGCGGATGTCGCGGAACAGGCCCGGCTCCTGCCGCTCGCCGTACCAGCCCACGCCGAACCCGTCGCCGTTGGTGCCGGTGCGCGCCTCGGTGGCGTGCAGCGACTGGTGGATCAGCGAGTGTTCCGGCTCGGCCACCAGCTCCTCGAGCAGGATCGGCTGGCCGCGATAGGCGAGGAAACGGCACATGGGCGGAACCTCCGTGCCGGTCGCGCCGGCTTGACCGCTTATACCCTGGCGGCCGCTGATTGACACAAAGTAGTCACGCCGCTACCCCGCCGCGCATGCGCCCGCGGGAGGCGCGATCCGGGGGAACCTTCGCGATGCCGGTGCATGCCTTCATCTTTCCGGGCCAGGGCAGCCAGGCGCCGGGCATGGGCCGCGACCTGGCCGAAGCCTTCGCCGCCGCCCGCGAGGTGTTCCAGGAGGTGGACGACACGCTGGGCCAGAAGCTGTCGAAGCTGATGTTCGAGGGCCCGGCCGAGGAGCTGACGCTGACCGAGAACGCCCAGCCGGCGCTGATGGCCCATTCGCTGGCCGTGCTGCGCGTGCTGGAGAAGGAGGGCGGGTTCCGCCTCGCCGACCGCGCGGTGGTGGTGGCCGGGCACTCGCTCGGCGAATACTCGGCGCTCGCCGCCGCCGGCAGCTTCACCCTGGCCGAGGCGGCGCGGCTGCTGCGGCTGCGCGGCCAGGCGATGCAGAAGGCGGTGCCCGCCGGCACCGGCGCGATGGCCGCCCTGCTCGGCTGCGAGCTCGACCTCGCGCGCGAGATCTGCGCCGCGGCCGCCGCCGATCCCGAAGGCAGGGCCGAGGTGATCGACCCGGCCAATGACAATGGCGGCAGCCAGGTGGTGGTGTCCGGCGCCAAGGCGGCGGTGGACCGCGCCTGCGCGATCGCGAAGGAGAAGGGGGTGAAGCGTGCCATGCTGCTGCCCGTCTCCGCCCCGTTCCATTGCCGGCTGATGGCCCCGGCGGCCGATGCCATGGCCGAGGCGCTGGAGCGCACCCGGCCGCGCCTGCCCGCAGTGCCGCTGGTCGCCAACGTGGCCGCGGCCAAGGTCACCGATCCGGCCGAGATCGCCCGGCTGCTGGTGGAGCAGGTGACGGCGACCGTGCGCTGGCGCGAATCGGTGCTGGCCATGACCGCGATGGGCATCGACAGCTTCATGGAGCTGGGCGCGGGCAAGGTGCTGACCGGCATCGCCCGGCGCCTCGCCCCCGATGCCGCCGCCGCATCGGCCGGCACCCCGGCCGATGTCGAAGCCGTGCTCAAGTTGCTGTAGGAGCCGCCGCATGTTCAGCCTCGACGGCAAGGCCGCGCTGGTCACCGGCGCCTCCGGCGGGATCGGTGCCGCCATCGCCCGCGCGCTGCACGCGCAGGGCGCCTCGGTCGCGCTGTCCGGCACCCGGCGCGAGGCGCTCGACGCGCTGGCGGCCGAGCTGGGCGGCCGCGCGCATGTCTGCCCTGCCGATCTGCGCGATCCCGCCGCGCCCGACGCGCTGGTGGCGGCGGCCGAGGCGGCGGCGGGGCCGCTGCACATCCTGGTCAACAATGCCGGCTTCACCCGCGACATGCTGGCGCTGCGGATGAAGGACGAGGACTGGCAGGCGGTGCTGGACGTGGACCTGACCGCCCCGTTCCGCCTGGCCCGCGCCGCGCTGAAGGGCATGCTGCGGCGGCGCGCCGGGCGCATCGTCGGCATCGGCTCCATCGTGGGGGCCACGGGCAATCCCGGCCAGGCCAACTACGCCGCCGCCAAGGCGGGGCTGGTGGGCATGACCAAGGCGCTGGCGCAGGAGGTGGCCAGCCGCGGGGTGACCGTGAACATGGTCGCCCCCGGCTTCATCGCCACGCCGATGACGGACGCGCTGACCGAGGCCCAGAAGGCGAAGCTGAACGAGCAGATCCCGCTCGGCCGGATGGGCGCGCCCGCGGACATCGCCGCGGCCGTGGTCTACCTGGCCAGCGACGAGGCGGGCTGGGTGACCGGGGCCACGCTGCATGTCAATGGCGGGATGGCCATGCTCTGATGCAGGGCTCGACCGGATTGGCTTGGCCGGAGAAACCATGCTAAGCGCCGGCCCATCTCGTCCCGGGGGTTGCGAAACGGGGCGTAACGGGCGATTCGTTCAGTCCGGCACACGGCGCGGCCGAAGGATCGGGCCGGCCGCCGGGTCGGGCGGGGCTATTGGAACAATGAACCGGATATCGGGAACCGGCAGGCGGAAAAAGGAAGACCTATGAGCGATATCGCCGAAAGGGTGAAGCAGATCGTCGTCGAGCATCTCGGCGTCGAAGAGGGCAAGGTGACCCCGGAGGCCTCCTTCATCGACGATCTGGGCGCCGACAGCCTCGACACGGTCGAACTCGTGATGGCCTTCGAGGAGGCCTTCAACGTCGAGATCCCGGAGGACGCGGCCGAGAAGATCAGCACCGTGAAGGACGCGGTGGAGTATATCGAGAAGCAGAAGGCCGCCTGACGCGCCACGGGGCGCCGCGAAGCGGCGCTCCCTGTGCCCGCCGGGACACTGCAAGGCAAGGATGGCAGCGATGCGACGCGTTGTGATTACCGGCATGGGCATCGCCTGCCCGCTCGGCATCGGCACCGAGCATGTCTGGAAGCGCCTGATCAACGGCGAATCCGGCATCTCCGCCATCCAGTCCTTCGACGTGGGCGACCTGCCGGCGAAGGTGGCCGGCACCATCCCGCAGGGCACCAGGGCCGACGGCAAGCTCGACATGGCCGAATGGGTCGCCCCCAAGGACCAGCGCAAGATGGACCGCTTCATCCAGTTCGCCATGGTCGCCGCGACCGAGGCGGTCGAGGACAGCGGCTGGAAGCCCGAGGCGGAGGAGGATCGCTGCGCCACCGGCGTGATGATCGGCAGCGGCATCGGCGGGCTCGAGACCATCTTCGAGGTCTCGCAGATGATCCATGACGGCAAGGCCAAGCGCATCTCGCCGTTTTTCATCCCGGCGGCGCTGATCAACCTCGCCTCCGGCCATGTCTCGATCAAATACGGCTTCAAGGGCCCGAACCACGCGGTGGTCACGGCCTGCGCCACCGGCGTGCACGCCATCGGCGACGCGGCGCGGCTGATCATGTTCGGCGATGCCGACGTGATGGTGGCCGGCGGCACCGAATCGGCGGTGAACCACATCGGCATTGCCGGGTTCTGCGCCGCCCGCGCGCTCTCCACCGGCTTCAACGACACGCCGACCCGCGCCTCCCGCCCCTGGGACAAGGACCGCGACGGCTTCGTGATGGGCGAGGGCGCCGGCATCGTTGTGCTGGAGGAGTACGAGCACGCCAGGCAGCGCGGCGCGAAGATCTACGCCGAGGTCCGCGGCTATGGCATGTCGGGCGACGCGCACCACATCACCGCCCCGGCCGAGGGCCATGAGGGCGCCTTCCGCGCCATGAAGGCGGCGCTGCGCAACGGCAAGGTCGGCGTCGAGCAGATCGGCTACGTCAACGCCCACGGCACCTCCACCCCGCTCGGCGACGACCTGGAGCTGGAGGCGGTGGAGCGCTTCTTCGGCGACAGGGCCGGGGGGCTTGCCATGTCGTCCACCAAGTCCGCGACCGGCCACCTGCTGGGCGCGGCCGGCGCGATCGAGGCGATCTTCTCCATCCTCGCCATCCGCGACGGCGTGGTGCCGCCCACGCTGAACCTCGACAACCCGAGCCGCGAAAGCGTGATCGACCGGGTGGCAAACACCGCGCAGGAACGCAAGCTGGACATGGCCCTGTCCAACAGCTTCGGCTTCGGCGGCACCAACGCCTCCATCGTGTTCGGCCGCGCCGCCTGACCGCGGCCGGATGGCGCTGCGCGGCACCCTGCTGGCCCTGGGCGCGATCGCCGTGCTCGGCGGCGCCGGGTTCGGCCTGTTCGGCGAGGCGCGGCAGCGCTTCAATGCGCCCGGGCCGCTGGCGCAGGACACCACGCTGATCGTGCCGCATGGCACCCCGGCCGAGCTGGGCGAGGCGCTGCAGAAGGCCGGGCTGGTGGCCAGCGCGCGGGATTTCCACCTTGCCGCCGGGATCACCGGCTATCTGGGCGGCGCCCCGCTGCGCGCCTCCGAATTCGCCTTTCCGGCGCATGCCAGCCTGAAGCAGGTGCTGGCCATCCTGCGCACCGGCCGCCCGGTGCAGCACCGGCTGACCATTCCCGAGGGCCTGACCGCCGCGCAGATCGCGCTGCTGCTGGAGCGCGCCGACGCGCTGTCCGGTCCGCCGGTGGTGCCGGAGGAGGGCGCGGTGCTGCCCGAATCCTACGCCTACGAGCACGGCATGACCCGGGCGGCGATGATCGAGCGCGCCGCGGCGGCGATGCGCCGCACGCTGGCCCGGCTGTGGGCCGAGCGCGCCGACGACCTGCCGCTGGCCTGCCCGATCAGCTGGTCACGCTGGCCTCGATCGTCGAGCGCGAGACCGCCCGCCCGGAGGAGCGCGCCCGCGTCGCCGGCGTGCTGCTCAACCGGCTGAAGCGCGGCATGCGGCTGCAATCCGACCCCACGGTGATCTACGCCGCCACCGGCGGCGCCGTCTCCGGCGGCCGCAGCCTGACCCGCGCCGAGCTGGACCGCGACAACCCCTACAACACGTATCGCGTCGCCGGCCTGCCGCCGGCGCCGATCGGCAGCCCGGGCCTGGCCTCGCTGCAGGCGGTGGCCCGCCCGCAGGCCACCGACGAGCTGTATTTCGTCGCCGACGGCCAGGGCGGCCACGCCTTCGCCCGCACGCTGGAGGACCACAACCGCAACGTGGCCAAATGGCAGGCGACGCAGGCGCCGCGCTGACGGCGGGGCCGGATCCGCGGGGGGCGGGTGCCGCTACTGCAGCAGGCTCGCGCCGATATTGACCGAGAGCGCCAGGATCACGGTGTTGAACAGGAAGCCGATCAGCCCGTGGGCGGTGGCGAGCCGCCGCGTGGCCCGCGCGGTGATGACCACGTCGGAGACCTGGAAGGTCATGCCCAGCACCAGGGCGAAATAGAAGAAGTCCCAGTAGTCGGGGTCCTCCTCGCCGGGGAATTCGAGGCCGCGGGCGAAGCGCGAGCCGTCGGCCGGCCCGTCGTAGTATTCATGGGCGTAGCGCAGCGCGAACAGCGTGTGGGTGGTGAGCCATGACAGGACCAGCGTGGCCGCGACCAGGGCGATGTGCAGCGGGCGGGCGGCGGGGTCGGCCGCGCCGCTGGCGGTGAACAGCAGCACGATGGCGGCGAAGCTGGCGGCGACGGCGGCGATGGTCACCCAGAAGATGGTCCATTCGCCATCCTGGTCGCGCCTTGCGTCGCGGGCGATGCGGGCCATCGGCTCGATGCTGAACATCAGCGCGGCGGCGAGCAGGAAGACCAGGCAGAACGCGTCCCAGGCGAGGATGGCGCGGAACGGCGAGGCCGGCAGCGCGGCATGGGTGGCGATGCCGACGAGGGCGGCGACGGAAAGGCGCGGGCGGGCGCGGACGAGGCGCCAGAGCTTGAGCATGGCCGCTCCCGGGCGGGGACTGGGCCGCCATCCTCCGCCGGCTGCCGTCGCGCCGCAATCAGCGGCGCCGGGCGCCGGCCCGGTTCAGGCCAGCGGGTCGCGCATCGCCCGGTGCAGCAGCGCGGCCAGCGCGGGCACGACGAACAGCACGCTCACGGCCAGCAGGCAGGCGGCCGGCGACGCGGCGGCCAGGGCGAACCCGGCCGCGGCACCGCCCACCGGGCGGCCCGACTGCATGATCATGCGCAGCGTGGCGAAGGCGCGGCCGCGCCATTGCGGGGCCACCAGGCGCATGCGGACCGTCTGCGCCCAGACCGTCATCGGGCCGGAGACGAAGCCGGAGACGAAGGCCCAGAAGGCGAGGGCGGCGACGCTGGGCGAGCCGGAGGCGAGCGCGAGGCCGATCGGCGCCAGCGCGAGCCCGGCCAGGGCCTGCGAGGCGATCACCGCCAGGGGCAGCCGGCGGGTGGAGCGGACGGCGCCGCCGAGGACCGCGCCGATCGCGCCGCCGAGCCCGATGAGGCCGATGACGAAGCCGAAATCGGCGGCGCCCGCGCCCGGAATGGCGCCGATGACGCCGGGCAGCATGGTGACCAGCGCGCCGGAGCCGACATTCACCAGCAGGAACATGATGGTGATGATGACGACGGTGGGATGCAGCACGCCGCTCGCGCGCCAGGAGATCGCGGCCGCGGCGCCGCCGCGCCCGCCACCGATCGGCATGGCGCGGACGGTGAGGGCGAAGGCGGCGTAGCAGCAGGCGGCCAGCGACAGCGCCACCGCGACCGGGACATGGGCGGCGAGCTGCCCGGCCAGCATCGGCCCGAACGCCGAGGCGCCGGAGAGCCCGACCATCTCCAGCGCGTTGGCCGCCGAGCGCTGCTCGGCCGGCACCAGCTCGGCGATGGCCGCCGGGGCGCCGGCCATCAGCACCATCAGCAGCGCGCCCTGGACGGCGGCCAGGAGGTAGGCGGGGGCCAGGCCGAAGCTGCCGGTGGCGAGGGCGGCGGCGGCGGCGAGCACGACCACGGTGCGCAGGCCGGTGTCGAGCGCCATGATCCGGGCGCGCGGGAAATGGTCGAGCAGCCAGCCCGCCACCAGGCCGCCGGCGATGATCGGCCCGGTCAGGCAGACCATCAGCAGGCCCACCGCCTCGGGCGAATGGGTAGTGGCATGGACGTGCCAGAGCAGCGTGGTGCGCACGATCTCGTCGGCCATCATGACGAGCAGCAGGGCGAGCCAGAAGCGGCGGAAGGCGGGATCGGCGAAGAGCCTGCGGTAGGCCTGCATGCGGTGCGTCCGTCACGTCGGGGGTGCGGACGGTAGGGACAAGCCGGGCGGCGGGGAAGATGCGCGGCGGGCCGCAGGCCGGCCCGCCGCGCGCCCCGGGTTCAGCCCGCCGGGACGAGCTTGTCCTGCGTCCGGGTCTCGAAATCGCCGGCGTCGTGGCGCTCGTGCAGCTGCTGCGACGGCTCGCCGCTGAGGCGGTTCACCATCCGCCCGCGCTTCACCGCCGGGCGGGCCAGCAGCATGTCGGCCCAGCGGTTGACATGGGTGTATTCATGGGCCGAGAGGAACTCCGCCGCGCCGTAGGCGAAGTTCTTCACCAGCCCGCCGTACCAGGGCAGCACCGCCATGTCGGCGATGGTGTAGTCGGGCCCGGCGAGATACTCGCTTTCGGCGAGGCGCCGGTCGAGCACGTCGAGCTGGCGCTTGACCTCCATGGCGAAGCGGTCGATGGCGTATTCGATCTTGGTCGGCGCATAGGCGTAGAAATGGCCGAAGCCGCCGCCGAGATAGGGCGCGCTGCCCATCTGCCAGAACAGCCAGGAGAAGGTCTCCGCGCGCCGGGCCGGATCGGTGGGCAGGAAGGCGCCGAACTTCTCGGCCAGGTGGGTCAGGATCGCGCCCGATTCGAAGACGCGGATCGGCGTGGGGCCCGAGCGGTCGAGCAGGGCCGGGATCTTGGAGTTCGGGTTGACCGCGACGAAGCCGCTGCCGAACTGCTCGCCGTTGATGCGGATCAGCCAGGCGTCGTATTCGGCGCCGGTGTGGCCGGCGGCGAGCAGTTCCTCCAGCAGGATGGTGACCTTCTGCCCGTTGGGCGTGCCCAGCGAGTAGAGCTGCAGCGGATGCCGGCCGACCGGCAGTTCCTTCTCGTGCGTGGCGCCCGCGATGGGGCGGTTGGTGGCGGCGAAGCGGCCGCCGTTCTCCTTGTCCCAGGTCCAGACCTTGGGCGGGGTGTATTCGGTGGACAGCGGGATCGGCTCCGGTTGTTCTGGAGGGAGGTAAGGGCCGATGGCCGATGCGCAACCCTGCGCGGCTAGCGCAGCAGCCCCGCCAGCGTGGGCTCCATCGCCTGCGCCATGCGTTCCTGCGCCGCCGCGGTGGGGTGCAGGGGCGGCTCGGGCGGGGTGAGCTGGGGGTCGTAGAACCGGGCCGGGTTCACCGCGCCGCCGCGCATGAAGACGTGGCCGACGTCGAGCCAGGTCACGCCGGGCACGCCGCCCGCGCCGAACTTCGCCGCCAGCGCCCGGTTGACGGTGCCGGTCGTCTCGGTCGCCCAGGCGCTGCGCACGGAGGGCAGCACGCCCAGCAGCAGGATGTTCGTGCGCGGCAGGCGGCGGCGGGTTTCGGCCACCACGGTCTCGATGCCGGTGATCGTGTCGGCGGCCGGCCAGTGCAGGCGGCCCATGTTGTTGGCGCCGATCAGGATCACCGCCGCCTTCGGCGCGATGCCGGCCACCTCGCCGTTCATGATGCGCCACAGCAGGTGGCTGGTGGCATCGCCGCTGAAGCCCAGGTTGACCGCGTGGCGATGGCCGTAGAGCCGGTTCCAGGCCGGCTGGAAGTCGGGCCGCTCCCAGTTCTGGGTGATCGAGTCGCCGAGGAAGACCAGCTCCACCGGCCCGCGCCTGATCTCGGCCAGCTTCGCCGCGTGGCGGGCCTTCCACCAGGGCAGGTCCATGCGCGCGATCGGCACGGCGGCGAGCGGCGGCCTGCCCGCCCCCCGCAGCAGCGGTGCGGCCAGGAGGGCGCGGCGGGGCAGGCTCATCGCAACGCCCCGATCTCGGCCGGCGACAGGCCGGCCTCGGCCAGCACCTCGGCGGTGTGCTCGCCGAGCCGGGGCGGCAGGCGCCGGATCGCGGCCGGCGTGCCGTCATAGGCGACCGGAATGCCGATCGAGACCATCGGCCCCTCCGTCGGGTGGGTGGCGCGGTGGAAGAATTCCACCTCCGCCAGGTAGTCGTCCGCCATCAGCGATTCCAGCGTGTTGGCGGGCCCGTGCGGCAGGTCGGCGGCGGCCAGCAGGCGGAGCCAGTGGGCGGTGGGCCGGGTGGGCAGCACCTCGGCGATCAGGCCGTAGCAGGTTTCCACATGCTCGGCCCGCGCGGTCAGGCTGGCGAAGCGCGGATCGGCGATCAGCTCGGGGCGGCCCAGCACCTGCAGCAGGCGGGCCCACTGCTCGTCGGTGACCGCGATCAGGCAGACATGCCCGTCCGCCGTCGCGAAGGGCCGGCGATGCGGGCTGAGCATGCGGGTGTAGCCGATGCCCTGGGCCGGATCGTCGATCGAGTGGCCCCAGAGATGCTCGGGCAGCAGGAAGGAGAGCACCGTCTCCAGCATCGGCACGTGCAGCGCCTGGCCGCGGCCGCTGCGTTCGCGCCGGTAGAGCGCCATGGCGATCGCCGAGGCCAGCACATGGCCGGTGATCTTGTCGGCCATCACGGTGGGCACGTAGCGCGGCCCGGCGGTGCCGGCCGCCTGGCCGTTCAGCGCCGCCAGCCCGCTCATGCCCTGGATGATGTCGTCATAGGCCGGGGCGTCGCGGCGCGAGCTGTCCGGGCGGAAGCCGCTGGCCGAGGCATGGATGAGGCGCGGGTTGCCCGCCGCCAGCGCGGCGTGGGAGAGGCCGAGCCGGTCGGCCGCGCCGGGGCGCATGTTGTGGACGAAGACGTCGGCGCCGGCGATCAGCCGCAGCAGCGCCGCCCGCGCTTCGGCGCGCTTGAGGTCGAGCACCACGCTGCGCTTGTTGCGGTTGAGGTTGAGGAAATAGGCCCCCATGTCGGCCGAGCGCCGCGGCCCGACGAAGCGCACCGGGTCGCCCGCCGGCGGCTCCACCTTGATCACGTCGGCCCCGGCATCGCCGAGGATCTGCGTGCCCATCGGCCCCAGCACCGTCCCGGTGAGGTCGATCACCCGCACGCCTTCGAGCGGCCCCACTGCATGCCTCCCAACACTCGTGCGCGTTGGTGGCCGATGCGCCGTGACTTGGCAATGGCGCCGGCATTGCGCATGTGATGGGCATGAGCGAGACGATCGACCTTGCCATCGAGGGCA
>JBGAIK010000009.1:0-34691 GCA_044225615.1 Acetobacteraceae bacterium | reverse complement strand
GGGTGCAGGCCGAGGGCGCCAGCTTCGACGCGCTGGCGCAGGCGGTCGAGCGGGCCGGCTATGCCGCCCGTCGCCCCGCCGCCGCGCCGGAGCCCGAGGCGTTTCCGTGGGAGCTGGTCGCCGCCGCCGTGCTGACCCTGCCGCTGGTGGCGCCGATGGTGCTGGGCCATGGCGCGATGCTGCCCGGCTGGGTGCAGCTGCTGCTCGCCACGCCGGTGCAGTTCTGGATCGGGCGCCGCTTCTACGCGGCCGGCTGGAAATCGCTGCGGGCCGGGTCCGGCAGCATGGACGTGCTGGTCGCGCTCGGCACCAGCGCCGCCTATGCGCTGTCCGCGGCCGAGCTTGCGATCACGTGGCCGCACCAGCCGCACGCGCTGGGGCAGGACCAGGGTCCTGCCTTGTATTTCGAGGCCGCTGCCACTGTCATCACCCTGGTGCTGCTTGGCCGTTTCCTGGAGCACCGCGCGCGGCGGCGCACCGTGGCCGCCATCGAGGCGCTGGCGGCGCTGCGGCCCGACCGCGCCCGCGTGCTGCGCGATGGCGCGGAGCAGGAGATACCGGTCGCCGCGCTGGTCCGCGGCGACGTGCTCGTCATTCGCCCGGGCGAGCGGATCCCGGCCGACGGCACCGTCCGCGAGGGTGCGGGCGGGGTGGACGAGAGCCTGATCACCGGCGAGAGCCTGCCGGTCCACAAGGCGCCGGGCGATCCCGTCACCGGCGGCGCGGTGAACGGCGAGGCGCGGCTGCTGGTCGCCGCCACCACGCTCGGCGCCGAAAGCGTGCTGGCCCGCATCATCCGCCTCGTCGAGGACGCGCAGACCGCCAAGGCGCCGATCCAGCGGCTGGCCGATCGGGTCAGCGCCGTGTTCGTGCCCGTCGTGCTGGCCGTCGCCGCCGTCACCCTTGGTGGCTGGCTCCTGGCCGGGGCCGGTCCGGCGCAGGCGGTGATCAATGCCGTCGCCGTGCTGGTCATCGCCTGTCCCTGCGCGCTGGGCCTGGCCACGCCGACCGCCATCATGGTCGGCACCGGGCTCGCGGCCCGGCACGGCATCCTGGTCAAGGACGCGGCCGCGCTCGAGCGCGGCCATGCCGTGACCGTGGTCGTGTTCGACAAGACCGGCACCCTCACCGCGGGCCGCCCCGATCTGGTCGCGGCGCTGCCCGCGCCGGGGGTGGCCCGAGCGGCGCTGCTGCGCGCGGCGGCCGCGCTGCAATCCGGCAGCGAGCACCCGCTGGCCCGGGCGGTGCTGCGCGAGGCCGGTGGTCTCGACATCCCGGCCGCCGAAGACCTTCGCGCCCTGCCGGGGCGGGGCGTTGCCGGCACCGTCACGGGCGCGCGCCTGCTGCTCGGCAGCCCCCGCCTGCTGGAGGAGACCGGCGCCGACCCGGTTGCGCTTGCCGAACAGGCCGCTTCGCTGGCGGCCGAGGGGCGCACGCTTGCCTGGCTGCTGACCGAGGCGGGCGAGGTGCGCGGCCTGCTCGCCTTCGGCGATGCGATCCGCCCCGAATCGGCCCCCGCCATCGCCCGGCTGCGCGGGCTCGGCATCCGCACCGCGCTGCTGTCCGGCGACAGCCAGGCGGCAGCCGGGCGCGTTGCCGCCGCGCTCGGCATCGACGAGGTGAAGGCGCAGGTGCTGCCGGCTGACAAGGCCGCCCATGTCGCCGCGCTGCGGGGCCGGGGCGACGTGGTCGCGATGGTGGGCGACGGCGTGAACGACGCGCCCGCGCTGGCCGCCGCCGATATCGGCATCGCCATGGGCACCGGCACCGACGTTGCCATGCACGCCGCCGGCATCACCCTCATGCGCGGCGGCCCGAGGCTCGTGGCCGACGCGATCGACCTCGCGCGGCGCACCTGGTCCAAGGTGCGGCAGGGCCTGTTCTGGGCCATGGCCTACAACGTGATCGGCATCCCGGTCGCCGCCCTCGGCTGGCTCGACCCGATGCTGGCCGGTGCCGCGATGGCGCTGTCCTCGGTCAGCGTGGTGGTGAACGCGCTGTCGCTGCGGCGCTGGCGCCCGACGGCGTGAACGTCGCCGCCATCGTCGTCTTCCTGGCGACCTATGCGGTGGTGGCGCTGGGGCGGGTGCCGCGGCTGCATATCGACCGGGCCGGTGCGGCCTTCCTGGGCGGTGCCATGATGGTCGCGCTCGGCGTGCTGACGCTCGACGAGGCCTATCGGGCGATCGATTTCGACACGCTGGTGCTGCTGCTGGGCATGATGGTGGTGGTCGCCAACCTGCGGCTGGCCGGGTTCTTCGGGCTGGTCACCGGCTGGGTGGTGCGCCGGGCCGGCCACCCGGCGGCGCTGCTGGCCGGGGTGATCCTGACCAGCGGCGTGCTGTCGGCGGTGCTGGTCAACGACACGGTCTGCATCGTGCTGACGCCGCTGGTGCTGGCCGTGGTGCTGCATCTGCGGCGCGACCCGGTGCCCTACGCGATCGCGGTGGCGCTCGCTTCCAATGTCGGCAGCACCGCCACGATCACCGGCAACCCGCAGAACATGATCATCGGCAGCCTGTCGCGCATCCCCTATGGACAGTTCGCCGCGGCGCTCGCGCCCGTCGCTGCCATCGGCCTCGCGCTGACCTTCGCCATCGTCGTCCTGGTCTGGCGCCGCGAGTTCGTCACCATGGTCCGGCTCCACGCCGAGCCGCCGCCGGTGCGCGTCAACCGGCCCCTGCTCGCCAAGACGCTGGCGATGACGGCGATGGTGATGGCCGCCTTCTTCCTCGGCGTGCGCCCGGCGCTGGCCGCCCTGCTCGGCGGCGCGCTGCTGCTGCCGTCGCGGCGGGTGAAGGTGCGGCGCATCTACGCCGAGATCGACTGGACCCTGCTGCTGATGTTCGCCGGGCTGTTCGTGGTCGTCGCCGGAGTCGAGCGCGCGGTGCTGACGCCGGGCCTGGTCGCGCGCATCGACCTCTCGGCGATCCCGGTGCTCGCCGCCGCCACCGCGATCCTGTCCAACCTGGTCAGCAACGTGCCGGCCGTGCTGGTGCTGAAGCCGTTCATCGCCGCACTGCCGGACCCGGACCGGGCCTGGCTGGTCACCGCCATGGCCTCCACCCTGGCCGGCAACTTCACCCTCCTCGGCTCGGTCGCCAACCTGATCGTGGTGCAGCGGGCCCGCGCCCAGGGCGTCGTGATCGGCTTCCGGACCTACTTCATTGCCGGTGCGCCGCTCACCGTCCTGACCATCCTGGCGGGCATCCTGATGTTGTGACAGGCTGCCCGCACAGTGGGGAGTGAATGCATGTCCGACCTCTTCGACCTGACCGGCAAGGTCGCCGTGATCACCGGTGCCAGCAAGGGCATCGGCCGCGCCATCGCCGAGCGCATGGCCGAGCACGGCGCCAGGGTGGTCGTGTCCAGCCGCAAGCAGGATGCCTGCGACATCGTCACCGCGCGGATCAACGAGAAGGGCGGCCAGGCGGTCACCAGGACGTGCAATATCGGCCGCAAGGAGGAACTCCAGGCGCTGGTGGACTTTACCACCGCACACTGGGGCGGCATCGACATCCTGGTCGCCAACGCCGCGGTGAACCCGCATTACGGCCCCGGCAGCACGGTGCCGGACGAGGCCTATGACCGCATCATGAACTACAACGTCCGCAGCAATTTCTGGCTGTGCAACATGGCCTTCCCCGGCATGGCCGCGCGCGGCGGCGGGGCGGCGATCATCATCTCCTCGATCGGCGGGCTGCGCGGCTCGGTCAATCTCGGCATCTACGCGCTGTCCAAGGCCGCCGACATGCAGCTTGCGCGCAACATGGCCGTCGAGTGGGGGCCGAAGAACATCCGCGTCAACTGCATCGCGCCCGGGCTGATCAAGACCGACTTCGCGCGCGCCCTGTGGGAGAACCCGGAGATCCTGAAGAAGCGCAACCGCGAATCCCCGCTGCAGCGCATCGGCGAGCCCGACGAGATCGCGGGAGCGGCCGTGTTCCTCGGCTCCAAGGCGGGCAGCTTCACCACCGGGCAGACCATCGTCATCGACGGCGGCGTCACCGCCGGCAGCGTGACGCCGACCACGGACGACTGAGCCGATGTTCGACGCCGAAACCGCCCTCGTCGTCATCGACGTGCAGACCGGCATGTTCGACGGCGTGCGCGGCCCGGCGATCCACGGCGCGGCCACGCTGCTCGCCAATATCGGCGCACTGCTGACCCAGGCGCGCCTGGCGGGCAGCACGGTGATCTACGTGCGCCACGATGGCGGGGCGGGCGACATGCTGGAATACGGCGCGCCGGCCTGGGAAATCCACGAAGCCATCGCCCCGCTGCCGGGCGAGCGCATCGTGGACAAGCGCACGCCGGACTCCTTCCACGAAACCACGCTGGCCGCCGACCTCGCCGCCGCCGGGGCCACGAAGCTGGTGCTGTGCGGCGCCCAGACCGAATACTGCGTGGACACCACCACCCGCCGCGCCGCCGCGCTCGGCTATCCCACCGTGCTGGTGCAGGACGCGCACAGCACCTGGGACAACGGCATCCTGACCGCCGAACAATCGCCCACACAACCAGGCACGCTCGCAGGCGGATTCACCCGCCTGGCCAGCACGGCGGGGGCATAGAGGCCGATGCCGCACCGCGGGGGCAGCCCGCAGAGGAAAGGCGGGGGCTCCGCCCCCTCTGGGCCCCCGCCGGGGGCTGAGAGCCCCTGACCCCCGGACCCCAGGGTCTTTGAGAGAGGGCTGAGGTGCGGTTGCCACCTCCGCCATAGCCCCTCTCCTCAAGACCCTTCAAAACCAGCGGTTTCCAAAGGCCCCGGCCTTTGGCGGAGTCCAGGCAGAGCCCCCTTCCTTCCGCGGTCGCCCCCCGCGGTTCGGCATCAGTCCTTCTTCACCTTCGGCGCCAGGTCGAGGCGGATGGACAGTTCCTTCAGGCGTGTGGCGGCACTTCGGCCGGGGCGCCCATCATGAGGTCTTCGCCCTGCTGGTTGAGCGGGAACAGGATCACTTCGCGGATGTTCGGCTCGTCGGCGAGCAGCATCACGATACGGTCGATGCCGGGGGCGGAGCCGCCATGCGGGGGGCGCCGTAGCGGAAGGCGTTGAGCATGCCGCCGAACCGGGCTTCCACGTCGTCCCTGGTGTAGCCGGCGATCTCGAAGGCCTTGACCATCACGTCGGGGCGGTGGTTGCGGATGGCGCCCGAGGACAGTTCGATGCCGTTGCAGACGATGTCGTACTCTGGTAGGCCTTGATGGTCAGCGGGTCCTGCGTGGTGAGCGCCTCCAGCTCCCCTGCGGCATGCTGAACGGGTTGTGGCTGAAGTCGATCTGGCCGGTTTCCTCGTTCAGCTCGTCCATCAGGGTCGGTGATCAGCAGAACCTGGAAATCGCCCTCCTTGATCAGGCCGAGCTCCTGGCCCACGCGGGTGCGCACGGCGCCCGCTGAACTTGGGGGCCTCGTCCGCTCTTGCCGGCGGCGAAGAACACCAGATCGCCCGGATTGAGGCCGCAGGCGGCGCGGATTGCCTCTGCGCGGTCGGCTTCCAGGTTGCGGGCGATCGGGCCCTTGGGTCCGTCGGCCTCGAAGATGATGTAGCCGAGGCCGCCAGCGCCTTCGGCGCGGGCCCATTCGTTGAGCTTGTCGAAGAAGCTGCGCGGGTTGCCGGCGGTGCCGGGGGCGGGGATGGCGCGCACGATGCCCCTGCGGCGGCGATCTTCGCGAACAGGCCGAAGCCGGAATAGGCGAAATGCCGGGTGACGTCGGTGATGCGCAGCGGGTTGCGCAGGTCCGGCCTGTCGGAGCCGTAGGCCAGCATCGCCTCGTCGTAGGGGATGCACGTGGGAAGGGCGGCCTGGTCACCGCGCGCCTTCGCTGAATTCCTCGAACACGCCGGCGATGACGGGCTCGATGGTGTTGAACACGTCCTCCTGCGTGACGAAGCTCATCTCGAAATCGAGCTGGTAGAACTCGCCGGGCGAGCGGTCGGCGGCTGGCCTCGTCGCGGAAGCAGGGGGCGATCTGGAAGTAGCGGTCGAGGCCGGCGACCATGGCGAGCTGCTTGAACTGCTGCGGCGCCTGCGGCAGGGCGTAGAACTTGCCGGGGTGGTTGCGCGAGGGGACGAGGAAGTCGCGCGCGCCCTCGGGGCTGGAGGCGGTCAGGATCGGGGTCTGGAACTCGGTGAAGCCGCTGTCGATCATGCGGCGGCGGATGGAGGCGATGACGCCCGCGCGCAGCTTCATGTTGCGCTGCATCTTCTCGCGGCGCAGGTCGATGAAGCGGTATTTGAGGCGGATCTCGTCGGGGAAGCGCTCGTCGCCGGCGACCTGCATCGGCAGCACGTCGGCGGCCGACTGCACCGTGATGTCGGAGGCGCGCAGCTCGATCTCGCCGGTCGGCAGCTTCGCGTTCACCGTGCCCGCCTCGCGCAGCACGACCTGGCCGGTGACGGTGATGACGCTTTCCGGCCGCACCCGGTCGGCCGCCGCGAAGCCGGCGCTGCCGGAGGGGAAGACGATCTGGGTCAGGCCGTAGTGGTCGCGCAGGTCGATGAAGAGCAGCCCGCCATGGTCGCGCTTGCTGTGCACCCAGCCGGACAGGCGGGCGGTCTGGCTGGCGCTTCAGTGGCGCGCAGCGCGCCGCAGGTGTGGCTGCGATAGGCATGCATGGCGGAAATCCGTCTCGGGAAAAGGGGCCGCACACAATAGGCCGGTTCGCGCAATGTCAAGGCGCCGGGCGCCCCCGCGCCGCCGTGCGGCTTCACCAACGGGGGCCGCCCGTGTAGAACCGCGTCCCATGCCCCGTGCCCCCAAGGCGGAGTTCCCGCCGCCCGTCCTGATCGCCGATTCGGCCGCGCTGGCCTCGTTGTGTGACCGCCTTCGATCGGAACAGTTCGTCACGGTCGATACCGAATTCATGCGTGAGCGGACCTATTGGCCCGAGCTCTGCGTGGTCCAGCTTGCCGGCGACGCGGAGGTCGCGGTGGTGGACGCGATGGCCGAGGGGATCGACCTGGCGCCGCTGGGCGCGCTGCTGGCGGACCCGGCGGTGACCAAGGTGTTCCATGCCTGCCGGCAGGACATCGAGATTTTCGTGCAGCGCTTCGGCGCGGTGCCGGCGCCGCTGTTCGACACCCAGGTGGCCGCGATGGTGGCCGGGTTCGGCGACCAGGTGGGCTACGATGCGCTGGTGGCGGCGCTGACCGGCGGGCAGATCGACAAGGCGCACCGCTTCAGCGACTGGGCGGCGCGCCCGCTGTCGGGCGCGCAGGTTGCCTATGCCGCGGCGGACGTGACCCATCTGCGCGGCGTCTACCGCAAGCTGCGGGTGCGGCTGGAGAAGGATGAGCGGCTCGACTGGGTAGCCGAGGAGATGGCGATCCTGTCCGATCCGGCGACCTACCAGCCCGATCCCGAGCAGATGTGGGAGCGGCTGCGGCCGCGCAGCGGCAACCGCCGCATGCTGGGCGTGCTGCGGGCGATCGCCGCCTGGCGCGAGCGGGAGGCGCAACGGTCCAACATTCCGCGCGGGCGGATGCTGAAGGACGAGGCGCTGCTGGAAATCGCGGCCACCGCGCCGGCCGACGTGGAGGCGCTGGCGCGCTGCCGCGGCATTTCGCGCGGCTTCGCCGAGGGGCGGATGGGCGGCTCGCTGATCGCGGCCATCGCCGAGGCGAAGGCGTTCTCGCGGCGCTGCTGCCGGCGTACACGCGACGCCGCGGCCTCGCCGGCGCGCGGTGGCGATGGCGGCCGTGCGAGCAGCGCACCACGTGGCGGCGAGCTCGTGGCCAGCAGCGACGATATCGACCGGCTGGCGACCGAGGCCGCGCCCGACGTGCCGGCGCTGCATGGCTGGCGCCACGACGTGTTCGGGGCGGACGCGCAGGCGCTGAAGGCCGGCGGGGTTGCGCTCGGCGTCGATGGCAAGCGGATCAAGCTGATCCGGGCGTGAGAGTCCTTTTGCGAATTCGCTCTGACGAGTCAGAGGCGGCCGATCGGCCGCCGGATGACCGTCAGAGTGGAAGTGTCAAAAGGACTCCGAGCGCCGGCAAGGGCCGCGCAGGGCCCTTGCCCGCCTTGCCTATCCCACGCTCTTGAGATCGTTCTCCCGGTCTTCGTGGCGCGCGAACAGGCTGCCCTGCAGGTCGTTGTGCCGGTCTTCGGCGCGGGCCAGCGTGGTCGGCGCCGGGTGGTGCGGCAGGGCGGCGGGCAGGGCCGGGATGGCAAGCAGGGCGAGGCCGAGCAGAGCCTTGGTGGAGCGTGTCATGGTGGATCTCCTTGTGCGTCCCGGCCGTCGTGGCCGGCACGCGGGAGCAGGCGCCCGGCGTGATGTCGGTCCGGTGTCGCGCCTGTTACAATCCGACAAGGGCGGCACCGCTCAGCGGCGGGCGATGAGGGCGCTGGTCGCGACCACCTCGGTCACCAGGCCGTCGGTGGCGATGCCGGCGAGATAGTCGTTCAGCTCGCGCAGGAATGGCTCCGCCTGGTCACCGAGCTTGGAGGGGAGTTGGCGGAGAGCGACAGCGCCGCGGTCCACCAGCGTGGCGACGGCGGTGCGGCGGCGCTCGATGACGCTGATTTCCTCAAGCTGGGCAAAGGCGGAATCCAGCAGGAGCGCCTCGTGCCGGACCCAGGCGACGCCGTTGCACGGAGGGTGCGGTCGCCGTAGCGGTCGAGCAGCGATTTCCAGCCGGCCTGCCAGGCGTTGTCGGGCAGGTCGGGGTGCGAGTCGTGGAACAGGGCGACGGCGCCGCCGGGGCCGATCATGGAGTCGAGCCGGCGCAGCGTGTCGGCGCGGTCCATCCAGTGGAACGACCTGCCCATGGTGCACAGGTGGAATGTGCCCAGCGCCGGCCCGATGTCGTAGGAGCTGCCCCGCTGCCAGACGATGTTGGCCGCCGGCGCGGCTTCGGCCTCGGCCAGCATGGCGGGCTCGGGGTCGATCGCGACCACCTCGGCGCAGAGCGGGGCGAAGGCGCGGGCCAGCGGGCCGGGGCCGCAGCCGAGGTCCAGCACGCGATGGCCGGGCTGTAGGCCGGCCAGCTCGGCGACGCGCGCGCGATCAGGCGGGGCGCGTAGGCGGGGCGGCCGGACAGGTAGTGGGCCGCGGCGGTGCGGAAGCGGTCGGGCTCGAAGGCGAGGATTGGGATCGCCATCTCAGTCCATCTCCGGGCCGATGACGTTCTGCGGCGTGCCGGCGAGCGCGGCGGCCATGGTCTCGGCCGACTTGCGGCGGATGTCCTCCCACGCCTCGGGCGAATGGAAGGCGGAATGCGGGGTCACGATCAGCCGGCCGCGCAGCCAGTCCTCGCCGGCGCGCCAGGCGCGCAGCAGCGCGGGCGGTGGGTCGGGCGGCGGCTCCTGCGGCAGAACGTCGAGCCCGGCGCCGGCGATGTGGCCTTCCTTCATGAGGGCGTGCAGCGCGTCGAGGTCGAGGATCGGGCCGCGGGCGGTGTTCACCACCACGGCGCCGTAGGGCAGGACGGAGAGCTCGCCGAGGCCGAGCAGGCCGCGGGTCTGGCGGGTGAGCGGGGCGTGGATGGACAGCACGTCGGTCTGGAGCAGCAGGGCTTGCAGCGTGCGGGCGCGCTGGATGCCGAGGGCGAGCTCGCTGCCGGTGGGCTTGTGCGGGTCGAAGAAGGCCACCTTGAAGCCGAACGCCCGGGCCCGCAGCGCGACGGCGGTGCCGATCCGGCCCAGGCCGACGATGCCGAAGGTCTGGGCGGCACTGCGACGCACCAGGGGGGTGTCGATATGGCGCCATGGGGCGCCCTGGCGCTGGGTGTCGAGATACAGCGGCAGGGCGCGGCGCAGGGCGAGCGCCAGCGCCATGGCGTGGTCGGCGACCTCGGTGGTGCCGTAGTCGGGCACGTTGCAGACCAGGATGCCGCGGGCGGCGCAGGCGGCGCGCGATCGATGCGGTCGCCGACGCCCGCGCACCACGATGCGCAGCCTGGGGAAGCGGGCAATGTCGGCCGCGTCGAGCGCCAGGCCCAGGATGCACAGCCCCTCGACGTCGGCGCAGTCGGCGTCGGGGAGCTCGGCGATGGCGCGCGCGGTGCCGCGCCGCAGGGTCGCGTTGCGGCCGAACACCTCGCGTTCCACGCTGTCGTCCGGGTAGAGCGGCTCGGGATACAGCACCACGGTCATGCCAAGCCGCGCCCCCTTGCGTGCAGGCCACCATCCGGGCATGCACCCGGGAGCCTTGCGGATCAAGAGGGGTCAGGAATGTCCATGAACGGCGCCGAAAGCCTGGTGCACACGCTGCTGGCGAGCGGCATCGACACGTGCTTCGCCAATCCCGGCACGAGCGAGATGCATTTCGTCCGCGCTCGACCGGATCCCGGGCATGCGCTGCGTGCTGGGCCTTTTCGAGGGCGTGGTGACCGGGGCGGCCGACGGGTATGCCCGCATTGCCGGCAAGCCGGCGGCGACGCTGCTGCATTGCGGGCCGGGCCTGGCCAACGGGCTGGCCAACCTGCACAACGGGCGGCGCGCCAACACGATGATGGTGAATTGCGTCGGCGACCAGGCGACCTATCACCGCCCGCTGGACGCGCCGCTGACCGCCGACACCGAGGGCTGGGCGCGCGGCGTCTCGAGCTGGGTGCGGACCTGCACGACGGCGGAGGAGGTGGGGGCGCAGACGGCGGTGGCGGCGATGCAGGCGCAGGTCTCGCCGGGCCAGATCGCGACGCTGATCCTGCCGTCGGACACGTGCTGGAACCCCGGCGGCGTGCCGGCGGCGAAGCTGCCGGTGCCGGCCGCGCCCACCGCGTCTCCGCATGCGATCAAGGTCGCGGCCAGGCTGCTGCGCAACGGGAAGAAGACGATCATGGTGCTGGCCAACGGCGCGCTGCGCGCCGGGCCGCTGGCCGATGCGGCGCGGATCGCGGCGGCGACGGGGGCGACCGTGATCGGGCAGGGGAGCAACGGGCGGATCGAGCGCGGGCGGGGGCGGCATCCGCTGAACCGGATTCCCTATCCGGTGGACCAGTCGGTGGCGCTGATGAAGGAGTTCGAGCAGGTGATCCTGGTCGGCGCGGCCAAGCCGGTGATCTTCTTCGCCTATCCGAACAAGCCCGGCTCGCCGGTGCCGGACAATGCCACCCTGCATGCCATGACCCGGCCCGAGCACGACCAGGCGCAGGCGCTGGCCGCGCTGGCCGACGAGCTGGGCAACCCGCCGGCGGTGGCCGCACCCGTGGGCGCCAAGGGCGAGGTGGGGCGCGGCAAGATCACCAGCGAGGCCTTCGCCGCCTCGATCGCGGCGATGCTGCCGGAGAACGCGATCGTTGCCGACGAGAGCGTGACCTTCGGCCGCGCCTTCTTCCAGGGCACGCATCACGCCGCACCGCATGACTGGCTGAACGTGACCGGGGGCGCGATCGGCGGCGGCATTCCGCTGGCCACCGGGGCCGCGGTGGCGGGCGTGGGGCGGCGGGTGGTGAACCTGCAGGCGGACGGCTCGGCGATGTACACGATCCAGGGGCTGTGGACCCAGGCGCGCGAGAAGCTGGACGTGACGACGGTGATCTTCAACAACCGGAAATACCAGATCCTGATCGGCGAGCTGGCCAATGTCGGCGCCAATCCGGGCCGCACGGCGATGGACATGCTGGACCTGGGCAACCCCGACATCGACTTCGTCAAGCTGGCCGAGGGCCAGGGCGTGGAAGGGGCGCGGGCGACGACGATGGAGCAGTTCAACGACCTGTTCGCGGCCTCGCTGACGCGCAAGGGGCCGTTCGTGATCGAGCTGATGACGTAGGTCTGGTGACGTAAGTCCGGCGCCGGTCGTCAGGGCCGCAGCAGCCGGGCGGCCCAGTCGGCGACGGCATCGCCGCTGCCCATGTCGGCCTGGACCAGCCCGTCGATCATGAAGGTCGGCGAGACGTGGATGCCGTTCTGGCGGGCGTAGCGGCAATGCCGCTTGATCTCGCGGTCGAGGTCGGGAATGGCGAAAGCCGCTGCGAGCTCCAGGCCGGACTGGGCTTCGAGGCGGGCGATGATCGCGTTGGGCGTGGCATCCATGTTGGGGCCGCGGCAATGGCGCTCGAACTCGTATTCCTCGCGGTGGGCGGCGACGGCGGACAGCACCGCCTTCGCGGCTTCCCTGCCTGCCGGCAGGGTGGAGGCGGCGATTACGCAGCGGGTGACCACGCCCGAGAACATGTGCCAGGGCTGGGACTGGAGGCTGAGCCGGACGGTGATGCGCTCCGCGCCCGCCTCCGCCAGCAGCGCGTCCATCTTGGCGAAGGCGCGGCAGGAGAAGGGGCAGGTGGGCTCGAGGAACATCTCGAACAGGCGGGGGCCGTGGCCCCAGGCGAGCGGGTCGGCGCGCCAGGCGGCCTGGGTCATCGGAGGCTCCTTCAGTTGGCCGGCCGGACCATGTGGGCCGGCATGTAGCCGGCGGCGTGGGGGACGTAGCGCAGGCCCTTGCGGGTGGCGAACAGGTTTTCCTGGTGGAACAGGGGCACCACCGCCTGGTCGGCCATGGCGATCTCGGAAACCTGCTGCAGCAGCGCCTCGCGCCGGCCGTCGTCGATGGTGGCCATGGCGCGGGCCAGCACCGCGTCCACCTGCGGGTTGGAGTAGCGGGCGCGGTTGGAGCCGCCCATGCCCTTCTGCAGGTCCACGGTGGCGAACTGGACGCGCAGGCCGAAGGAGGCCTCGCCGGTGGTGGCGGAGTTGCCGATCAGGATCATGCTGAAGGCGTAGGTGGGCGCGCTGCCCTGGGCGATGAAGGTGGCCCAGGGCAGGACCACCACCTTGGTGTCGATGCCGATGCGGATCAGCATCGGGGCGATCGACTGCGCGACGAGGCTGTCGTTGACGTAGCGGCCGACCGGGCCGTGCAGGGTGACGGCGAAGCCGTTCGGGTAGCCGGCCTCGGCCAGCAGGCGCCGCGCGCCGTCCGGGTCGTAGGCCTCCGGCTTCAGCTTCGGGCTGGAGCCGAAGAAGCCGGGGGCGAGCAGGCTGGCGGCGGGGGTGGCCGCACCTTCCATCACCCGCTCGACGAGGGCCGCGCGGTTGATCGCCTTGGAGATGGCGAGGCGGACGCGCTGGTCCTTGAACGGGTTGCGCGGCAGCGGCGCGCCCGACTTGTCGGTGACGAAGGGGGTCTGGTCGCGGGCCTGGTCCATGTGCAGGAACAGGACCGAGTTGGACTGGCCGCGCAGGACGGTGACCGACGGGTCGGACTGCAGGCGGGCGAGGTCGGAGGGCGGCACGTCGTCGATGGCCTGGACGTCGCCGGCGAGCAGGGCGGCGATGCGCGAGGGCTGGCTGGTGATGATGCGCAGGGTGGCCTTCTGCCAGGGCGGCGCGGGGCCCCACCAGCCATCGTTGCGGAGCAGGCTGACGCGGTCGCCGGGGACGTAGCCGGCGAAGCGGAACGGGCCGGTGCCGATCGCGGCTGCGCCGGAATTGAAGTCCGCGGTGGGCGCGGTCTCCTGCCGGCGCGAGGTGATCTCGACCGAGGAGAGGTCGTTGGGCAGCAGCGGATAGGGGGTGGCGGTGCGGAAGCGGACGGTGTGGGGGCCGACGATGACCGTCTCGGTGATGGCGCGGGTGTAGGTGACGAAGGAGTTGGGGCTGTTGGGCACCCAGGGGACGCGGCGCAGGGTGGCCGCGACGTCCTCGGCGGTGAAGTCCTGCCCGTCGTGGAAACGCACGCCGGGGCGCAGGGTGAATTCCCAGGTGGTGTCGTCGAGCGTCTTCCAGGCGGTGGCGAGGGCCGGGATGGGGCGCTGCCGCTCATCCTGGTCCACCAGCGGCTCGAAGATGTGCATCGACATCTTGATATTGGAGGCGAGGTTGTGGAAATGCGGGTCGAGCGCGGTGACGGCGGTGCCGTAGGCCAGCGCGATGTCCTGGGCGGCGGCGGCGGCGGGGGCGGGTGCGGCCAGGGCGAGCGCGAGGGCGACGAGGGTGCCGCGGGCGGCGGTCCATGGCAGGCTGGTGCGCGGCATCGGCGTCTCCCTTGCTGTGGTTGGCGCCCCCTCTCCCGCCTGTGCGGGAGAGGGGGCGGGGTTCAGGCGGCGGCGGCGAGCGCGCGCCAGACGCGTTCGGGCGTCGCCGGCATGTCGATCGCGGTGATGCCGAGCGGGGACAGCGCGTCGATCAGGGCGTTGATGACGGCCGGCGGGCTGCCGACGGCGCCGGCCTCGCCCGCGCCCTTCACGCCGAGCGGGTTGGTGCCGCAGGGGACCTCCACGAGTTCCACCTCGATGGGCGGCAGGTCGTCGGCGCGGGGGATCGTGTAGTCCATGAAGCTGCCGGAGAGGAGCTGGCCGCTGTCGGGGTCGAAGACGGTGTGCTCGTGCAGCGCCTGGCCGATGCCCTGGGTGACGCCGCCATGGACCTGGCCGCTGACGATCAGCGGGTTCACCGCCTTGCCGACGTCGTCGGTGACGGAATAGCGCACGATCTCGACCATGCCGGTCTCGGGATCGACCTCGACCTCGGCGATGTGGCAGCCGTTGGGGAAGGTGTGGTGGTCGATATTGGCGATCTCGGCGGCGTCGAGCGTGGTGACGTCCTCGCCCTTGGCGGCGCGGGCGCGCTGGTGGAGGGCCAGCGCGATGATGTCCATGCCGCGGTCGGTGCCGACGATGCTGAAGCGGCCGTTCTCGAAGGCGATGTCGGCGGGCGCGGCCTCGAGCGCCTCGGAGGCGGCCTTTTTGCCCTTCTCGATGACCATCGCGGCGGTCTTCAGGATGGCCTGGCCCTCGGAGTAGAGGCTGCGGGCGCCGCCGGTGCCGCCGCCCATGGGGATGGTGTCGGTGTCGCCCTGGCGGATGCGGACCTTCTCGCCGGGGACGCCGAGGCGATCGACGGTGAGCTGGACATAGGCGGTCTCGTGGCCCTGGCCGGTGGACTGGGTGCCGACATAGACGTCCACGAAGCCGTCATCGGCGAACTTCACCTCGGCGCGCTCGGTCTCGGCGCCGCCGGTGGCTTCCAGGTAGTAGGCGAGGCCGATGCCGCGGCGCTTGCCGCGGGCGGCGGCGGCGGCGCGGCGGGATTCGAAATTGTCCCAGTCCATGTTCCTGAGCCCGGCGTTCAGCACCAGGCCGAAATCGCCGCTGTCGTAGGTCTTGCCGACCGGGGTGGTGTGGGGCATGCGCTCGGGGCCGACCATGTTGCGGCGGCGCAGCTCGACGCGGTCGATGCCGAGCTCGCGGGCGGCGGCATCGACCAGGCGCTCGATCAGGTAGTTGCTCTCGGGGCGGCCGGCGCCGCGATAGGCGTCGACCGGGACGGTGTTGGTGAAGACGCCGATCACGTGGCAGTAGATGTTGCGGAAGCCGTAGATGCTGGAGAGCACGGTGCTGCCGGCCAGCGTGGGGATGTAGGGGCCGAAATTGGACAGGTAGGCGCCCATGCCGGCGACGTTGCGGGTGCGCAGCGCGAGGAACCGGCCGTCCTTGTCGATGGCGAGCTCGCCGGTGGTGATGTTGTCGCGGCCCTGGGTGTCGGAGAGGAAGGCCTCCGACCGCTCGGAGGTCCACTTGACCGGGCGGCCGAGCTTGCGGGCGGCGTAGCAGACCAGGACATGCTCGGCGTAGAGGAAGAGCTTCATGCCGAAGCCGCCGCCGACATCGGGCGTGACGATGCGGAAGGCGTCCTTGTCGACGCCGAAGATCATCGGGCCGAGCTGGTCCTTGAGCAGCCAGCCGCCCTGGGTGTTGGCGCGCAGCGTCCAGCGGGCGCTGGTGGCGTCGTATTCGGCGAGCGCGGCGCGGGCCTCCATGGAGTTCACGACGACGCGGTTGTTGACCACGGTGAGGCGGGTGACGTGGGCGGCGGATTTGAACAGCGCCTCGGTCTCGTCCTTCTGGCCGGTGTGCCAGTCGAAGGCGACGTTGTCCTTCGCCTCCGGCCAGACCTGGGGGGCGCCGGCGCCGGTCGCGGTGGCGAGGTCGGTGATGCTGGGCAGGATCTCGTACTCGACGGCGACGGCCTCGGCGCCGTCGCGCGCGGCGCGGGGCGTGTCGGCGACGATGAAGGCGACCGGATCGCCGACATGGCGGACCGTGCCGTCGGCGAGGACGGGGTGGGGGGGCAGCACGCCCTTGGAGCCGTCGATATTGTCGAGCTGGACCAGGCAGGGGAGGTTGCCGATGCGGTCGGCCTTGAGGTCGAGCGCGGTGTAGACGGCGACGACGCCCGGGGTGGCCATGGCGGCCTTGGTGTCGAGCGAGGTGACGAGCGCATGGGCGTGCGGGCTGCGCAGCACGGCGCCGTAGAGGGTGCCGGGGGGCGTGGCGTCGTCGGTGTAGGCGCCGTCGCCCTTGAGCAGGCGCGGATCCTCGACGCGGCGGACGGGCTGGGCGAGGCCGAACTGGGTCATGCGGTGGGGCGCTCCGGCTTAGGGTCGTGTGCGGCGCAGGATGCACATTCGCGGGGCGGGGGGCCAGGGGGGAAGCCTGAGCGGCACTCTCCGCCCCGATGGCGCCTTGGCCGGAAATCGGGCAGGAAGGGGGGTATGCCGATACCCTATCGCCTGCTGGTCGGGATGACGACCGCGTTCCTGGTGACGGGCTTCGTGGCGCTGATGGCCATTGTCGCCACGAATTTCTGGCTGGGCGAGAGGGCGCAGTATAATTTCGACACGGCGATCGCCGCCCGCGATACGCGGGTGGCCGCCGTCGAGCTGCGCAATGCGATCCAGACCGCCGATTTCAGCCAGCGTGGCTTCATCATCACCGGGAACGAAATATATCTGGCGCCCTACCAGTCGGCGAAGACGCAGGCGCAGCGGCATCTGCTTGCGCTGCAGGCTCTGCTGCCATCCTATCCCAATGCGGAGCTGGCGTTGCAGCGGCTGGTCGCGATCGTTTCCGAGAAATTCGGGGAGCTGGATCGGACGATCGAGCTGAAGCGGGACCAGCGCGACGCGGACGTGCTGGCCATCTTTCGCAGCAACCGCGGCAAGACCCTCGGCGACGAGGCCAACGTGTTCATCGCGGGGATCATCGTGATGGCCGACGAGCGACTGACGTCGGGCGTGGCGGAGCAGCGCGCGAACAGCGGGTGGGTCAGGCTCGTCTCGGGCATCGGGGCGTTGGTGATCGTCATCGTCGTCGGGTCCGCGGCGCTGAGCGTGGCAAGCTACACCAGGGCGCTGCGCGAGACGCGCGACCAGATCAACGTGCTGAACAAGGAGCTTGAGGACCGGGTGGCCAGGCGCACGGCCGACCTGGCCCAAGCGCGCGACCGGGCCGAGGTGCTGCTGTCGGAGGTGAACCACCGGGTGGCCAACAGCCTGTCGCTGGTTTCGGCGCTGGTGCAGATGCAATCGCGGGCGCTCACCGATCCGGCCGCGAAGGATGCGCTGGCGGAAACCCAGGAGCGGATCTTCGCCATCTCGCTGGTCCACAAGCGGCTGTACAGCGAGTCCGATGCGCGCGCGGTGGCCCTGGACGCGTATTTCAATCCGCTGCTGGACCATCTTCGCACGTCGCTGCACGGCCAGGGCCATGGCCTGACCCTGTCGTTCGCGATCGAGCCGGTGATGCTCGAAACCGATTTCACCATCAACCTCGGGGTGGTGCTGACGGAGCTCGTGACCAACGCCTTCAAGTATGCCTATCCCGACGGGGTCGGGGAAATCCGCGTCCGCCTCACGCGGCTGCCGGATGAGCAGGCCGAGCTGGTCGTGGAGGATGATGGTGTCGGCTGGGTGGAGGGGGCACCCGCCAAGGGCACCGGCGTCGGCAGCAGGATCGTGAGCGCAATGTGCAACAGCCTGGGCGCGCGGATCGAATATCGGGATCGCCAGCCTGGCACCGCGGCCCATCTGAAGTTCTCGTCCAGGGCGCGGCGCCCCGTTGCGGCGTAGCCGAGCGCGCATCGGCGGCGCGCGTTGCCAGCATCCTGGCCCCGTCGTATGCCAGCACAAGGGAGTGCCATGGCAGCCAGCGGAACACGGATCGGATGGTGGCGGCCAGGCGCGTTGCGGGCGCTGCGGCGCGTGCTCACCATGCTGCCTGGGTTCGCCATGCTGCCTGGGCTTTGCCTGGCCCAGATGCAGGAAGGGCCGCCAGGCATCACGCGGCGCACGGTGTTGCGCAGCTTCAACCCCGGCGCGGCGGCATGCAGCCCGCCTGTGGACCTCAGGAAGGTGCTGGTCTTCGTGCAGGAGAACGAGCGCGAGTTCCTGCAGGGGGTCAGCTACGGCTTGTCGCTGGCGGCCAGGGATCGGGGACTGCCGTATTCCCGGGTTGTCGTCGAAAACGACGCGGGCAAGGCGATCGAGCAGTTCGGAGCGCTGCGTGCGGCGAAGGCGGGCGCGGTGATCGGGACCTCATCGGATCCGCTCGCTGTCACCCGCAGCGTCCAGGAGCTGATCTGGTCGGGGGCATTCGTGGGCTCGGTGGTGCCGCCACCGGCGACGCTGATCCTCAACGCGCCGCAATATGCGACGGGGAAGGCCCTGACCGACGCGGCCATCGCCTACATCAACGGCAGTCTTGGCGGGAAGGCGCGGGTGGTGCTGCTGACGCAGGACAGCCTGCAATATCTGTCGCCCAGGTTCCAGGCGATGCGCGACGGGCTCGACAGGCTTCCGGGCGTCACGATCGTGGCCGATATCGCGCCAAGGCCGGTCAGCAAGGAGGGTGGTTTTGCGGTCATGAACACCGTTCTTCTGGCCAATCCGCGGGTCGACGTGGTGCTCGGCGCCGATTCCGTCGTGCTCGGCGCCCTGAAGGCGCTGCGGGAGGCCGGCAAGCACAGGCCGGACCAGTTCCTGGGCGGAATCGACGGCGAGCCCGAGGCGGTGGCGGAGATCAAGCGCGGGGGCGGGCCGTACAAGGCAAGCATTTCGCTGGCCTCGCCGGTATTTGGCTATGCCATGGGGCAGTTCGCCGCCGACTGGCTGGCGGGCAGGAGTGTTCCGCAGGCGATGGATATTCTTCCGGTTGCCCTGACCAGGAACAACATCGCGCAATACGAGGCCGATGTTGCGAATCCTGCATCCGTCTACCGTGACCGGGTGCGCCGGGACGTGTATCTCAGGATGTACGGCAACATCTGCTACGACACGCGCGACCAGTACGTCAATTTTCCCTGGTCATCGGAACAGAAGTAGCGCGCATGAACGCCGGGTCCTGGGGGCGGCTGCGCCCGTCGCGCGTGAGCGCGCTGCGCCCGTCGCGCGTGAGCGCGCTGCGCCCGTCGCGCGTGAGCGCGCTGCGCCCGACAGCCGCCGGAGGCACGTGCCATATTGCCAGCCCCCGGAAGTATTGACTGATGAAAGCCGGAGTGGCCGGCGGCCTCCCCCCTCACCCCGACCCTCTCCCCCCGATGGGGGGCGAGGGAGCAGATGAGGCGGCCTTTCCCGGGGGTGGTATTACTCGGCTGCGACGCTGGTTTGGCCGTAGGCCTCGCGGGCGGCTTGTGGGGTGGCGGGTCGGCGAGGTCGTCATCGAGGCGGGCGCGGGGGCGGTCGGCGGGGTTGCCGTAGCCGGCGCCGCCGGCGAGCTGGACTTCGACGAAGCGGTCGGTGGTGGTCAGGGTGACGAGCTCGCCGGTGCCGCAGTCGTGGACGATGTCGCCGGCGGTGTTCCTGACCACGCCGTGGGCGCTGCCGCCGGGGCGGCCGCCGAAGAGGCCGGCGGTGCTGAGGCCGACGCCTTCGGGGTAGATGGAGAAGAGGGTGGGCAGGCCGTCGTCGTGCAGCTTGCGCAGCGCGGTGCGCACGCCGAGGCCGCCGCGGGTGCGGCCGGGGCCGCCGGTGTCGGGGACGAGGGTCTTCTCGATGACCAATACGGGCGCGCGGGTCTCCATCAGCTCGACCGAGGTGTTTGCTGCGGAGGTCGGGTAGAGCAGGGCGGACTTTCCGTCGCTGCCTGAACTGGCGCCCTGGCCGCCGCCCATGAAGAAATGGTCGGCGTAGAGCTGGCCGGCGGCGTCGCGGCCGTAGACGTTGACCGCGTGGGGCAGGCCGGTGGCGGCCTGGACGGCGGTGGGGGCGGCCTCGGCCAGGGCGCGGAAGAGGTTGGGGGCGATGTACCAGCCGGTGCGCGTGCGCAGGTTCACGGCCGCCGGCTTGCGGCAGTTGAGGATCGAGCCTTCGGGGGCCTTCACGGTGAACGGGCGGTAGCAGCCGGCGTTGCTGCGGATCTGCGGGCTCAACAGGCATTTCAGCGGGTAGGTGCTGTGGGCGGCGGTGTAGGTGAAGGTGCAGTTGAGGCCGCCCTGCGGCTGCTGGGGCGGGGCGCCGGCGAAGTCGACGGTGATGGAGTCGCCCTTGACGGTGACCTCGACCGGGTAGGTCAGGCGGGTGCCGAGCGGGTTGTTGCTGATCTCGGAGCGGTAGGTGCCATCGGGGAGGGCGGCGATGGCGGCGCGCATGGCCTGCTCGGCGCGGTCCTGGACGGTGGCGGCGAGCGCGCGGAGGTCGTGCATGCCGTAATCGGCCATGAATTCGAGCAGGCGATCGGCGCCGAGCTGGTTGGCGGCGACGAAGGCGTGGATGTCGCCGAGGACTTCCTCGGGCTTGCGGACGTTTTCTCCCAGCAGGGTGAACAGGTCCTCGTTCGGGGCGCCGGCGCGGTAGAGCATCATGGGCGGGATCTGGAAGCCTTCGTCGTAGACCTCGCGGGCGCGCAGCGATTCCTTGCTGCCGCCGATGTCGCCGACATGGCCGACGGTGGCGGTGAGTGCCACGAGGGTGTCGCCGCGGAAGACCGGGGTGACCACGGCGATGTCGAACAGGTGGCCGGCGCAGAGCCAGGGGTCGTTGGTGATGAGGACGTCGCCCGGGCGCAGCGTGTGGGGCGGGTATTTCCTGAGCAGGGCCTTCACCGCGATGGGGACGGTGAGGTTGAAGACGGGCATGGCGCGCGGCGAGTGGGCCAGGCTCTCGCCGTCGGGGTCGAGCAGGTCGGTGGCGAAATCCTGCGCCTCGGAGACGATGAGGGAGAAGGCGGTGCGGACGATGGTGTGCCACATCTCCTCGACGACGGTGACGAGGCGGGCCCACATGATTTCGAGGGAGACGGGGTCGGCTTCGATGAGGGCGCGGGCTTCGGTTAGAGGAGTCTCTTGGGTGATGCGGGCGGCGGGCGGGGCGGCGACGGCGATGGACAGGCGCAGCGTGCCGGTGGCGTCCACGGCGAGGGAATCGCCGGGGGCGAGGATCGTGGTGGCTTCGCGCTCCTCGATGATGGCGGGGCCGGCGAGTGTGGTGCCCTGGGTGAGGGCGTAGCGGTCGTAGACCGGGGTTGCGACGAAGCCGCCGGGGAACCAGGCGTCGCGGGTGGATTTGCGGGCGGGGCCGGTGGCGGCGGAGCCGGCCTGGGTGAGGGTCAGCGCGGGGGTGGGGCCTTGGCAGCGGACGCGCAGCGAGACGAGCTGGATGGCGACGCCCGCGTAGACCGAGGTGTAGCGGGCGGCGTAGGCGGCGGCGAAAGCGGTGCGGAGGGCCTGGATGTCGATGTCGCCTGGAGGGAGGGGAACGTTGATGTCGTGGATCTGGCCGAAGAGGCGCATGTCGGCGCTGCGTTCGGTGGTGATTTCGGTGACGCCGGCCGCGGCGATGCGGGCACGGGTTTCGGATTCCAGGTCGTTGAGGATGGCGGTGAGGGTGGTGGCGGCGCCGGGCGCGTCGAGGCGGGTGGGGTGGCTGCGGACCTGCTCGAAGGAGAGCGGGGCGGCGAGGAAGCCCAGGGCCGAGGCGGCGCCGGAGGCGGGGGGGATCAGGACTTCGTTCACGCCGAGGATGCGGGCGACGCCGGCGGCGTGGGCGGGGCCGGCGCCGCCGAAGCCGACCATGGCGTAGGCGCGGGGGTCGCGGCCCTTTTCCACGATGTGGATGCGGGCGGCGGCGGCCATGCTTTCGGTGACGGTGCGGTGGATGCCGATGGCGGTTTCGATGGCGGAGAGGCCGATCTTCGCGCCCACTTTTGCCAGGGCGGTTTCGGCGGCGGTGCGGTCCAGCGCCATGCGGCCGCCGAGGAAGAAGCCGGGGTCGTAGTAGCCGAGCAGGAGGTTGGCGTCGGTGACGGTGGGCTCGGTGCCGCCGCGGGCGTAGCAGGCGGGGCCGGGGTCGGCGCCGGCGGAATGGGGGCCGACGCGGAGCAGGCCGACCTCGTCGATCGATGCGATGGAGCCGCCACCGGCGCCGATCTCGATCATGTCGATGACCGGGGCCTTGATGGGGAGGCCGGAGCCTTTCTTGAAGCGGTGGATGCGGGCGGCTTCCATCTCGGCGGCGATGGCGGCGCGGCCGCTCTCGATGAGGCAGGCCTTGGCGGTGGTGCCGCCCATGTCGAAGGAGATCACGTCGGGCTTGCCGGCGGCGGCGCCGAAGAAGGCGGTGGCGAGGCCGCCGCCGGCGGGGCCGGATCGAGCAGGCGGATGGGAAGGCGCGGGCGGTTTCCGGGGCGACCAGGCCGCCGGCGGAGGTGCATCAGGTAGAGCGCGCCGCGGAAGCCGCGCTGCCAGAGCTCGCGTTCGAGGCGGCGGACATAGCGGTCCATCAGCGGCTGGACGAAGGCGTTGGCGCAGGTGGTGGCGATGCGCTGGTATTCCCACAGCTCGGCCACGACGTTGGAGGAAAGCGAGACGGCGATGTCGGGGAAGAGGGCGCGGATGGCTTCGCCGGCGGCGCGTTCGTGCGCGGGGTTGCGGTAGGCGTGGAGGAAGCCGACGGCGATGGCCTCGACGCCGTCGGCGGCCAGGGCGCGGGCGGCGTCGCGGACGGCATCAAGGTCGAGGGGGGTGACGATCTCGCCGTCGCGGTCCATGCGCTCGGGCACTTCGAGGCGGCGGCGGCGGGGGACGAGGGGGGCGGGATATTGGAGGAAGAGGTCGTAGATGTCGTAGCGCTGCTCGGTGCCCATCTCCAGCAGGTCGCGGAAGCCCTGGGTGGTGATGAGGCCGAGCTTCGCGCCCTTGCGCTCGATCAGGGCGTTGGTGACGAGGGTGGTGCCGTGGACGATCTCGGATATGTCGGCGAGATGGAGGTTGGCGGCGGCGACGATTTCGGCGAGGCCCGCCAGCGCGCCGATGGAGGGGTCGGCTTGGGTGGTGAGGCATTTGTGGAGGCGGATGTCGGACCGTTCGGCATCCAGCAGGATGAAGTCGGTGAAGGTGCCGCCGATGTCGAAGCCGATGCGGTAGCGGGGGGGCATGGGTTGGCTCCAGCAGTGTCCGGCGTGGCGCAGGCCCTTCCTCCGGCCCTGGTCTGCGCTTCGCAGCCCAGGGCCGCAAGGCCGGGAGGGGGGAGAAGGACGATCAGGCGCAGGCGATGGCTTCGATTTCTATCTTGAGGGCGGGGTTGACGAGGCCGGCGATGATCAGGGTGCTGGCGGGCTTGCGGTCGCCCATGGCGGTGGCGCGGGCCTTGCGGCTTTCGGCGAGGTGGGCGTGGTCGGTAATAATGGTCACGATCTTGACCACGTTGTCGTAGGTCATGCCGACGGCGCGCAGTTGCGCCTCGATGTTGTGCCAGACATTGGCGCACTGGGTGGCGAGGTCGTCGGGGATGCTGCCATCCATGTTCACGCCGACCTGGCCGCTGATATAGACCGTGCGGGCGGCGCCGGTGATCTCCACGGCGTGGGTGTAGGCGCCGACCGGGGCGGGGGCGTCGGGGGCATTGCTGTCGCGGCGTTGCATGGTGGTCTCCTTTAGGGAAGGGCGGGGCGCCAGGCTTCCTCGAAGCCGCGGACCCGGGGCAAAGCGAGCATATCCCAGGGACTCGGCATCGCACCAACCGGGACGTGGATGAGGGCGGGGGCGCGGGCGGCGAGGGCCTCCGCGAGAGCGCCGTGCAGCTCGGCTTCGTCGTGCGCCTTCCAGGCGTTCATGCCGAAGCTGCGGGCGAAGTCGTGGAAATCGGGGTTGTGCAGGTCGTGGGCGATCAGGCGGTTGCCGAAACGCTCCTGCTGGATGCGCTTGACGTTGCCGAAGGCGCCGTCGTCGAAGACCACCACCACCGCGGGCAAATTGTGGCGCATGGCGGTGGCGAGTTCGGAGGCCTGGTACATGAAGCCGCCATCGCCGGTGATGCAGACCACGGCGCGGCCGGGCAGGGCGGCCTGGACGCCCAAGGCGGTGCCGTAGCCCCACCCGAGATTGTCCTGGTAGCCGGGGGAGATGTAGCGGCGGGGGGCATCCACGGGGAAGGCGAGGCGGCCCATGAAGCCGACCTGCGTCACATCCTCGACCACGATGCCGTCGGCGGGCAGGGCGGCGCGCAGGGCGCGGAGGAAGCCCATCTGCGGCTCCTGGCGGGACAGGCGGTCGGCGAACCAGGCCTGGTGGGCGGCGACGTCGTCGCGGGCGGGGCGGGGGTGGTGGGCAAGGCGGACAGGAGGGCGCGAATGCCGTCGGCGGCGTCGGCGTGGATGGCGGCGTCGGGGCGGCGGTAGCGGGTGATTTCCTCGGCGTCGATGTCGAGGCGGATGATTTTCAGCTTCTGGTCGGTGCCCCAGTTGGACTGGGCGAAATGCATGCGGGTGCCGATGCCGAGGACGCAGTCGGCGTCTTTCCAGAGGCGGTGGCCGACCGGGAGCGAGACGGCGAGGGGGTGGGTGGTGGGGGACGCCGCGGCCGCGGCGGTAGGTCAGGACGGGGGCCTGGAGGCGCTCGGCGAGGGCGAGGAGTTCGGGCGCGGCATCGAGGGCGCCACCGCCGGCGATGATGATCGGGCGTTCGGCGGCGGCGAGGAGCTTCGTGGCCTTTTCGATGGCGGCGTCGTCGAGGATGGGGCGGTGGGGTGCGAGCGGGGAAGTGTCGGGGGCGACGCCTGGCTGGCCCCAGATGTCGATGGCGCATTCGAGGGCGACGGGGCGGGGACGGAAGGACAGGGATTGGCGGATCGCCTCGGCGACCAGGCCGGGGCGTCGGCGGCGCCGGTGATGCGGGCGGCGTGCTTGGTGAAATGGGCCATCAGGCCGAGCTGGTCGGGGAGCTCGTGCAGATGGCCCCAGCCGCGGTCGATCGCGTCCGACGGGATCTGGCCCGCGAGCGCCAGGACCGGGGCGTTTGTGCCGTAGGCGGTGAGCAGGGCGGCCGACATGTTGAGCAGGCCGGGGCCGGGGACGGCGGCGCATACCTGCGGGCGGCCGGTGGCGAGTGCGGCGCCGAGGGCCATGTAGGCGGCGGTCTGCTCGTGGCGCGGGTGCAGGGCGCGCATGCGGCCGCCGCTTTGCGCCACCGCGTCGAACAGGAAATCGTTGTGGACGCCGGGCAGGGCGTAGAGCGTGTCGATGCCGTGGCGGAGCAGGGCGGCGACGGTGGCCTCGGCGGTGGTCTGGCGGGGCATGCTGGCTTCCTCGACGGTTCGATTGACAGGGTTTTCGCCGCACCCCTACACACGGGGCCAAAATCAGCCCGGGAGTGACGCATGTCCAGCCTTCGCGCCCTGCTTGCCGCCGCATTGATCGGTCTCGCCGCGCCGGCGCTGGCCGACACGATCCGGGTCGGCGTGACCATCTCCACCACCGGGCCGGCCGCCTCGCTCGGCGTGCCGCAGCGCAACAGCATCGCGCTGCTGCCCAAGGAGATCGCCGGGCAGACGGTGGAATACACCGTGCTCGACGACGGCGGCGATGCCACCCGTGGCGTCACCAACATGCGCAAGCTGATCGAGGAGGGGAAGGCCGATGTCATCATCGGTTCCTCGATCACGCCGGTGAGCTTCGCGCTGATCCCGGTGGCGGGCGAGACCAAGGTGCCGCTGATCAGCATGGGCGCCTCCGCCGGGCTGATCGCGCCGATGGACGCGAACCGGCGCTGGGTGTTCAAGGTGCCGCAGAACGACAGCCTGATGGCCGACGCGATCGCGGATCACATGGCGGCCGCGGGGGTGAAGACGATCGGGTTCATCGGCTTCAACGACGCCTATGGCGACGGCTGGGCCAAGGAGATGGAGCGCGCCACCAAGGCCAAGGGGCTGACCATCGTCGCCAGCGAGCGCTTCGCGCGCAGCGACAGCAGCGTGACCGGGCAGGTGCTGAAGCTGGTGGCGGCGAAGCCGGACGCGGTGCTGATCGCCGGCTCCGGCACCCCGGCCGCGCTGCCGCAGAAGACGTTGCACGAGCGCGGCTACAACGGGAAATACTACCAGACCCACGGCATCGCCAATAACGACTTCCTGCGCGTGGGTGGCAAGGACGTCGAGGGCACCATCCTGCCGGTGGGGCCGATGCTGGTGGCCAGCCAGCTGCCCGACAGCAACCCGATCAAGAAGCAGGCGCTGGCCTATATCGCCGCCTACGAGGCGGCGAACGGCGCCGGCTCGGTCGCGACCTTCGGGGCCCATGCCTGGGATGCGGCGCTGCTGCTGCAGGCCGCGGTGCCGGCGGCGCTGAAGCAGGGCAAGCCGGGCACGGCCGAATTCCGCGCCGGGCTGCGCGATGCGATGGAGGCGCAGAAGGACCTGGTGATGACCCACGGCATCGCCAACATGAGCGCCGAGGACCATAACGGGTTCGATACGCGGGCGCGGGTGATGGTGACCATCCAGGGCGGGGCGTGGAAGCTGCTGCCCTGAGCGGGGACGCCGGGGTGGAAGGAGGGAAGGCCAGGGGGCGTTGCCCCTGGACCCCCACCAGGGGATCGGAGCCCGCGGACCCTCGATCATCTTGAAGGGTTTTGCAGGAGTGGGGCCAAGGTGCGGTTTGCCGCATCTCCTCAGCCCCTCTCCTGCAAAGCCCTTAAGCTATGGGGTTCCAAGGGCTCAGCCCTTGGCGGGGTCCAGGGGCAGCGCCCCTGGCCTTCCTTCCTTCTGCCCCGCCCCCGGCTGATGGACGGCACGATCCTGCTGATCCTGGTGCAGGACGGGATCGTCAACGGGGCGATCTATGCCCTGCTGGCGCTGTCGCTGGTGCTGGTGTTCGCGGTGACGCGGGTGATCTTCGTGCCGCAGGGCGAGTTCGTCGCCTATGGCGCGCTGACCTACGCGGCTTTGGATGCCGGGCAGCGGCCGGATGCGGTGTGGCTGCTGTGCGGGCTGGGGGTGGCGGCGTTCCTGGCCGGGCTGTGGCGGCGCGAGCCCGTGGTGCGGCTGGGGCTGGAGACGCTGGTGGTGCCGGGGGCGGTGACCCTGGTGGCGCTGGCGGCGGCGCCGCTGCGGCTGGGGGTTTTCGCGGAGGTGGCGCTGGCGCTGGCGATCGTGATGCCGATGGCGCCGTATCTGTACCGGATCGCGTTCCAGCCGCTGGCCGAGGCGTCGGTGCTGGTGCTGCTGATCGCGGCGGTCGGGGTGCATCTGGCGCTGGTGGGGCTGGGGCTGGTGTTCTTCGGGCCGGAGGGGTTCCGGGCCACCGCGTTTTCCGAGGGCGTGGTGGCGGCGGGGCCGCTGGTGGTGCCGGGGCAGGCGCTGTGGATCCTGGGGCTGACGCTGGCGCTGATGGCGGGGCTGTACGGGTTCTTCGGCCATACGCTCACGGGCAAGGCGCTGCGGGCGACGGCGGTGAACCGGCTGGGGGCGCGGCTGGTGGGCATTCCCACGGCACGGTCGGGGGTGGTGGCGTTCACGCTGGCGGGGGGCATGGGGGCGCTGTCGGGCGTGCTGATCGTGCCGCTGACGACGGTCTACTACGACACCGGATTCCTGGTGGGGCTGAAAGGGTTCACGGCGGCGATCATCGGGGGGCTCGCGTCCTATCCGGGGGCGGTGGCGGCGTCGCTGCTGGTGGGGGTGGTGGAGAGCTTCTCCAGCTTCTGGGCGAGCGCGTTCAAGGAGGTGATCGTGTTCACCGCGATCATTCCGGTGCTGTTGTGGCGGTCGCTGCGGCATGGGCCGCAAGAGGAAGACGAATGATGCGGTGGTGGCCGCTTGCCGCCCTGGCGCTGTGTGTGGTGCTGCCCTGGGTGCCGGGTGCCGGCGTTCTGGATCACGCTGGCGAACTATATCGGCATCGCCTCGGTGGTGGCGGTGGGGCTCGTGGTGCTGACGGGGATCGGGGGGATGACCTCGTTCGGGCAGGCCGGGCTGGTGGGGATCGGAGCCTATGCGACGGCGATCCTGAGCACCGGCTACGGGGTGTCGCCGTGGCTCGGGCTGCCGGCGGCGCTGGCGGCGGCGGGGGTGGTGGCGTGGGCGATCGGGTCGGTGACGTTACGGCTGTCAGGGCACTATCTGGCGCTGGGGACGATCGCGTGGAGCGTTTGCCTGTACTACGTGTTCGCGAATCTCGACTTCTTCGGGCGCAATGACGGGATCACCGGCATCCCGCCGCTGGAGGTGGGCGGGGTGCGGCTGATCGACGGGCGCTACAGCTTCACGGTGATCTGGGCCGGCGTGGTGCTGGCATGCCTGGCGACCGTCAACCTGCTCGACAGCCGCACCGGGCGGGCGATCCGGGCGCTGAAGGGCGGCGCGGTGGCGGCGGCGAGCTTCGGGGTGGATACGACGCGGACGCGGGTGCTCGCCTTCGTGCATGCCGCGCTGCTGGCGGGGCTCGCCGGGTGGCTCTACGCGCATATGCAGCGCAGCGTGAACCCGACGCCGTTCGGGATCAACCAGTCGATCAACTACCTGCTGATGGCGGTGATCGGGGGGGCGGCGCATGTCCCCGGGGCGCTGCTGGGCGCGGGGCTGGTGACGGTGGTGAACGACCGGCTGCAGGACATCCTGCCCCGCCTGTTCGGCGCGCGCGGCAGTTTCGAGACCATTGCCTTCGGCATCCTGCTGGTGGCGGCGCTGCAGCTGGCGCCGGAGGGGATCTGGCCGCATCTGCGCCGGGCGCGGACCGGGCGAAGGCGGGTACGGGCCGACGCGGCGGCGCTGCCGGCCCGTGCGATGCCGCAGGCCGGCACGCCGATCCTGGAGGTGGCGGGGCTGCGGCGCAGCTTCGGCGGGCTGGTGGCGGTGAACGACGTGAGCTTCGGCGTCGCCGCCGGGGAGATGCTGGGGCTGATCGGACCGAACGGGGCGGGCAAGAGCACGTTGTTCAACCTGGTGACCGGGGTGGACCGGCCGGATGGTGGCGCGGTGCGCTGGTGCGGGCGCGACATCACCGGGCGGCCGGCGCGGGCGGTGGCGCGGCTGGGCATCGCACGGACGTTCCAGCATGTGCGGCTGGTGCCGTCGATGTCGGTGATCGAGAACGTGGCGGTGGGGGCGCATCTGCGCGGGCAGGCGGGGGCGTTGCGGGCGCTGCTGCGGCTGGACCGGGCGGAGGATGGGCGGCTCTATGCCGAGGCGGCGCGGCAGCTGGCGCGCTGCGGGCTGGCGGAGGCGGCGGACCGGCCGGCGACGAGCCTGGCGCTGGGGCAGCAGCGGATCGTGGAGATCGCCCGGGCGCTGAGCCTGGACCCGGCGCTGCTGCTGCTGGACGAGCCGGCGGCGGGGCTGCGCCATGCCGAGAAGGCGGCGTTGGCCACCCTGCTGCGGCGGCTGCGGGCGGAGGGGGTGACGATCCTGCTGGTGGAGCATGACATGGAGTTTGTCATGGGCCTGGTGGACCGGCTGGTGGTGATGGATTTCGGGACGAAGCTGACCGAGGGGCCGGCGGCAGCGGTGCGGCGCGATCCGGCGGTGATCGCGGCGTATCTGGGCAGCGCGGCGTGACGGCCCCCTGCGTTGGGTATCAGGCGGTGCGGCGTGCGAGGACGGCCAGGGCGTGCCCGGCCCAGCCGGCGATGGCAAGGCCGGCATAGAGCGGAAGGCCGACATAGGCGGCGACCAGGGGCAGCAGGCCCAGGCCGGCGCCGGGGGAATGGACCAGCGCGGCGCCGAGCAGGTGGCCGGCGATGGTGCAGAGCGGGAGCCACAGCGTGCCGCGGCGCAGGGTGGCGCCGAGCAGGACGTGCATCATGGCGAGCAGCGGCATCCCGAGCACCCAGTAGGCGTCGGTGTCCCACGCCTCGCGCATGCGGCCGCCGGACTGCATGGCGAAGGCGATCCAGACGACGAACCCGTTGGAGGCTGCGAGAGGGCCGACGAGACGGTGCATGCGATCCTCCGGAAGAGATGTCCATCTAGGAGGTCGAATGTTCGGGTCGTGTTAACGGGGCCCCGCGTTTGCGCGCGATTCACGCTTCAGGGGTCGCGGCTCAGCCCCTGCGCCTTCAGCGCGTCGAGATAGGCGTGCCAGCGCCTGGCATGGTCGCGGCCGAGCTCGTGCAGGAGTTCCCAGGAGTAGATGCCGGTGTCGTGCAGGTCGTCGAACAGCAGGCGGACGGCGTAGTTGCCGACCGGCTCCACGCCCATGATGCCGACATGGCGGCGGCCGGGGATGGTCTTGCGCTCGCCGGGGCCGTGGCCCTGGACCTCGGCGCTGGGACTTTCGACGCGCAGATACTCGGCGGGCAGGGTGAAGCGGGCGCCGTCGTCGAATTCCACCTCGAGCAGCTTCTGGGCGCGCCTGAGGCGGATCTCGACCGGGGTGGGCATCAGCCTTCCTCCAGCTTGCGCGCCTCGTCGGGCAGCATGATCGGGATGCCGTCGCGGATCGGGTAGGCGAGGCCGGCGCCGCGGCTGATCAGCTCGCCCCGGGCGCGATCGTATTCGAGCGGGCCCTTGGTGAGGGGGCAGACCAGGATTTCCAGCAGGCGGGGATCGACGGGGGGCGGGGCCTGGGGATCGGACATGGAGTTGCGCTCATGGGTGGCGGGCTTCAGGCGGTTGCTACCCCTCCCCCGACCCCTCCCACAAGGGGAGGGGGGAAGGAAGGGTGTTTCAGCTTGCGCGGCCGGGTGGGGCGTCGTCGCCGCTGGGCGGGGTGTGGCGGTCCATGCGCAGCAGGGCCTGGAGGGTGGCGGCGCGCTCCGCCGGCGTGGCCGCTTCCAGCAGGGCCTGCTTCTCGGGGGGGGCGAAGGGGCAGGCCATGCAGAGGGTGACGACCAGCTCGTGGTCGGGCATGCGGCCGATGGCGTCCCAGTTCGCGTCGATGTTGCGATGGGCGAAATAGGCGCGCAGGTCCGCGATCAAGGCGGGGCGGGCGAAACCCGGCGCTTCGGGCGGGGGGGCGAGGTCGGGGAAGAAGGCCGAGAAGTCGGCGCGCACCCGGCGGTAGCCGCGGCGCATGGCGAGTTCGGCGGCGACCCGGAAGCGGGTGATGCCGGCCAGCGTGATCAGGTAGCGGCCGTCATCGGTCTCGCTGAAGGAGATCAGGCGGCCGAGGCAGCCGACCGCGAAGACGGCCGGGCCGGTGGCGCCGTCGGGCCGCGAGGGGTCGGGCTGGATCATGCCGAACAGGCGGCCGGCGGCGAGCGCATCCTCGGTCAGGGCGAGGTAGCGCGGCTCGAAGACGTTGAGCGGCAGGCGGCCGCGCGGCAGCAGCAGGGCGCCGGCGAGCGGGAAGACCGGGAATTCCGCCGGCAGGTCCTCGGCCCGCGTCGCGAACGGCGCCATCCGGCTAGCTGAACAGGATCGCCGACAGCTTGCGCCGCGCCGCCATGGTGGCCGCGTCGTCGAAGCCCCAGGCCTCGAAGAACTTGAGCAGCTGGAGGCGGGCGGCCTCCTCGTTCCAGGTGCGGTTCTTCTTCACGATGGCGAGCAGGGCGTCGGCCGCCTCCTCCCGCCGGTCGAGCGCGTTGAGCGCGGTGGCGAGGTCGTAGCGGGCCTGATGGTCGTTCGGATCGGCCGCCAGCCTGGCCTCGAAGGTGGCGAGCTGGTCGCGGGCGGCGCGGCCCTCGGCGGCGAGCGCCAGGGCGCTGCGGGCGCCGGAGACTTCGGGGTGGTCGGCGATCTTGGCGGGGACGCGGGAGAGGGCGAGCTGGGCCTGCTCCTCCTGGCCGAGGGCCATCAGGGCGCGGACCAGGCCGCCCCAGGCCTCGGGGTTCTCGGGCTCGTCCTGGAGCACGGCGCTGTAGAGCTCGCCGGCCTGCTGGTGGTCGCCCTCCTCGGCGGCGGCCTTGGCCTCGGCGATCAGGTCGGCGGCGGGCATGGCGCCGCCGGCCATCTTGAGCAGCGCCTCGACGAAGCGCTTCACCTCGGATTCGGGCTGGGCGCCCTGGAACAGGTCGATCGCGTTGCCGCCCCAGAATGCGGCGACGGTGGGCACCGATTGCAGCGGCAGGCCGAGGCGCAGCAGCTGCTGGACCAGGGACTGGTTCTTGTCGATGTCGATCTTGACCAGCTTCACCCGGCCGCCGGCGGCCTTGACGACCTTCTCCAGCACCGGGGTGAGCGTCTTGCAGGGGCCGCACCAGGTGGCCCAGAAATCGACCAGCACCGGGATGGTGCGCGAGGCCTCGATCACGTCCTTCATGAAGGTGGACTGATCGCCGTCCACGATCATGCTGGCGCCGGCGGCGCCTGCGGGTTGTCCGATGATCTGGTCGTCCATGGCGTCCTCGGGGAAAGCGGTGGGGTCGCGGTTAGATGTGGTCGGCTCGGGCCAGGGACAAGCCATGAATCGGGCGCGGGGGCAAGCGCCGCGATGCGGCGGGCGCGGTTGCCGCGGGCGCCGGCCGGTATACACTGGCGGCATGTCCGCACCGAACCCGCCCGCCGCGATGACCACCGCCGAGATGCTGTCGCGGCTGGTCGCGTTCGATACCACGAGCCGCAATCCGAACCGGGCGCTGATCGATTTCGCCCGCGCGTGGCTCGACGGGCACGGGGTTCCGTACCGAGTGAGCACCGATCCGACCGGGGGCAAGGCCAATATCCATGCCGTGATCGGGCCGCAGGCGGCCGGCGGGATCGCGCTGTCGGGGCATGTGGACGTGGTGCCGGTGGACGGGCAGGCCTGGAGCAGCGATCCGTTCACGCTGCGCGCGGCGGAGGGCAAGCTGTTCGGGCGCGGCAGCTGCGACATGAAGGGGTTCGTGGCGAGCTGCCTGGCGGCGGTGCCGGCGCTGCAGGCGCGGGGGCTGGCGCGCCCGGTGCACCTGTTCATCACCTATGACGAGGAGACCGACATGGGCGGGGCGCGCCGGCTGATCCGCGACCTCGCCGAGAGCGGACGGGCGCCGCAGTACTGCATCGTGGGCGAGCCGTCGCTGATGCAGCCGATCCTGGCGCACAAGGGGCGGCTGGCGCTGGAGGTGACGGTGCGCGGGCTGGCCGGGCATTCGAGCGAGCCGGGCAAGGGGGTGAACGCGATCCATGCCGCGGCCGAGGCGATCGCCTATGTGGCGGCCGAGCAGCGGCGCTTCGCCGCCGAGGGGCCGTTCGTGGACGGGTTCGACCCGCCGCACACCACGCCGCATGTGGGCACGATGAAGGGTGGCTCGATCCTGAACATCATCCCCGAGCATGCGGGCTTCGTGATGGAGTGGCGCTGCGTGCCGGGCGACGACCCGCAGGCGCAGGTGGAGCGGCTGCGGCGGCACGTGGCGGCGGCGATCGAACCGGCGATGAAGCGGGTGGACCCGGCGGCCGGCTTCACGCTGACGGTGATCGACGACATTCCCGGCATGGCGCTGGAGGCGGAGCACGCGCTGGCGACGCTGACCAAGCGGCTGGCCGGGTTCAACAGCGCGGGCAAGGTGAGCTACGGCACCGAGGGCGGGCTGTACCAGGAGGCGGGGATTCCGACCATCGTCTGCGGGCCGGGCGACATCGCCCAGGCGCACAAGCCCGACGAGTTCATCGCCCAGTCGCAGCTCGACGCCTGCGACGCGTTCATCCGCCGGCTCGGCGATCATCTGTCGGGATGACCGCGGGGCCCGACCCGCTGCACGGCGCCGAGGGGGCGACCGGCCGGGGCTTCGCCATGCCGCACTTCCCGGTGGAGGTGTCGCCGCCCGACCTGGGGCCGTGGCTGGGCGGCAATACCGGGGTGCCGGGGTTCACCAGCTTCGCCGGCGCGCTGCCGGGGCCGCATGTGGTGCTGGTGGCGCTGACGCATGGCAACGAGCTGGCGGGCGCGATCGTGCTGGACCGGATGCTGCGCGCCGGCGTGCAGCCGCGGTGCGGGCGGCTGACGCTGGGCTTCGCCAACCTGGCCGCGTTCGCGCGGTTCGATGCGGCGCAGCCGACGATGAGCCGGTTCGTGGAGGAGGACCTGAACCGGCTGTGGGACGGCGAGACGCTGGAGGGCGGGCGGCGGGCGTGGGCTGGACCGGGCGCGGGCGATGCGGCGGCTGGTGGAGAGTGCGGACCTGCTGCTGGACCTGCACTCGATGCTGTGGCCGTCGGAGCCGCTGATCCTGGCCGGGACGACCGCGCGCGGGCGGGCGCTGGGGGCGGCGATCGGCACGCCGCCGCTGGTGGTGGCCGACGAGGGGCATCTGAGCGGGCGGCGGATGATCGACTACGGACCGTTCGCCGATCCGGCGGCACGGGCGACGGCGGTGCTGGTGGAGGCCGGGCAGCACTGGCGGGCGGCGACGGTGGCGGCGACCGCGGCGAGCGTGCGCCGGCTGCTGCTTCATGCGGGGATGGAGGAGGGCGAGGCCGCGCCGGCGGCGGCGCGACATGCGACGGTGACGCATGTGATCACCGCCTGCACCGCCGGCTTCTCCTTCGTGCGCAGCTTCACCGGCGGCGAGGTGGTGAAGCGGCGCAACACGGTGATCGCGCTGGACGGCGAGACCGAGATCCGCACGCCGTATGACGACTGCCTGCTGATCATGCCGAGCCTGCGGCCAGGCCGGGGCATACGGCGGTGCGGCTGGCGCGGTTCGAGGGGTAGGGGAGGGCGCAGGTCGCTGGGCCGGCTTGCGGTCCGGCGGCGACATGTTACGGTCGGCGGTGTGATGGTCGCAAAGGTGCAGGCCCGACGATGAACGAGCGGCAAGCCGATTGGGACGAGTTCCGCCGGGCCTGTGCGGCCGTAGTTGGGGCTGACGGGCATAATCTGGGCGAACTCGAAACGAT
>JBGAIK010000321.1:0-4795 GCA_044225615.1 Acetobacteraceae bacterium | reverse complement strand
CCTTCCCGGCCCAGGCCCGGACCAGCGCAAGCGACGTCGCCAGGGTCGCGATCACCGTCTTGGTCGCGGCCACGCTGCGCTCCGGCCCGGCCTGGATGTCGAGCACCAGTTCGCATGCCGCCGCCAGCGGCGATTCCGCGTCGTTCACGAGCGCCAGGGTCAGCGCCCCCGCCTCCCGCGCCTGGGCCGCGCAGGCCAGCAGGTCCGGCGAACGCCCGGACTGCGAGATGGCGATGAACAACGCCCCCTTCAGCCGCTGCTTCGCCTGGTACACCGAGGCCAGCGACGGCATCGTCGCCGCCGCCGCCAGCCCGAGGTCGCGCCCGATCAGGGAGCGCAGATACGTCCCCGCATGCGAGGAGCTGCCCCGCGCCGCGAGTGTCACGAACGGCGGATCGAGCGTACGCAGCCGCGCCGCCACCGCCGCGATGCCTCCCATGCCATCCAGCACGCGCTGCGTGGCCTGGGGGGCCTCGTCGATCTCCGTGCGCATCAGGCTCATTGGCGGCTCCGCAGCCGGGGGTCGAGACGGTCCTGCAACCCGTCGCCGAGCAGGTTGAAACCCAGCGCCGCCAGCAGGATGGCGGCCCCCGAGAACGTCGCCGGCCAGGGCGAGATGCTCAGGAAGTTGCGGCTTTCCGCCAGCATCCGCCCGAGCGAGGCGGTGGGCGGCTGGGTGCCGAGGCCGAGGAAGGACAGCGAGGCCTCCACCAATATGGCGGTGGACAGCGACAGGCTGGCCTGCACCAGGATCACGGGTGCGAGATTGGGCAGCAAATGCCGGCCCAGGATGCGCCAGTCGCTGCCGCCGATGGCACGCGCCGCCGCGATGTAGTCGGCCTCCTTCAGCAGCAGGCTGGGCGCGCGCAGCACGCGGGCGAAGATCGGGGTGTAGACCACGCCGATCGCGATCGCCGTGCCCAGCGCGCCCGGCCCCAGCACGGCGATGATGCCGATGGCCAGCAGGATCAGCGGGAAGGCGAACAGCACGTCCATCAGCCGCATTGCCACCATGTCCACCCAGCCGCCGCGCCAGGCGCCGGCGATGCCGATCGTGCCGCCCACCAGCAGGGCGCCCAGCACCGAGGCCGACGAGATCGCGAACAGCGTCCGGTATCCGTGCAGGGCGCGTGACAATATGTCCCGCCCGAAATTGTCGGTGCCCAGCCAGTGTGCCGCGCTCGGCGGCTTGAGGCGGGCCAGCATGTCCTGCGCGTTCGGGGCGTGGCCGGAAATCCACGGCGCCGCCGCAGCACCCACCGCCAGTGCCGCCACCAGCGCGAGGCCGATCCACAAAATGGGGTTCCTCACGCGCGGGCCCGCGGGTCGATGGCCAGGTACAGCACGTCGACCAGGAAATTCACCACCACGAACACCACGGTCGCCAGCAGGATCGCCGCCTGGATCAGCGGATAGTTGCGCTCGGCGATGGCGCCGACCATCAGCCGACCCAACCCCGGCAATGCAAACACCTGCTCCACCACCACCGAGCCGCCGAACAGGTAGCCAAGGGTGATGCCGGCCGCGGTGACGAACGGAATCAGCGCATTGCGCAGCGCATGGGAGAAGACGACGCGGGCCTCGCTGATCCCCTTTGCCCGCGCGGTGCGCACATAGTCCTGGGTCAGCGCCTCCAGCATCGCGGCGCGGATCACCCGGCTGAGGGTGGCCAGGGCCGGCAGCGCCAGCGCGATCACCGGCAGCACCATGCGCTGAAGATTGCCCAGCGGGTCCGCCGCGAGCGGCACCCATCCCACCACCTGCACGCCCGGCAGCAGCGCGGAACTGCCGTAGATCAGCATGGTGCCGAGCCAGAAGGACGGCACCGTCACCCCGGCGATCGAGACCACCCGCATCGCAGAGTCGCCGGCGGAGGAGCGCAGCGTCGCCATCAGGCAGCCCACCGGCACGGCCAGCACGATCGCCGCAGAGAGCGACAGCAGGCTCAGCTCCAGGGTGACGCCGACGCGGCCGAGGATTTCCTCCAGCACCGGCCGCCCGGTCCAGATCGAGGTGCCCAGATCGCCCCGCAGCGCATGCCCGATCCACAGCGCGTATTGCACGACCAGGGGCCGGTCGAGGCCCAGCTTCGTCCGCAGCGCCGCCACCTTCTCCGGCGAGGCATCGGCCGCGCCCAGCATCACCTGGGCCGCGTCGCCCGGGATCAGATGGATCAGCAGGAAGGTCAGCACGGAGACGCCGAACGCCACGAAGGCAAGCTGGCCGACCCGCAGCAGCAGGGCCCGGATCATGTCCCGGTCCAGAGGCACCATATCGCGAGCAGGGGGGCATCCGCGGTGGCGCGCATCGCGTGCATCACGTCGGGCACGTGGTGCACCATCCCGCCGATGCCGGGCGGATGCCAGTCCCGCCCGGCCTGCCACCATTCGCCGGGCGAGAGCACCAGGTAGATCTCTTCCGGCGGGTGCTGGTGGTCGGGATAGGTCACGCCGGGTGCGACCAGGCTGGCGCCGAGCCGCAGGCTTTCGCTGCGCCCCGGCCCGTTCGGGCCCACGATCAGCGCATTGGCGTGGCCGGCGGCGAAGACCGGATCGCCCTCCGCCTTGGCCCGCCAGGCGAGCAGCGGCGCGACCTGCGCGAAGGCGTCGGCCACCGCCGGCAGCTTCGCCCGCGCGGTGCCGATCGCGGCATCGAGATGCCGGCACACCGGCAACGCCGCCGGCTCCGCGTCGCCGCCCTCGACCGCCGCCAGCGCGGCGCGCGCCCGGGCCGCCATGCCTCGCGCCGCCGGCCCGGGCCGGGCCGCGTCGATCCCGTCGGCCCATGCCGCGCCGAGCCGGCGCAGCGTTGCGGTGGCGGGATGCATGCTACTGGCCCATCGTCGCCTCGCGCAGCGTGCGCAGGGAGCGGGTCGGCATCGGCGCGAAGCCCTTCAGCTCGCCGCGCACGGCCGCGAACAGCGTGCCATAGGCGATGTGCATGATCGGCCCCTGGCAGGCCAGGATCGCCTGCGCCTGGTCGTAGATCGGCTTGCGCTTGGCCGGATCGGTCTCGGTCCGGCCCGAGACCAGCAGCGCATCCACCGCCGGGTCGGAATACTTGAACACGTTGGTGGCGCCGCCGGTCTGGAAGGTGCGGCCGAAATAGTCGTCCGGGTCCGGGTTGCCGCCGTTCAGCGAGACGAAGGCCTCGAAATTGCTCGCCCGCCAGTCGGCGATGAACTTGCCCTGCTCCTGCACGTCGAGCGTGACCTCGAAGCCGGCCTTGTTGAGCTGCACCTGCACGACCTGGGCGATGTCCACCACCGTCTGCAGCGAGCCCAGCACCTTCAGCGTGATCTTCACCGGCGCGGTGAACCCGGCATCGGCCAGCTTCTTCTTCGCCCCCGCCGCGTCGGGCTTGTAGCAGGGGAAGTCGCTCACCGGCCGCGCCCATTGCGCCAGCGCCGGCGACAGCGGGCCGCCCGGCACGGCGCGGCCGAAATACACCGCCTCCACGATCTGCGCCCGGTCGAGCGCCATGTTCATCGCCTCGCGCACCGCCGGCTTGTCGAAGGGCGGCCTGGACGTGTTCACGCCGATCAGGCTGTAGGCGAGGTCCTGCGTTTCCATCACCGTGATGCCTGGCCTGCCCTTCAGCCCGGTTGCCAACACCGCATCGATCACTGGCAGCAGCTTGTAGGTGCCGCCGTTGATCCCCGCCTCGCGCGTCGCCGCCTCGGGCACGATGTTGAACTTCAGGCCGGCCAGCACCGGCAGGCCGGCATTCCAGTAGTCGGGCACGCGCTCCAGCAGGATATAGGTGTCGGGCACCCATTCCTTGAAGCGGAACGGCCCGGTGCCCATCGGCTTGCGACCCAGCTCCGCCACCGCCTCCGGCGCCACCATGTTGATAGTGCCGAGCTGCGACAGGAACGGCGCCGAGGGAGCGGACAGCGTGATCCGCAGCTCCTTCTCGCTGAGCGCCTCCATCTTCGCGATGCCGGCCACGCGGGAGGCCAGCGGCGAGCCGGTCTTGGCGTCGCGCACGCGATCGATATTGGCGATCACGTCCTGCGCCACGAACTCGCGGCCGTTGTGGAAGCGGGCGCCGGCGCGCAGCTTGAAGGTGTAGGTCAGCTTGTCGTCGGAGATGGTCCAGCTTTCGGCCAGTGCCGGGACGATGCGCAAATCCTTGTCGATCGCCGTCAGCCCCTCATACACCGCGCTGACCACCTGGAAGGTCGCGAACGAGGTGGCGACATGCGGGTCGAGCCCCACCGGCGACTGGTCGGTCGCGATGTCCAGCACCTGCGCCCGCGGGGCCATGGGTGCGAGGGCAAGGCCGAGCGCGAGGGCGGCGGCAAGGCGGCGGCTGGCTGGCATCTGGGCTCCCCCGATATGGCGTGGGGCGCTTCTACCACGCTGATACAGGCTGTCACAGCCGGGCCCGTCTAAAGCCAGCCTGGCCGCGGCAGGTGCCAGCCTTGCCAAACCGCCAGCATCCGCAGCCCGAAGCAGGCCAGCCCGCCGGCGATCCCGGCTGCCACCGGCGAACCCGTGCGCCGCGCCAGAACCAGCACGAGCGCGCCGGCGAAGGCGGCGGAGGCGTAGATGTCGGCGTTCAGCACCAGCGGCACGCGGGCCAGCAGCACGTCGCGCATCACGCCGCCGCCCACGCCGGTGATGGTGCCCAGCAGCGCGGCGACGAAGGGCTGCATGCCCAGCGACAGCGATTTCTGCGTCCCCGCCACCGCGAACAGCGCCAGCCCCGCCGCATCGAGCGTGACCACCAGCATGGGGGGGAATCTCGCAACGCCATGCGCCAGGATCACCACCCAGCCGGCGCCGAAGGC
>JBGAIK010000320.1:0-4811 GCA_044225615.1 Acetobacteraceae bacterium | reverse complement strand
GGTGGGGCTGGGGATACGGGTCTGCGCCGGGTCGGACGGCATCCGCGACACCTGGGGGCCGTACGGCAATGCCGACATGCTGGAGCGGGCGATGTTCGTGGGCCAGCGCAACAATTTCCGCCGCGACGAGGAGGTGGAGATCGCCTTCGGCGTCTGCACCGCGGGCGGGGCCGCGGTGATGCGGCTGGAAGGGTATGGCGTGGCGGTGGGCTGCGTGGCCGATCTGGTCGTGGTGCCGGGGGCGACGATCACGGACGCGGTGGTGACGCGGCCGGCGCGGGCGCTGGTGATCAAGCGCGGGCGGGTGGTGGCCCGCGACGGGGTGTGCACGGTCGCCGCGCCATGAGCCGGACGCTGCTGACGGCGCGCTGGGTGCTGGGCCATGAGAACGGCCGGCACGTGCTGCTGGAGCATGGCGAGGTGGTGTTCGAGGGCAACACCATCATATTTGTGGGCCACGGCTTTCCGGGCGAGGTGGCGGCGCGGCACGATTTCGGCGCGGCGCTGGTGGGGCCGGGCTTCGTGGACCTGGACGCGCTGTCGGATCTCGACACCACCATCCTCGGCTACGACAACCAGCCGGCGGCGCAGAAGGGGCGGGTGTGGCCGCGCAGCTATATCGAGTCCGGGCCGTTCGAGATGTATTCCGAGGACGAGCTGCGGTTCCAGAAGCGGCATGCTTTCGCCACGCTGATCAGGAACGGGATCACCACGGCGCTGCCGATCGCCTCACTGTTCTATCGCGCATGGGGCGAGACAGTGGGGGAGTTCGCCGCGGCGGCCGAGGAGGCGGCGGCGCTGGGGCTGCGGGTCTATCTGGGGCCGGCCTATCGCACCGGGGGCCAGGTGGTGGAGGCGGACGGGACGATCGGCACGGTCTATGACGAGGCACGGGGGCTGGCCGATCTGGACGCGGCGATCGCGTTCTGCCGGGCGCATGAGGACACGGCCGGCGGGCTGGTGCGGACCATGCTGGCGCCGGACCGGATCGAGACCTGCACCGCGGCACTGCTGCGGCGGACGGCGGATGCGGGGCGCGAACTCGGCGTGCCGGTGCGGCTGCATTGCTGCCAGTCGAAGATCGAGTACGAGCTGGTGCTGGCCCAGCACGCGATGAGCCCGCCGGAATGGCTGCGCAGCCTCGGCTTCCTGACGCCGCGGACGCTGCTGCCGCATGGCACGGTGGTGTCGGGCAGCCGGCTCGTCGCGCGGCCGGGCAACGACCTGGGCATCATCGCCGATGCGGGCGCCGTGATCGTGCATTGCCCGCTGGTGTCGGGCCGGCATGGCGGGGCGATCGACACGTTCGCGCGCTATCGCGCCATGGGGCTGCGGCTGGGCATGGGAACGGACACGTCGCCGCCGGACATGGTGATGAACATGCAGGCGGGGATGATGCTGTGCCGGGTGTTGGCCGGCGACGCGACGGCGGTGCGGTCGGAGGACTACTACGATGCGGCGACGCTGGGGGGCGCGGATGCGCTGGGGCGGGCCGACCTGGGCCGGCTGGCGGCCGGGGCGAAGGCCGACATCACGGTGTTCCGGCTGGACCGGCCGCATTCGGGCCAGGCGATCGACCCGATCCAGACCATGATGCTGACCGGGCATGGGCGCGACTTCTCCGACGTGGTGATCGACGGGCGGTTCGTGATGCGCGACGGGGTGATCCCGGGCATCGACGAGGCGGCGGACAACGCGCGGGCGCAGGCGCAGTTCGAGCGCGTGATGGCGCTGTATCCGCGCCGGACGTTGCATCATCCGCCTGTGACAGAGATCTTCTCCGCGGCCTATCCGGTGCGGCGGCAAGGGAAATCTTAACGCCCCGCATGCGACCCAGGCCGCTCCGGCGAGAGGGTTCTGGCGCATGGCAGCAGCATGGTCGCTTGTGTTGGCGGTGGCGCTCGCCCTGTTCGCGACCCCGGCCCAGGCGATGCAGTTCAAGCTGCTGGACGGGCCGGACGGACGCACCCTGCTGGTGGCGCGCGGGATGATCGTGCCCGGCGATTTCAGCCAGCTGATCGGCTTCGTGGACACCGTGCCGAAGGCGCAGCGGCTGGCGCTGCTGGTGGTGGACAGCCCGGGCGGGGTGGTGACCGAGGCGGGCAAGATGGCGGTGACGATCCGCAACATGGGCATGCCGGTGGCGGTGGCGAAGGACGGCGTCTGCGCCTCGGCCTGCACGCTGCTGTTCGCCGCCTCGCCGCGCCGGCTGGTGGGCGAGGGCGCGCGGGTGGGCGTGCATCGGGCCTCGTTCTTCGGGGCCGAGAACAAGGAGTCGCGCTACGCGACGGACAGCATGGCGGTGCATTTCGAGAACTATGGCGTGCCGGAATCGATCATCGCCAAGGTGCGGGCGACACCACCGGACGGGATCGCCTGGCTGGACGGCGACGACCTGCAGGCGATGCACGCGACGCTGTACGCCGCCGACGGCAGCGTGAAGGAGTTGCGGCGGCGCTGATCCCTTGCCGGGTGGCGGGCCAGGCTGCACTGTTCCGCACGGCAGAAGGAGCGGGGACAGTGGCGAAGAAGGCGATGGCACGGGCCGCGGCGCTGGAGAAGGCGCGGGGGCTGATGGAGAAGTTCCAGTTCATCGATGGCCACAACGACCTGCCCTGGGTGATCCGCAACCGCACCGGGGCGAAGGGCGACGTTGCCGGCTACGATCTGCGCAAGATCCACAACGACGGCGACACCGACATCCCGCGGCTGCGCCAGGGCAAGGTGGGCGGGCAGGTGTTCGCGGCCTTCATTCCGACCGAGATCCCGCACCCGGCGCGCGCCACGCTGGAGCAGATCGACATCATCCGGCGCATCGGCGAGACCTATCCCGACACGTTCCTGCCGGTGCTGAAGCCGGCCGATTTCGGCCGCGCCAAGCGGGCGGGGAAGATCGGCATGCTGCTGTCGGTGGAAGGGGGCGTGGGGCTGGAGAACACGCTGGCGCCGCTGCGGCTGTGGCACGGGCTGGGCATGCGGCTGATGACGCTGTGCCACAACGGGACGCTCGACTGGTGCGATTCGGCGACCGACGCGCCGCGCCATGACGGGCTGACGGCGTTCGGCCGCGCCGTGGTGGGCGAGCTGAACCGCCTCGGCGTGATCATCGACTGCGCCCATGTGGCGCCGAGCGTGATGCACCATGTGCTCGACACCAGCACGGCGCCGGTCGTGTTCTCGCATTCCAACGCGCTCGCGCTGTGCCCGCATCCGCGCAACGTGCCCGACGACGTGTTGGACCGGGTGCCGGCCAATAACGGGTTGGTGATGGCGACGTTCATTCCCGATTTCCTGAACCCCGACACCTATGCCTGGATGGCGCCGGTGCGGCAGGCGACGGCGAACAATTTCGGCATGAGCCGGGTGGAGGCGATCCGTGCGCACGAGGAGAAGCACGGCCCCTGCCCCAAGGCCACGATCGACCACGTGGTGACGCACCTGGAATACCTGGCGGGCAAGATCGGCGTGCAGCGGCTGGGCGTGGGCAGCGACTTCTTCGGCGTGCCGACCATGCCCGTCGGGCTGGAGAACGTGTCACGGTTTCCGTACCTGTTCGCCGAGCTGATCCGGCGCGGCTGGTCGGACAAGGCGCTGGTCGGGCTGATGGGGGCGAACTTCCTGCGCGTGTTCAGGGACGTGGAGCGCGAAGGGGCGCGGCTGCGCGCGGACACGGCGCCGGCGGTGGGGACGATCCGGGACTATGACGGGGAAGCGGCGGCGTATTGAGGGAAGAGCCTTCTTTTTCCGAAGAAAAAGCAGCAAGAAGACTTCTGTCCGTTGGTCCGCCGTGCGGCCGCCAGCGAGGCTGCGCACCAGCCGGACAGAAGTTTCCTGGTTCCTTTTTCCAAAGAGGAGCCGGTTACTTTTCGTCCGGCTCCCCCAGCGACAGCATCAGCCGGTTCGCCCAGTTGAAGAACGCCGCGCCGTTGATCACGTCCACGATCGCGTGATCGTCGAGCCCGGCGGCGCGGAGGCGGGCGACGTGTTCGGGGCCGAAGGCGATGGGGGTGGCGGTCAGCGCCACCGATGCCGCCACGATCGCGTTCCAGCGCTCGCCCAGGTCGGCGCCGACGCCCTCGTCGAGCAGGCGCTGCACGTCGTCGGTGCGCTTGGAGTAGTGCGAGGCGAAGCGGGCATGGACCGAGGCGCAGTAGATGCAGCCGTTGAGGCGCGAGGCGGCGGCGGCGGCGAGCTCGCGCTCGGCCCGGGGCAGGCCGGCCTCGGGGTTGTAGAAGATGTCCTTGTCGGTCTTGGTTCGATATTGCAATATGTCCGGATCGCGGGCGAGCAGCATGAAATAGGGGTTCTTCGACCGCGCGGCATCGACCAGGCCGGCCCAGTGGCGGTCGGTCAGGTTTTCGGTGGGCAGCGGCGGCAGCCAGGGATGCCAGCCGAGCTCCTTCTGGGTGAAGCGCGGCGGCGGGGTGATGTTGGCGGGGGTCAGGGTGGCTTCGGTCATGGCTTCTCTCCCTTTCACGCCGCGGCGAGCACGCGCAGGCCGGCGACGACGCGCAGCTGGAAGGACAGGAAGGCTGTGAGCTGCGACAGCGTGACGATCCCGGTGGTTGTCCAGCCGGCATCGAGCAGGGCCTGCAGCGCCGGGGCGCTCGCCTCGCGGGGGCGGAAGACGAGCAGGTGGACATGCGCCAGCGCGGCCGACAGGCGCGGGCCGAGCGTGGCGCGGTTGCCGTCGAGCACGGCGTAGACGGGGCCCGCGGTGTTCTCGGCGGCAAGGGCGGCGGAGGGGTAGGCGCCGTAGGGGCCGCGCACGGCGCCGCGGGCGGCCTCGGCGGCGATGGTGGCGCCGAGAC
>JBGAIK010000319.1:0-4813 GCA_044225615.1 Acetobacteraceae bacterium | reverse complement strand
AGCCCGCCCAGCACGGTCGAGGTGAGCGCAACCTCGGTGCGGCTGGAGATCAGGGCGCGGGCGCGGTTGCACATGCGCTCCACCTCGGGGGCGGCGAAGCCCTCGGCGGCCATGGCGGTGGTGGCGATGGCCGCGCAGAAGCGGATCACCTCGCTGGTGGTGGCGGCATCGTCGATGCGTTCGGCGTCGGCGAGGCCGCGGCGGAAATGGCCCAGCGCCTCGCGGTAGGCCGAGCGCGAGCGGGCGTGCTGGCCGGCGGCCCACCAGTAGTCCAGCGCCTCGGCATGCATGCCGGCGGCGGAGGCATGGCGGGCGATGATCTCGGGCTCGGCCTCGGCCAGGCGCACGTAGTAGGTGCGGTAGGCGTGCATCAGCTTGCGGTGGTAGGCGCGCCGTTCGGGGCGCAGCAGCGAGGCATAGGCGGCGTCCTGCAGCAACGCGTGCTTGAAGGCGAAGGTGGCGTCGAGCCCGGCGCCGGCGGGGCGGATGATGTCGGCCTCGACCAGGCGGGTGAGGCCCTGCTCCAGCTCGCGGGGGCCGGCGGCAAGCAGGCCGCGCAGCAGGTTGTAGGAGAACTGCCGGCCGATGACGGAGGCGGCGCGGGCCACCTCGCGGATCGGGCCGAGCCGGTCGAGGCGGGCGGCCAGCATGTCGCGCAGCGCCGTCGGCACGTCCTGCTCGGCGGGCTCGGCGCCGGGATGCTCGGCCAGCATCTTGACCAGCTCCTCGACGAACATCGGCACGCCGTCGGACTTGCGCACCACCTGGATGCGGGTTTCGGCCGGCAGATGGGCGCCCAGCGTGTCGAGCATGTGCTCGATCTCGGGCACGCTGAGGCGGTCGAGCGGCAGGTCGATGACCTCGGGCTGGGGGAACCAGGCCGGGACGAAGCCGGGGCGGTAGGTGGCCAGCAGCATCAGCCGCATGTCGCCGACCACGCCGACCAGCTCGTCGAGCCATTCCTGGGTGGAGGCATCGGCCCAGTGGATGTTCTCGACGATGATCAGGATCGGGCGATGGGCCGCGACGTGGGAGAGCCAGTCCACCATGAGGGTGAGCAGGCGGCGCCGGCGGGCCTCGGGCAGCAGGCGCTCGGTCGGGCCGGCCGCGTCGGCGCCGAGGGAGAGCCATTCGCCGAGCACCGGGATGAAGCGCTCGGGGCGCAGGCCGGCATCGGCGATCAGGCGGGCGAGCAGCTTCAGGCCGCGGCGGCCGGGGCGCCGCGCCAGCGACAGGTAGCGGCCGATCGCCTCGGTGACCGGGCGGAAGGCGGTGCCCTCGGCGTCGGGGTCGCAGAAGAGCTGGAGGCAGATGCCGCCGCTGTCCTGCACGCGCCGGGCGAGCCAGCCGGCGATGCGGCTCTTGCCGATGCCGGGATCGCCGGAGACGGCGACCGCCCGTCCGGTGCCGGACATCGCGCGCTGCCAGGCTTCCTCGAGCACGGCGAGCTCCTGCTCGCGGCCGACCATGGGGGTGGCATCGCCGCCATGCAGGGCGCGGCGCCAGTCCCATTCGGCCAGCGGCTGGAAGATGCGGAGCTTCTGGGCGAAGCCGCGCAGCTCCACGTCGCCCCAGAACTGGTACTGGAAGTATTTCGCCGTCAGCGCCTGGGTGGCGGCGCTGACCAGGACGGTGTTGGGCGGCGCCAGCGACTCGATGCGGGCGGCCAGGTTCGGGGTCTCGCCGATGACGCCCGACTTGTCGAAGAGGGTGCCGTCCTCGGGGTTGCCCTCGACCAGGACGAGGCCGGTGTGGATGCCGATATGGGCCTCGAGCGGGCGCGACGTGGCGTCGTCGGGGTTTTCCGTCAGCAGGGGCATGCCGCGGAGGATGTTGAGCGCGGCGCGGACGGCCCTGGTGGCATCGTCCTCGCGGGCGGTGGGGTAGCCGAAATAGACCAGGATGCCGTCGCCGAAGAGGCGGGCGACATAGCCGCCGAGGCGGGTGACCTCGTCCTGCACCAGGCTGCGATAGGCGCGGATGATGCGGCCGAGATCCTCGGGGTCCACCTGGGTGGAAAGGGTGGTGGAGCCGACCAGGTCGCAGAAGAGCTGGAGGCAGATGCCGCCGCTGTCCTGCACGCGCCGGGCGAGCCAGCGGCGGCGGGAAGCTCGGGCAATGGCTGGCCGCACTCGCCGCAGAACTTGGCGCGCGGCGGGCTGGCGGATCCGCAATGTGCGCATCGCCGCTCGCTCATTGCCGAGATGCCCGCCAAACCAGCAAGTGCCACGTCCTGTTCTTCCCGAGGCCGCATTGCGCTTCGCACAAAGCGCCGCGCGCGACAATGTGAATGGTGTGACCGCGGCGCGGCGCGATGCAATTCTTGGTGAGTGCGCCCCTTCCCTACTTGCGCTCGCCGATCAGGCGACGGGCGATGACCATGCGGTGGACCTCGCTGGGCCCCTCGTAGATGCGCATGGTGCGGACCTTCTGGGCCATGATCTGCAACGGCAGCTCGCGGGTCATGCCCATGGCGCCGTAGGCCTGCATGGCGTGGTCGAGCACGTCATGGGCCAGCTCGGTGGCGGTGAGCTTGATCATGCTGGCCTCGGTGCGGACGTCGCCGCCGGCATCCTGCTTGGCGGCGGCGTGCAGCACCATCAGGCGGCAGGCATGGATGCGGGTGGCGGCGTCGGCGATCCACCATTGCACGGCCTGGCGGTCGGACAGCTTGACGCCGAAGGTGCTGCGCTGCTTGGCGTGGTCGATGAGCATGGCCAGCGCGCGGACGGCCATGCCGGTGCACCAGGCGCCCATCTGCAGGCGGCGGACGGTGAGGCGGAGCTGCATGGGGGCGAAGCCGTGGCCCTCGCGGCCGAGGAGCTGGGTGGACGGGACGCGGAGATTGTCGAAGACCAGCTCGTAGGTGCGCTGGCCGCCGATCATGGCGATCTCGCGCTCGATGTGGAAACCGGGGGTGCCGCGGTCGACCAGGAAGGCGGTGATGCCCTCGTGGCGCTTGCCCTCGCCGGTGCGGGCCATGACGATGGTGAAATCGCTGTAGGGGACGCGGCTGACCCAGATCTTGCGGCCGTTGATGACCCAGTCGTCACCGTCCCTGACCGCGCGGGTGATCATGCCGGCCGGGTCGCCGCCGGCGCCGGGCTCCGAGATGGCGATGGCGGATCTGGACTCGCCGCGTGCGTAGGGGAGCATGTAGCGCTGCTTCTGGTCCTCGTTGCAGGCGGCCATCAGCATGTGGAGGTTGGGGCTGTCGGGGGGGAAGAAGAAGGGGATGGCGGTGCGGCCCACTTCCTCGTTGATGGCCATCAGCGCCACGGTGGGGAGGTTGGCGCCGCCGAACTGCTCCGGCACGTCGAGGCCCCAGAGGCCGAGCTCCTTGCATTTGGCGTGGAGGCGGGTTTCCTCCTCGGCCGAGAGGCCCATGCGTTCGCCCCGGACTTCGCGGGCGAGGGCGGCGGGCTCCAGCGGGATCAGTTCCTGGTCGACGAACTTGGCGACCAGGTCGCGGAGCATGCGATGCTCCTCGGACAGTTCGAACATCATGGCGCTTGTCTCCTGCCCGGAGTGTCGCGGGAGGGGCGGGCGAGGGCAAGCGGGGTGAGCGCGATGGCGCCGACGGCGATGGGGTTGTTCCGGGAATTCGCGCGGATCGGACTGACCAGTTTCGGGGGCGGGTTGAGCGGGTGGCTGCTGCGGGTGTTCGTGAAGGAGAAGGGCTGGCTGTCGGAGGAGGAGTTCCTGAACGGGCTGGCGGTGTCGCAGGCGCTGCCGGGGGTGAACGTGGCCAACATGGCGATCTGGATCGGGTATCGGCTGCTGGGGGTGAGGGGGGCGCTGGCGTCGCTGGGCGGGATCATCCTGCCGGCGGCGGTGTTGATCGTGGGGCTGGGGGCCGGGTTTTCGGCGGTTTCGGGATACTGGGCGACGGCGCCGGCGCTGAACGGGGCGGCGGCGGCGGCGATCGGGCTTTCGCTGGTGATGGGGATCACCACGGCACGGCGGGTGGCGCGGCGGGCGGTGCCGTGGGCGCTGATGGCGGCGACGTTCGTGACGATCGCGGTGCTGGGGTGGCCGCTGGTGTGGGTGGTGATCGGGCTCGGCGCGGTGGGGATCGGGGCGGAATTCTCGCATCTGCGGGGGCGGGCGTGAGCGGGCGGCTGTGGGCGCTGGTGACGGTGTTCGCGCCGCTTTCCCTGGTGACGATCGGGGGTGGGCAGGCGGTGGTGGCCGACTACCAACGGCAGGTGGTGGAGGTGCATCACTGGATGACGCACGCCGAATTCGTGAACCTGTTCGCGATCAGCCGGATGGCGCCGGGGCCGGGGAGCCTGCTGGTGACGCTGATCGGGTGGGAGGTGGCGGGGTGGCTGGGGGCGGTGGTGGCCACGCTGGCGATTTTCGCGCCGACGGCGCTGCTGATGCTGGGGGTGGCGCAGGTGTGGCGGCGCTATCGCGGGGCGCTGGTGCTGCGGGCGATCGAGGGCGGGCTGCGGCCGGTGGCGGCGGGGATGGTGCTGGCGGCGGTGTATGTGCTGATGCGCGGGCTGGACGGGGGGGGCCAGCGGGCGGCGGCGCGGGGGCACATTTCGCGCACCGGGCGCGGGGAGAGGCCGGAGCCGAGGGGGATGGCGTCGATCGGCGGGGGCGCGGGCAGCGGCGTGTGCGCGGCGACGAAAACCGGGCCGGCACCGGGGCGCGCGGCGGGGACGGCGGCGGGCCGGGTGCGGGCGGACCTGGGCCGGGCCGGGCGCGGCGTGGGTGTGGAGCGGGGCCGCGGGTGGGGCACGCGGGGCAGGCCCTGCATGCCGAGCATGTGGAAGATGCGGCTGAGGGTGCCGGCGGCGCGGGG
>JBGAIK010000008.1:0-42529 GCA_044225615.1 Acetobacteraceae bacterium | reverse complement strand
AGCTGGCGCAGAAGCTCGGCATCGACCCGCTCGCCTTCCGTATCCGCAATGCCGCCAAGCAGGGGACGAAGTCTTCCTACGGGCCGGTCTACGGTCCGATCGGCATCGGGCCGACGCTGGAGGCGGCGCGGGCGCATGCCCACATGTCCGCACCGCTCGGCCGCAACCAGGGCCGTGGAGTGGCGTGCGGATTCTGGTTCAATTTCGGCGGCCAGACCTGCACCGACCTCAATATCGCACCCGATGGCACCGTCTCGCTCACCGTCGGCACTGTGGATGTCGGCGGCTCGCGCGCGTCGCTGTCGCTGGTGGCGGCGGAGGAACTCGGCATCCCCTACGAGAGCGTCCACGCGGTGGTCGGCGATACCGGCAGCCTCGGCTACAACGACATGACCGACGGCAGCCGCGGCACGTTCTCCTCGTCGATGGCGACCATCTCGGCGGCGCGCAACGCGATCGCGACCCTGCGGCAGCGGGCGGCGAAGATGTGGGACATCCCGGTCGAGGAAGTCGCCTGGGAGGACGGCCAGGCCAAGGCCAAGGGCGAGCGCCACAGCAACCTCGCGCCACTCTCGATCAAGGACATCGCGGCGGCCGCGCCCAAGACGGGCGGACCGATCGCCGGTCACAGCGAGCTCGTTGCCGACGGCGCGGGCGTTTCCTTCGCCACCCATATCTGCGACGTCGAGGTCGATCCGGAGACTGGCGGCACGAAGGTCGTGCGCTACACGGTGGTGCAGGATGCCGGCAAGGCCGTGCATCCCACCTATGTGGAAGGCCAGTATCAGGGTGGGGCCGCACAGGGCATCGGCTGGGCACTCAATGAGGAATACGTCTATGGCGCCGACGGGCGGCTGCAGAACCCCGGCTATCTCGACTACCGCGTGCCGGTCTGCTCCGACCTGCCGATGATCGACACGCAGATCCTGGAAATCCCCAATCCCAACCACCCCTACGGCGTGCGCGGCGTCGGCGAGACCTCGATCGTGCCGCCGCTCGCTGCCATCGCGATCGCGGTGTCGAACGCGGCCGGGGTGCGGATGAACCACATTCCGATGTCGCCGCCGCGCATCCTGGCCGCGCTGGATGCGCAGCGCACGGGCTGATGGTTGAGGTGCAACTCTGGGGGACGCTTGCCGCGGCCGTCGGGGGGCAGCAATCGCTGAAGGTGCAGGCCAGGGACGTCCGCGAACTGTTCCGCAAGCTGGCGGAACAGTATCCGGCACTGCAGCCCCATATCGATCAGGGCATCGCGGTTTCGATCGGCGGAGTCATCTATCGCGACACCTGGTCCAAGGAACTGCCGCCGGACGCGGAGATCTTCCTGCTTCCGCGCCTTGCCGGCGGATAGTCGGGGCGTTCGGCCGCGACGGCGCTGCAGCGCGTTTCGCCTCCGTGCTAACCTGTATGAAGCAGGATCTGCCGCCAGATCGCGGTGCCGTCGATCAGGATGAATTCGCGGTGCAGGCCCCTTGGACCGAATTCGGCGTGGCTGATGCCCATGACATGCACGCGGGCGCCGCTGGGCGGGCCGAACCCGCCCCAGCCGTCATGGAGCCCGTCAAGCGACCACCGCAGCGCAGCGCGTGGCGGGCCGAGCGGGTCGTCGCGGCCGATCTGGTGGTGAATGGTGAAGGCCGCGTGTCAATCGGCGTCCAAAACTGACCCCTGATCGGCGTCCAAATTTGCCCCCCTTGGATAAGGCTGTTTGAGGGCTCGCGAGCGCTTTCGGTCCCTCGATCGGCCTGGTGGTTCAGATGCGGTTCTTGAAGCGCCAGCTCTCGTTGCCGGTCTCGACGATGTCACAGTGATGGGTGAGGCGGTCGAGCAGGGCGGTGGTCATCTTGGCGTCGTTGAAGACGGTGGGCCATTCGCCGAAGGCCAGGTTGGTGGTGACGATGACGGAGGTCTGCTCGTAGAGGCGGCTGATCAGGTGGAACAGCAATTGCCCGCCGGACTGGGCGAACGGCAGGTAGCCGAGTTCGTCGAGGATGCTTGAGCCGCGAAGCGGATCAAGGTCCTTGCGGGACAGGTAGTCAGCCATGCGACCCTGCCGTCCTGAACGGGTCTCGGCCTCGAGCTTGTTGACCAGGTCGACGACATTGAAGAAGCGGCCGCGGGCCCCATCCCGAATGCAGGCCCGGGCGATGGCAATGGCCAGATGCGTCTTGCCCGTGCCGGTGCCGCCGACGAGCACCACATTGCGTTGATGGGCAAGGAAGTTGCCGCCGGCGAGGTCGCGGACCAAGGCCGCGTTGATCGGCGTGCCGTCGAAGGCAAAGTCGGCGATGTCCTTGGCCAATGGGAGCTTGGCGATGGTGACCTGGTATTTGACTGAGCGCGCCTGCTTCTCGGCGATCTCGGCAGACACAAGGTCGCCGACGATGCGCTGAGGCTCGTGCTGGCGCTTGATGGCAGTGGTGATGATCTCGTCGAAGGCAGCCTTCATGCCATAGAGCTTGAGCTCGCCCATGGCAGTGAGGATCTCGGAACGCTCCATCAGATGGCCCTCCTCAGGCGGTCATAACGGGCGCAGTCGGCATCGGGCTCATAGCTGAGCCGCAGCGCCTCGGGGGTGATGATCGTGATCGGTTTGGCCGGCTCGCGGCGTCGGGAGAGGATGTTGAGGATGACGTCGGCCGAGTGGACGCCCTCGCGCAGCGCTTCACCGCAGGCGGCTTCGACGGCGGGCAGCCCATCGCTCAGCACGGTGGTGAGGATGTCGACCATTTGGCGGTCGCCATCCTTCGCGCTGGCGAGCTTGCGACGAACCCGCTCCAGGCTGGCTGGCAGCACCCAGTCCTTGAACGGGGCGCCGTTCCGGAGCGCGCCCGGCTTGCGGGCCAGCACCGGCACGTAGTGCCAGGGATCGAACACCGTCTGATCGCGTCCGAAGCAGCGCCGATGCTCGCCGACGGGCCGGCCATCCTGACGCAGTTCGATGCGATCGGCATAGGCACGGATCTCGACCGGGCGCCCGACCGCGCTCGCCGCGACCGAGTATCTGTTGTTATCGAAGCGCACCAGGCAGGTTTTGGAGATCGAGGCCGGCACGGCATGGAAGCCGTCGAAGCGGCCGGCATAGGGCACCAGGCTCGGCCGCTCGGCCTCGAACATCTGCCAGACCGTGTGGTCGCGGACCTCCGGATGGCGATGCACCTTGGCGTAGGCGATGCACTGGTCGAGAAGCCAGGCGTTCAGCTCCTCGTAGCTCTTGACCCTGATCCGAGGGGTGAAGAAGCGTTCCCGCACCAGGCCGACTTGGTTCTCGACCTGGCCCTTCTCCCATCCCGAGGCCGGGGTGCAGGCCACGGGATCGACAAGATAGTGGCTGCACATCTGCAGGAAGCGGCGGTTGTAGGCGCGCTCCTTGCCAACCAGGATCGCCTCAACAGCCGTCTTCATGTCGACGCGAAGCGCGCGCGACGTATTGTCGTAGATGCCACGGGTGCAGGCGCCCTTGAAGAAGGCGAACGCTCGGTCATGGGCGTCGAACACCATCTCCTGCGTCTCGCGCGGATACGCCCGAGCAAACAGCATCCGGCTGTGGCACAGCCGCACATGCGCGACCTTCACCGTGGTGGTCGTGCCGTTGATCAGGACGACCTCATGGCTCCAGTCAAACTGGTAGGCCTCACCCGGAGCGAAACTCAGCGGCACATAGGCGGCAGCCGATACCGCGGTTCGCTGGCGGCCCCACCCCCGGGCATAGCGCCGCACCGCGTCATAACCACCTTCATAGCCAAGCCCGCGCAGTTCCTCGAAGATCCGGATCAGCGTCAAGCGCTCGCGGGCCGCTTTGCCTTCGTTCGCCGCCAGCAGACGATCGAGCTCATCCCGCCAACGCCCGAGCCGCGGCAGCGGCTGCACCTCGCGCTCATAGCTCGAAGCCGTCGCACCAGAGCGCACCACCTTGCGCACCGTGTTGCGCGACACGTGCAGCTCCCGGACGATCTCCTTGATCGGCTTGCCCCGCACGAAGAACTCGCGCCGGATCCGCGCTATCGTGTCCACGCCCTTCATCCCCCAACCACCCGTCCCAACGCGGAGCGGGCAGTCTGACTAGCCAGCAACCAGGGGGGTCAAAATTGGACGCCGATCCCCCGCATCAGGGGGTCAAAATTCCACGCCGAAACACACAGATCACATCCTCGGCGACGATGATGCGGTTCGGGAACTCGGCGAGCTGCGACATGGCGGCGGCGATCACCCCGCGGTTGCCGATGACCAGCGAAGTGGGCGAGCGGACGACGATATCTGGCGTATAGTAACGATGGAGGGTAGCAAAGTCGCGTCCCTCCCAGATCTCATGGGTGATGCCGATGATTTAGTCGGTCGGGTCCCGCCACCTGGGATCGAAGCCTTCCATCGTCATGCCTCCGCGGCCAGGGCTCCGAGCTTGATCTGCGCCAGCATCGCCATCTCGTCGTAAACGTCCCACTGCTCGACCACGCGGCCGTCGATGACGTGGTAGTGCGACATGCCGAGCAGGAAGATGCGATGGCCGGTGGGCGGACCCATCATGGCATGCCCGAGATGGTGCCCCTCCATGATCCAGCGCACCGCGATCTTCTCGCCGCCTTCCTCGCTCGGCACCGAGCAGATGTGCTGCGGCACCCAGGCACAGTCGGGCATGGTGGCGATGAGCTGAAGCGTGCGGTGCAGCACTGCCGGGCGGCCATACAGGTCGCGCTTGCAGGTGCCGTGATAGAGCACGTTGGCGGCGTAGCGGCGGTCGATCTCGCCGAGCATGCGATGATTGATCATGGCGTGCAGCCAGCCAAGCAGGACTGCTTCGCCGTCGCTGTGAGCAATCGACAGGTCGGCCGCTTCCTCGGGCGGGTACTGCCCGATCATGCGCCGGTTCTCACCGAAATCGAGCACGCCGTGACCCTTGCCATGCAACTCCCGCGCGGTGGCCTCGGCGATCGGGTGCGGATCGAGCCCGAGCTGGCGGATCAGCGCCATGCCGTCGGTCGCGATCCACTCGCGATAGATCCGATTCTCCAGGATCATGCAATCGGCGATGGTGCGCGTCGTGAACGGCCGGCCGGTCGGCTTGCCGTAGGGTCCGTCCTGCGTGTGGCGGCCGGTGCCGGTGACGAGATGCGAGGTGTAGAACCCGTCCACGTCGTTGCCGCGCCAGATCACCTGTGTCGCCATGCCACGACGCTCGGGGAACACGGCCAGTCGTGCGATGGTGTCGCGGACGATGTCCTCGCGGTCGTGCACCGACTTGAGGTTGTAGTAGACGTCCGAATTATGGGTGTAGTGGGTGTAGATCAGCCCGATGTCGCGCTCGTCCCAGATGCGGTGGGTGCAGCGGACGATGTAGTCCACGATGTCGGTGTAGCAGGGGTCGAAGCCGCGCAGGCTCTGCGCTCGCGCCCGCTCGGTGGGCACGAGCCCGGTGAAGTCGCGGCGCTCGACCTGGAGCACCGGTTCTGCCGTGCTGCCGGCAGCGACGATGCGGGGTGCTTGCGGGTCGCTCATGGCGTTTCCTTGGTGCTTGCGAGGGATTGCTGGCCGATGACGTAGTTCGGCAGGAGATGTGCGGGGGCGATCATGCCGCTGCGGTCTATTGCCCGGCCCATGGCGCGTGCGGCGGCAACGGTATCCGCTGGCCAGTCAGGGACCTTGCGGCCATCGCCGGCGGTGATGATCAGGAGCTCTGCCGGGCGGTCACCATCATTGCGGATGCTGCGCCAGGCCTGGGCGGGCACCGAGACCATGCCCCAGGCCTCCAGCGGCAGCGCGACTTCGTGGCCAGGGCCGTTCAAGGTGACGGTGAAGGCGCCGGTATGTGCAAGCAGCACCTGCTTCTCGGCGATGCGGAAGCGCGACACCGACTGGCCGGGCGCCAGGCGCAGCCATTCATGCGAGAAGCCATGCGGGTTGGTGATGGGCGCGGCGTGGTCGCGGTCCTGGCTGATACCGAAGCCGATCACCGGTGCGATTTCGCTGGCGTGGCCCGGCAGGCAGGAATCGAGCAGCGCCGCGCCGGACCACGCACGGTCGGCTACGGTGACGACGCGCTTGCGCATCTCCGCGACCGAGTAGTGTCGCAGTCGGGCGATCTCCTCGGCGCTGATAAGGTCGATGCGCTGGTCCGGCGGCGGTGGGGCGGCACCGGTGGCGGTGTCGACCAGGATGTTGTCCTTGGTCAGGTACAGCCCGTACTGCGCTGCCTCGGTGATGATCGACGGATGCCAGATGATGCCGCCGGTGTCATCGCCGCCCAGCGTGGTGAAGACCATGGCGGTTGGCGGTCCGACATTGACGAAGCCGCGGAAGATCCAGGTGGGAATGGACAGGATGTCGCCGTCATGGCCGGTGAACTCGCCGTCGGCGCCGTTGTCGCCCCAGCGGAAGGTGAAGTCGCCACCGAACACCATGAACACCTCGGCGGTGAAATGGATGTGCAGGTTGTTGGTGATGCCGGTGGGCATCGCCGCGGCGCCGAGGTTGAAGCCGTGCGGCTCGCGCAGGTTCACTACCTGCTCGGTCGAGCTGGTCACGCCCGGCCCGATCATCGAGTAGTTTTCCTTCAGGTGGGAACCCGGCTTCTTGCAGTCGATGAAAGCGGTGGGGCAGGAGACGTAGTCGGCGCGGCTGAACAGCCGGGCGCGGGCGTCCTGCTCGGAGACGATGAGGTCAGCCATGGCGTGCGGGCCTTTCTTCAGCGGATGGCACCGACGTTCATCCCCTTGATGAAATGGCGCTGGATGACCATTGCCAGGAAGAACATCGGAATGGCGATCAGGATCCCTGTCGCCGCGATCAGCTCCCACAGGTCGCCGCGCTCCAGCCGGAAGCTCATGATGCCGACGGAAAGGGGCACGACCTCGTTGCGGGTCATGATCAGGGCGAACAGGAACTCGTTCCAGGTCAGGATGAAGCAGAACACTGCGGCCGTGATGATGCCGGGCCGTGCCATTGGCACCACCACATGCCACAGGAGCCCGGGCAGGCTGGCGCCGTCGATCACGGCGGCTTCCTCGGCTTCCTCCGGAATAGCATCGATGAAGCCCTTGATGGTCCAGACCGCAGAGGGAAGCACCACGGACATGTCGACGATGACGAGCGCGGCATAGGTGTCGAGCAGGCCGAAGTTGCGGAACATCAGGTAGAATGGGAGGATGATGGCCACGCCGGGGATGAACTGGGTGAGCAGGATCCACTGGAACATGGCGCGCTTGAGCGGGAATTCCCGCCGCGCGAAGGCGTAGGCGGCGGCCACTGCGATCGGGATGGTGACGACGACGGTCGCCACGGCGATGACGGCGCTGTTGAGCACCTTGGCGCCGACCTGCCAGCGCGGGCTGAACACTTCGCGGAAGTTGTCCAGCGTCGGCGGGAAAAGGACGTTCAGATGATAGATCAGCTGTTGTGGTTTGAAGGCGGTCAGGATCATCCAGACAATCGGAAACAAGATGCATAACGCCACCAGGCCGAGCAGGCCGGCTTCCAGCGCGCGGAACGTGCGGCGGCGGGCGGCGCCCATCGCCTGGCCGGCATGATGTGGCGGACATAGACGAAGGACAGCGTGAACGGGATCGCCGTCAGCACGTAAGCGACGGCCGCCGCATCGCCCATGTCGCAGTCGCGGAAGCCAATGTTGTGGGCGAAGAAGGCGAGCGTGTTGGTCTCCAGCCTCGGGCCGCCGCCGGTCATGGTGACGATGATGTCGAACACCTTCAGCGCGAAGACGGCCTTGAGAATCACCGCGACGAGCAGCACCGGGGCGATCTGCGGCAGGGTGACGTGCAGGAACACCCCCCAGTCGGAGGCGCCATCGATGCGCGCGGCCTCCTGCGTCTCGGGTGGGACCCCGGCGAGGCCGCCCATCAGAATGAATTCGAAACAAGATGCCTAGTGCCACAGATCGGCCGATATCATCGCGGTGGTGGCCAGCGCGGTGTTGGAGAACCAGTCGATCTTGTCCATGCGACAAGCGCGGCGCCCCCAGCCAGGGCGTCTCGGCGTGAGATGCGCGTCATGGGTCCCCCGCTGCGGCCTTGTCTGGCATGTCGAGCCGTGTCCGCGCCGCAGTTTTGACTACGAATGCAAACATCCAACTGCAATTGAGTGCCTCACGTCAATGACCAATCGCAGGAGCAGCCACCAGATCCTGAGCTGCCGTGGCTGCCAGGGTGGCAGGTTGCGGCATCGACCACGGCGCCGCCTTGAATACGCAGTCAGATAGCCGCGCGCGATGTCTGCCCGGCTTCGGTGCCCCGCTGGTGGGCGAGGACGCTCAATTCGTGCCGACGCTGCGGCACATGCCGTCCCGCCCGCCGTCGCGGCGATCGGTCGGCGCGCTGCTACGCCAGGCCCCAGCCTCGCAGCATGGCCGCCAACTCGTCGGCCTCGGTTTTGCTCAGGGCTGGCGTCGCAGGTGGACGCACCGGGCCCACGTCTTGCCCTGCCATCCGCATTGCCGCCTTGACAACGGTGACGTTCATGCCGTTTGCCTGCCGGGCACGCATCGCCTCGAAGCCCGCAACGTCCCCGGCGAGCGCGCGCGCGGCAGCGAAGTCTCCTGCGGCCAGTGCATCGCGGATTGCCAGGCAGCGAGCCGGAAACAGGTTCACCAGGCCCGAGGTGAAACCGCGGGCGCCGACCGCGGCGAACGGCACCGCCCATTGCTCGGCAAGCCCGCACAGCCAAAGGAGATCTCTCCCGGTGCCGCGTCGCATCCGGGCCGCGAGGCGCAGCGGGTCGGCATTGGCGTATTTTACCGCCACGATCGCCGGATGGCCGACGAGGTCGGCAATCTCGCCATCCGAGAAGTTGTCGTTGCGTAGGTACAGCACCGTGGGCAGTCCAACCGCCCCTGCGACCGCATGCACGTAGGCGATCACGCCGGACGGCGCGGCGAACGGGTCCGGCACCTGGTGGATCATGATGGCGTCGGCGCCGGCGCGCGCCGCTGTCTCGGCCATCCTGATCGCCTCGCGTTGGGAACGCCCGACGCCGGCCGTGATGCAGCGGCGCCCTGCGTTGGTGGCGATGGCGATCCGCTGCACTTCCGCGATCTCTGACGGATCGAGCGCGTAGAATTCCCCGGTGTTCCCGCCGGTGACGATGTTGTCGATCCCGGCGGCCGCCAGCCTGTCTACCACCCGTTCAAGGCCCGTACCGTCCACTGCATCGTCGCGGAACGGCGTGACATGCACGCCTGATACGCCCGCCAGCGCTGCCTGGAGCCGTCCGCTCATGTCAGGTCGCTCCTGCGCACGATTGCATCCGGCCGTTGCATCAGCCCCGGCTGCAGCCGCGTCCCGAGGCCTGGCCCCATCATCGGCAGCGCGTGGCCGGCCTGGACGACCGGCAGGTCGGTCACCAGCTCCTGATAGTAGCCGGCCAGGAAGGCGCGTACGACCTCCTGGAACAACGTGTTGGGCGCATGCAGCGAGAGATGCAGCGACGCAACCAGCACCACCGGCCCGGTACAATCGTGCGGCGCGATCGGCCGCTGATAGGCCTCGGCCATGGCGGCGATCTTGCGCGCTTCCGAGATGCCGCCGACCCAGCCGAGATCGAGCATCACGATCGAGGTTGCCTGTGCCTCCAGCAGGTCGCGGAACACGCTGCGCGGACCCATTGTCTCCGAGGCGCAGACCGGAATTGTGGTCGAGTTCGCGTATTCCTTGAGCGCCGCGATGTTGTTCATCTTGATCGGATCTTCCGACCAGTAGGGCCGCAGCGGCTGCAGTGCCTGGGCGATCTGCTTGGCCGCCGGCAGGTTCCACATGGAGTGAAACTCGCACATGATGTCAATCCGATCGCCCACCGCGGCGCGGATCTTCTCGAACGGCTCCAGCCCTTTCTTCAGGTCGGCCATCGCGATGTAGGTCCCGCCGGTTCGCTCGGCGAATACGTCGAAAGGCCAGATCTTCATTGCCGGATAGCCTTCCTCGAGCAGGCTGTGCGCGAGCTCCGCCGGCGCTGCCACGAATGCCACCTGGTCGTCGTACTTTCCCTGCGGCCGCTCAGCGCCTTCAGGATCAACCTCGCGCTTGCGCGCCGCGCGGTTGTTGTAGGTATAGCCGGCGCAGGTGTTGTAGACGCGCATCCTGTCATGCGCGAGCCCGCCGAGGAGCTGGTGGATCGGCTGGCCGGTCGCCTGGCCAAAGATGTCCCACAGCGCGATATCGACTGCCGAGGCCGCGCGCAGCTCGGCGCCGGTCGATGCGAAGCCGAGCATGGTGTTGAGCAGGGCATGGCTGTGCCGCTCGATATGCAGCGGGTTCTTGCCCAGCAGATAGGGCGCCACCAGCCCATGCAGCTGTCCGGCAACCGCGTCCGCGCCGCGGAAGGATTCGCCCAAGCCGACGAGTCCCTGGTCGGTATGCAGTTGCACCCACAGCAGGTTGGGATAGGTGCGCACCTGGATGGTTTCGAGCGCGGTGATCTTCATGGGGCTGCTCCGGCAGGATGCCCGGTCAGGTGCCGGCCATCCGGGTTGTCGGCGCATGCCGCCAGTCCGGATGTCCGGGTCGTTATCAGGGATTGATCGTCAGGCAGCAGCGACAACTAGCGCTTGATGCCGGCCAGCCCATTCTGGATGCCCGCCGTTGCCCAGGGCCCCCACGGCAGGGTGAAGAACTTGAACCCCTTTTCGACGAAGAAATTGGGGTCCATGTCGGGCGGAATGAAGTACATTCCGGCAGCGATGCCATGCTTCGCTGCCGCCGCGGCGATCTTGTCGAGCCCGCGCTGGTAGGTGTCGCACTTGTAGTCGAGCGGCACGCCAAGCTCGATCGACAGGTCCGACGGGCCGATCAGCAGCACGTCGACGCCAGGCACCGAAGCGATCGCGTCGAGATTCTCCAGCGCCTGGTTGGTCTCGATCATCGGGGCGATGACGAGCTCGTTGTTCACGGTGTCCATGTAGTCGCGGTAGTCCTTGAACTCGCCCCACTCGCCGCGCATGCCCGCGTTGCTGCGTGCACCTGCGGGGTAGTAGCGGCAGGCGCGCACCACCGCTTCCGCTTCCGCCTGCGTGTTGATCATCGGCACCACGATGCCGCGTGCGCCGCCGTCGAGCGCGAAGCAGATCTGGTCGGCGTGGTTGGCGCTCACGCGCACCAGCGGCGCCGCCTTCTTGCCGCGCATCGCCTGGATCGACGGCTGCAGCTGCTTGATTTCCCACGGCGAATGCTGGGTGTCGAACAGCAGGAAGTCGTACCCGGCATCAGCCAGGACCGACACGTCGACATTCGGTGCCCCGGCAGTGCCGACCACGGTCCTGCCCGACTTGATGGCTTTCTTGATGGCGTTCATTTGGCCTTGGTTCCTCCCACGGTGGCTCCGGCACCCGCTCGAAAAGGGCGGGGCGTGTCGGCGCAGCACTGGCGCCGGACGACGATGCAACGCAGCCCATGATTTGTCACCTTGCGATCCGTGGCTGTGCGGGGAATGCGAACCTGCCCTGCATTGCAAGGCCGCCGCGGTTGCGTTCGCCGCCAGGGTCGGCAGACTGCACGCGCGATCCGTGGGGAGCAGGCAATGCAGGGCATCAAGCTGGGGCGATCGGACATCACCGTTCCGCCCGTCATATTCGGCTGCAATGTCTTCGGCTGGACCGTCGACAAGGCCGAGTCCTTCCGGCTGCTCGACACGCTCGTGGATGCCGGGCTGAACGCGTTCGACACCGCCGACGTCTATTCGGCCTGGGTGGCGGGCAACCAGGGCGGTGAGTCGGAGACGATCATCGGCGAGTGGCTGAAGGCGCGCGGGCGACGCAGCGATGTGCTGATCCTGACCAAGGCCGGCATGGAGATGCCCGGCAAGGGCAAGGGCCTGTCGGCGGCCTATCTGGCAAAGGCGGTGGACGACTCGCTGCGCCGGCTCGGCACCGATACGATCGATCTGTACCAGGCGCATCGCGACGACGGAGTCACGCCGCATGAGGAGACGCTCGGCGCCTTTCAGCGCATGATCGCGGCCGGTAAGGTGCGGGCGATCGGGGCATCGAACTATTCTGCAGCCCGGTTCAAGGAAGCGCTGCAGGCCAGCGCCACGCACCAGCTTCCGCGCTACGAAACGATGCAGCCGCACTACAACCTGCTCGAGCGGGGTATCGAGACAGACCTGCTTCCGCTCTGTGCCGCGGAAGGGGTCGGTGTCATACCATACTACGCCCTGGCATCCGGCTTTCTCACTGGCAAGTACCGCGCCGAGGCTGACCTGGGCAAGAGTCCGCGCGGGCGTGGCACGGCCAAATACATGGACGCCAGGGGATCGCGTGCGCTTGCGGCGCTCGACAGCGTGGCCGCCCGCTATGGTGCCACCCCGGCGCAGGTCGCGCTTGCCTGGTTCAAGGGGCGTCCGGGCCTCGCGGCGCCGATCGCCAGCGCAACCACGCCCGATCAGGTGGCGGAACTGGCCAGGGCGGCCAGCCTCTATCTGGATGCGGAGGCGGTTGCGAAGCTCGATGCGGCCACGGCGCCGGCATAGGACGCTGGCGGGCGCGCGGCGACTGGTTCCGTCGGACATTCCGGGCAAGGGGAGGGGGCGATGAAATTCGGCATCCATCTGCCGCATGCGGGCGAGCAGGCCACGCCATCACTGATCCGTCGACATGCCGAGCGGGCCGAGGATCTGGGGCTCGATGACGTGTGGGTGAGCGAGCACATCATCGTGCCCCGCGACAAGTTCCCACGTTCTCCCCTGTTCTTCGACCCGGTGCTGAGCCTGACCTGGGCAGCGGCGGTGACCCGTCGGGTGCGGCTTGGTACGAGCGTCCTCGTCCTTCCCATGCGCCACCCGCTGCCGCTGGCCAAGGAACTGTCGACGTTGCACAATTTCTCCGAGGGGCGCCTGATCCTGGGCGCCGGTGCCGGCTGGCTGGAAGCCGAGTTTGCCGCTCTCGGCGTCCCGTTCAACGAGCGCGGGCGCCGGCTCGATGAGGGCCTGGCGATGATGCGGGCGGTCTGGACCGAGGATCCCGTCACCTTCCGGAGCCGCCATATTCAGGCGACGATCGAGGGCCTGACGATGTCGCCGGCGCCGATCAGTCCCATTCCACTCTGGTTCGGCGGCAGTTCGGACGCGGCCTTGCGGCGCACCATCCGGATGGGCGACGGCTGGCACGGCAGTGGACTTTCGGCCGCCGATGCCGCGCCGATCATCACGCGGCTACGGGAGGCACGGCCCGACGCGACCTTCACCATGTCGATGCGCGTGTCGTGGGATGGTCGGGATCGCGGGCGCCTGCACGACCTCGTCGGCAGCTACGCGGCGATCGGCGTGGACCACCTGCTGATCGCGCCGCAGGATCGCAATGTCGACGACTGGGACGCCGTCATCGAAGGCGCCGGCAGTCTTGTCCGGTAGGATCCGCATCGCGACTGCAGCTTTCCTTTTCGACGCAACCTGCGTCGGTCGCTTCCACGATCCGTGCGCTTTGACCTGGTCGGCTGCCTTGGCTGGTCGGCCGCCGCCATGACAGCGCCCTAGGTCAAGACGATGCGCACCTTGTGCGCGTGCCCGTCGTCGGGCAACGCGAAGCGCAGTGGCATGGGCGAGACCTCGTCGTCGTCCACCCAGGCCTGTGCGATCCTGCGTCCGCTGCCGCCGTTTTCCACCGAGATCAGCACGCTGCTGTTGCCGTTGCGCAGCCGAATCTCGAAGCCGGGCCAGGCGCGCGGGATGCAAGGGGCCATCCGTATGATGTTGCCCTCGCGGTTGAACCCGAGCAGCGCCTCCAGCCCCGCCCGGTACAGCCACCCGGCGGACCCGGTGTACCACGTCCAGCCGCCACGCCCGATATGGCCCGGCGCGGCGTAGACATCGGCAGCAACCACATAGGGTTCCACCTTGTAGCGATGGCTGTCGGCGGCCGTGGCGGCATGGTTGATCGGGTTGATCATGGCCAGTAGCTCGGCTGCACGATCGCCCTCGCCCAGCATCGCCAGGGCGATCGCCGTCCAGGCGGCGGCGTGGGTATATTGCCCGCCATTCTCGCGCAGCCCAGGCGGATAGCCCTTGATGTAGCCGGGATCGAGCGGCGTATGGTTGAACGGCGGGGTGAACAGCAGCGCCAGCCGATCGTGACGGCGGATCAGCTGCTCGTCCACCGCCGCCATCGCCTGCGTCATCCGCGCCGGCTGGGCGGCGCCGGAGATCACCGCCCAGGACTGGGCGATGGCGTCGATCCGGCACTCGCTGCTCGCCGCCGAGCCCAGCGGCGTGCCGTCGTCGAAATAGGCGCGGCGGTACCACCGCCCGTCCCACCCGTCGCGCTCCAGCGCCACCCGCAGCGCCTCGGCATGGTCGCGCCATGCGGCGGCCCGCGCACGATCCCCGCGCGCCTCGGCGAAGGGCGCGAAGCCGCGCAGCGCGTCGTGCAGGAACCAGCCCAGCCAGACGCTTTCGCCCGTGCCGCCCTCCCCCACCCGGCTCATCCCGTCGTTCCAGTCGCCCGTGCCCATCAGCGGCAGCCCGTGCGGCCCGGTGGCGAGGCTGTCGTCGAGCGCGAGCGCACAGTGCTCGAACAGGGTTGCCCGCGTGGCCGACTCGGTCGGGCGGAAATAGGCCTCGTGCTCGTGCGCGCCGAGTGCCTGGCCGTCCAGGAAGGCAATCTCTTCGTCCAGTACCGCTGCGTCGCCGGTAACGGTCATGTAGCGCGTCACCGCCTGCGCCAGCCAGGCCCGATCGTCGGAGATGCGGGTGCGCACGCCCTGCCCACCGGGCGGCAGCCACCAGTGCTGCACGTCGCCCTCGCGGAACTGCCGCCCGGCGGCGCGCAGGAGATGCGCACGGGTCAGGTCCGGCCGGCTCAGCACCAGCGCCATGCCGTCCTGCAACTGGTCGCGGAAGCCGAAGGCGCCACTCGCCTGGTAGAAGCCCGAGCGTGCCCAGACCCGGCAGGCCAGGGTCTGGTACAGCAGCCAGCCGTTCAGCATCAGGTCCAGTGCTCGGTCTGGCGTGCGCACCTCGATGCCGCCGAGTACCCCTTCCCATTGCGCCGCCACCGCCGCGAAGGCCGCATCCACCGCCTCCGGCGCCGCATAGGCGGCGGCGAGCGCGACTGCCTCCTCTGCCGTGGGCGCGGTCCCCAGCAGCATCACCACCTGTGCCGTCTCGCCCGGCTGCAGCGTCACCACCGCCTGCAGCGCCGTGCAGGGATCGAGCCCGGCGCCCAGCCGGCCCGACAGCGGCGCCTCCCCCAGCAGCGCCGCCGGCCGCGCCGGGGTCCCGTTGCGGCCGAGAAACTCGCGCCGGTCGCCGGTCGCTGCGGCATCGCGGCCCGGCATGGCGAGGAAGGCGACGCAAGGCCCGAACTCGATATGCCACGGATTGCGCGCCAGCACCGCCCCGGCCCGCCCGTCGCGCTCGGTGACGACATGCGCCGCCGCCGTCGCCCGCGCCGGCCCCAGCACCCACTCCACGTAGCGCGTCACCGCGATCCGCCGCACGCGCGTCCCGGTATTGCGCAGGGTCAGCCGGCTGATCTTCACCGTGTCCTCCACCGGCACGAACGCGAGCAGCTCGCTGGCGATGCCCTCGATGCTCGTGGCGAAGCGGCTCCAGCCCATGCCGTGGCGAATGTCGTAAGTCGCGTCCGCCACCCGGACCGGCGCGGCGGTGGCGCTCCACAGCGCCCCGCTCTCGGCGTCGCGCAGATACACCACGTCACCCGGCCGGTCGGCCACGGGGTCGTTCGACCACGGCGTGATCTGGTTCTCGCGGCTGTTGTGCCACCAGGCATAGCCGCCACCGTCGGCGGTGGCGTGGAAGCCGAAGCGCGGGTTTGCGATCACGTTCATCCACGGTGCCGGCGTGGTCCGGCCCTCGCGCAGGCGGATCACGTATTCGCGCCCCGACGTCGCGAACCCGCCGGTGCCGTTGAAGAATTCCAGCGCCGGCAGCTCCCCGGCCGGATCGCCGCGCGGCGCCCGCGGCACGGCCGGCGGCGGGACCCCGCGCTCGTCGAGCCGGTCGAGCTGATCCACCAGCCGCCCGCGCCGGCTGACCAGCACCACCCGCGCGACGCTCAGCAGCAGCGCCTTGGCGGCGGCCCCGATCAGGTCGGCGCGCAGCACGTACACCATGCCCTGCGGCCCCACCTGCGGGGCCGGCGCGCTGCCATGCCGGGTGCGCACCGCGGCCTCGATGGCGAGCTGGAGGTCCTGGTTGTACGAGGCCTCCTTCTCGTTGAGGATCACCAGGTCCGCCTCGAACGCCTTCATCCGCCAGTATTCGTGGGCGGCGAGAAGCTGGCGGACGAGCTCGATCTCCTCGGCGTCGTCGATGCGCACCAGCAGGATCGGCAGGTCGCCGGAAATGCCGTTGGCCCACAGCCCGCCAGCCCCGCCGCCCCGGCGCGGATCACCTCGTCGGGCGGGCGCAGCGCCGGGTTGGCATGGATCAGGTGGCCCGCAAGGCGCTGGAACTGGCTCGCCAGCGCCGGCCCGATACCGAGGTGGCGGAGCTGCACTGCGCATGGGTCCAGGCCAGCGCGAAGGCACGCGCGAAGCCGGCCTGGTCGCGGTGGCGGTCGGCGGTGGCCATCACCTCGGCCCGGCTCTCGCCCACCATCGTCCAGAAGGCGAGCCTGACCGACGCCCCAGGCGCGACCCGCACCCGGCGGCGCAGGCTGAACACGGGATCGAGCACGGTGCCGATGCCGCCGCCCAGCCCCTGGCCCTCCGCCATCGCCCGCGCGTCGCGCAGCCCCCGGCCGCGGCCGATGAAGGCGGCCCGGTCGGTCTCCACGTGCAGGTCGCCCACCGTGTCGCCCTCGGCCACCACCATGTGCGCCGCCCACATCTCAGCCTCCGCCGCCGCGCGCCGCCGCCGCACCGCCAGCAGCGTGCCCAACTCCGGCAGGAACTCGGTCTGCACGAACATCTTCGAGAACGCGGGATGCGCAGCATCGTCCGCCGGCCGGGCCAGCGCGACCTCGAGGTACGAGGTCAGCTCCACCTCGCGGGCCGCGTCGCCGGCATTGGTCAGCGTGATCCGCCGCACCTCGGCCGCGTCCTCGGCGGAAACCACCACCTCCATCCGCGTCGTCAGCGTGCCGTCGCGGCGGGTGAATTCGGCCCGCTCCTCGGAGAAGCTCGCCTCGTAGCTGTCCGCCGGCCGTCCCGCCGGCTGGTATCCGGCCGACCAGACCGCGTTGTCCGCCATGTCGCGCAGGAACACGTAGCTGCCCCAATCGTCGCAGGTCGGGTCCTCGCGCCAGCGCGTGACGGCGCGCCCCTGCCAGCGGCTGTAGCCCGAGCCGGCGGCGGTGATCATCACGCTGTAGCGCCCGTTCGCCAGCAGCAGCGTGGCCGGTACCGGGCCGTGCGGCGTGTCGATCCGGCGCTCCACCGGCGGTTCCGGCGCGTCCTGGGCCGCGGCCGCGGGGCTCGCCTCGGTCAGCGCGGCCAGGGCAGCAACATCGCGCGGCGCCCGCTCCTGCAGCAGCAACTCGCTCGCCTGCACCAGCGGCTCGGCGTGGAACTGCGCCTGCACGATCCCCGCCAGCGCGACGTTGGCGATGGCCAGGATCGACATGCCCTGGTGATGCGCCATGTACGCCCGCACCACGCTGACCGCCTGCCCCTCCGGGACGCGCGACGGCGTGTAGTCCAGTGCCTCGTGGAAGCCGTAGCCGCCCAGCCCGCCGGCCTCGGCGATACGGGCGAAGTTGCGCAGTGCCGCCGGCGGATCCACCATCGCTGCCAGCGCCGTGGCATAGGGCGCGATCACCCGGTCCTCGCCAAGCCCACGCTTCAGCGCCAGGTCCGGGACCCCGAAATTCGAATACTGATAGGTCAGCGCCAGGTCGCGGGCGTTGAACGCCGATTCCGACATGCCCCAGGGCAGCCCCAGCCCGGCCGCGTAGGCGATGTGCCGGCGCACCGCGAGGTCCTCGGTGGTTGCGATCAGGCTGCCCTCCGGCGCGCGCATCACCAGCCGCGGCATCAGGTACTCGAACATCGAGCCGGACCACGATTTCAGCGCCGCCCCGCGCCCCACCGGCGTCAGCGACCGGCCGAGCCGGAACCAGTGGGCGACCGGCAGGTCGCCCTTGGCGATGGCAAAGAAGCTCGCCAGCCGCGCCTCGGAGGCGAGCAGGTCGTAGCAGCTCTCGTCCCGCCGCGCCTCGCCCACCGCGAAGCCGATGGACAGCAGCTTGCGGTCGGGGTCGAGCAGGAAGCCGAACTGCATTGCCTCGGCATAGGCCCGCGCTCGCCCGGCCAGGGCGCGCAGCCGCGCGGCCAGCGGCGCGTGCGGCGCGGCAAGCTCGGCCGCATGGGCCGCCGCGCCGTCGCGCAGCACTGCTGCCCAGGTCTCGATCGCGGCATTGCCGGCGGCGCGCCCGTCCGCCGCCAGGCCTTCCGCCGCCTCGCGCACTGCCGCGAGCCAGGAGTCGCCCTCGTCGTCGAGGTTGCGGGCGATCGCCGAGACCTGCCCGGCCAGCGCGTCGCCCGGTCCCAGCCCCTCCCGGGCCAGCTCCAGCGCATCGCGCAGCCCGGCGATCCGCCGCGCCGGTGCGACCGGCGCGGCCGCCCGCGCCTCGCAGGCGGCCGCCACGAGCAGGTGGCCCGCGAGATTCCCGCTGTCCACCGAGGAGACGTATTTCGGCAGCAGCGGCCGCAGGTCGGTCGTGTCGTACCAGTTCAGGAAATGCCCGTGCACCCGCTCCATCCGGTCCAGCGCGGCGAAGGCTGCCTCCAACCGGTCGGCCACGTCGGCCAGCGTGGTCCAGCCCATCTCGTGCGCCGTCGTCGCCGACAGCAGGTAAAGGCCGATATTGGTCGGCGAGGTGCGGTGGGCGACGACCGGGTCCGGGTCCTCCTGGAAATTGTCGGGTGGCAGCATGCTGTCGGCCGGGGTGACGAAGGTCTCGAAGAACCGCCAGGTGCGGCGCCCGATACGGCGCAGCGCCGCGACCTCCGCCGCCGTCGCCTCGGCCCGCACGCCCGGATCAGGCCGGCTGGACCACCAGGCGATGAAGGGCGCGAGCAGCCACAGCAGCACGAACGGCGCCGCGACCAAGCCGCTTGCGGCCGGCGCGACCAGTGCGGCCAGCGCCGCGGCGACGGCGATGGCCGGGCTTGCCCACATGCGCCGGTAGTGGCCGGGCCAGCCGGCATGGCGGCGCGCCTTGGCCTGCTCGGCCGTGGTCCATTCCAGCAGGTGGCGCCGGGTGACGAACAGGCGGACGATCGTGCGCCCGATCGCATCGGCCATCAGCGCCGCCTGCTCGGCCAGCAGCGCCAGCATCAGCCCGGCCTGCACGCAGGCCAGCCGCAACTCGCCCAGCCGGCGCCGCGCGTGGCCGCCGAGCGCGACCCCCTGTCGGGGCAGCAGGTTCGGCAGCACCGGCAGCAGCGGGGGCACGAGCAGCGGCAGCAGCAGGAAGCCGGTCAGGAACAGCGCCGCCCCCGGCGGCAGCTGCCAGGCGAGCAGCAGCGCCAGCACCATCGCCGGCGGCGTCACGCTGCGGCGCAGATTGTCGAGCATCTTCCAGCGCCCCGCCGCCGGCACCCCCCGCGCGGAGCCGGCGAACACCCACGGCAGCAGCTGCCAGTCGCCGCGCACCCAGCGATGCTGCCGCGACGCCGCCACGTCGTAGCGCTGCGGAAACTCCTCCACCACCTCGACATCGGAGGCCAGCCCCGCGCGCGCGAAGATGCCCTCGAACAGGTCGTGGCTCAGCATCGCGTTCTCCGGCACCCGGCCGGCCAGCGCCGCCTCCATCACCCGGGCGTCGTAGATCCCCTTGCCGGCGAAGGAACCCTCGCCCAGCAGGTCCTGGTAGACGTCCGACACCGCCGCGGCATAGGGATCGATCCCGCCCGGCGACGAGAACGCCTGCTGGAACAGCGAGCCCTCTCCCCGCATCGGCAGCGACGGCGTCACCCGCGGCTGCAGGATGCCGTAGCCCTCGGTCACCCGGCCCAGGTCCGGATCGAAGCGCGGACGGTTCAGCGGATGCGCGAGCTTGCCGATCAGTCGCCGCACCGCCTCGCGCGGCAGGCGGGTGTCGGAATCGAGTGTCACGACGTAGCGGATGCCCGGTGGCAGCGCCGGTGCGACGCCGTCGATGGCGACGAACCCGGTATCGGTCGCCCCGGCGATCAGCCGGTTCAGTTCGTGCAGCTTGCCGCGCTTGCGTTCCCACCCCATCCACACGCCCTCGGCCGGGTTCCACAGCCGCCTGCGGTGCAGCAGGTGGAAGCGGCCCGGCAGGCGCGCGTTGAGCCGGGCGATGCCGGCGGCGGCGATGGCAAGCAGCGCCGCGTCGTCCGGCGCGGTCTCGGCGGCGGCATCCTTCCAGTCGGTCAGCAGCGCGTAGCAGACGGCGCCGTCCGGGCTGCCCAGCGCGTGCACCTCCAGCCGCTCCACCACCTCGTCGATCGCAGCCGGCGAAGTCAGCAGCGTGGGCACCGCAACCAGCGTCCGCAACTCCTCCGGCACCGCCCCCTCCAGCGCGAGGGCGGGCAGCGGGGTCGGCGGCAGCCAGGCGGCGACCAGCCGATTCACCAGCGCCACCGCGAGGTCGGCGGCCGGCAGGATTGCCAGCAGCGCGCACGCCGCCAGCGCCGCGCCTCCCACGCCCCGCGCCGCCAGCCCCGAGGCCGCGAGCACGATCAGCAGCGCGGTGATCGCGGCGATGCCGGCCAGGTAGCCGCGCAGCCCTGTGCCGCGGACAAGGCTGCGCAGCGCGCCGGCAAGCGTCGGCGCGAACCCGATCGCGGCGTCGAAGTCCGGCCGCCCGCCGCCGATCAGGAAGTGGCCGGGGTCGCGCCGGCGCGGGTCGTCACCGCCCTGCGCCGCGCAGCGCAGCGCCTCGCGGGCCACGTCCAGCTCGGCCAGCCCGGTGCCGCGGGCCAGCTCCTCGATCGCGCTGCGATACAGGTTGCGGGTGGTGAAATCGAGCCGCGCGAAGTCGCTCCCCGTGCGCAGCGCCGCATCCACCAGGCTCACGTTCTCCACCAGCTCGGCCCAGTCCACCGCCGAGATCAGCCGCATGCTCGTGATGATGTTGCGCACCGTCACGCTCATTGCCGCCTGGCCCTGGTGGACGACCGCCACCACCGCCTCGGCGCTGCTGCCCTGGTCGCGCAGCCGCCGCTCCAGCCGCTCCATCACCGGCGTCACGTCGGGATCCTGGTCGCGCAGCCGGGCGATGAGCTGCACCGCGAAGGTCGGATGCAGCGTGCCGGCGGGCAGCGCGGGGTCTGGCACGTCGTCGCGCAGCACCGCATCTGCGAACTGGTCGGCCAGCTCGCGCTGGGCCCGGCTCTCCATCATCAGATCGGCGGCGCGGCGCAGGTTCTCCATCAGCACGATGCGCAGCGTGATCGCCATCGCCCACAGCTCGCCGATCGTCAACGGATCGACCGTCTGGTAGGCGGCGATGAAGCGCAGCAGGGTCTGCGGATCGAACCGGCTGTCGGCATGGGCGACGAAATGCCAGGCGATCGCGAAGACCCGCGGATAGTCCTCGAACCGCCCGGCGGTCAGCCGCGGCAGCTGCCGGTAGTAGCCGGGCGGCAGGTCATCGCGGATCTCGCGCAGCTGGGCGTCGATGACGTGGAAATTGTCGACCAGCCACTGTCCCGCTGGCGTCATCGCCTGCCCCTCGGCGACGGCGCGGGCGAAGCGGCGATGCACGTCGCGCAGGACGCGGTAGTTCTGGCGCAGCCGCCGCCCAGCGGGCGGCCGCCGCCGACATGCAGGCTGACCGGCTGGGCGCGCCCAGCGCCGAGCGTCCTCCTCCAGCCGTTCCGCGCTGAACAGCTCCGCGCGGATCAGCGCCGCGTCGGTGACGGCACGGCTGCCCCTGCGCCAGCCTGCCCCGATCAAGGCCCGCCGGTCCGGCCGCGCGGCGCCACGCTAGGCCGCCGTGCCGAGGCGGCGCGCGACCCAGCCGATCCACACCGGCACGCGCGACGTCCGCACCGCGATCCGCGGATAGCGCCGCGCCGCGGCCGGGGCACCGTCCTGCGATACTTCGCCGCCGCGTCGCGGGGGGCCCTTCCTGCCGCAGGAACGGCCCGGGATCCAGACGCACGGTGGGGTCCGCGGGATGCGGCAAGGTCGGATGGTCCAACGGAAGTCTCCTGCGAATCGTGACGGGAAAGCGGGGTGAGGCGACGGCGCGCTAGGACTGCGCGCGGGCGGCCAGCAGGTCGCTCATGTCGTTTGCGTGCTCCTCCTCCACGCTGAGGATGCCTTCCAGCATCACCCGCGTGGTGGGATCGTCATCGCCGAAATAACGGATCAGCTCCTGGTAGTGCTGCACGGCGATGCGCTCGGCGACCAGGTTCTCCCTGATCATCTCCACCAGCTCGTCGGGCTGGGAATATTCCGAGGCAGAACGGATGGCCAGGCCCTCCGGATTGAAATCCGGCTTGCCGCCGAGCTGGGCGATGCGCTCGGCCACGGCCTTCATGTGCGCCTGCTCCTCGCGCGCATGCTCTTCGAACTCCGCCCTCACCCCCTCCGACGCGATGCCCGTCGCGCAGACGGCATGCTGGGTGTAGCGCAGCACGCAGACGATCTCGGTTGCCAGCACCGACTGCAGGATCTCGATCGTCCTGGCCACGTCGCCGACATAGGCCGGCGTCACCGCCCCCTCGCCAAGATGCTGGCGCGCGCGGTCGCGCAACGCCTTCACGTCGCTCAGGAAGGGCTTGGTGGCGTCGTTCATGAAGGTCTCTCCGGTGGGGCGCCTGTGGAACGCGCCCGTGATCCGGAAGTTGCCCGCCGCCGCCGACGCGGCGATCAACTCGTTTTGACCGACCTCCCGCCGGCGCGATGGGTCTGCTCCGGCCGGCTGTAGACCAGCCGCGGCCGGCTGCCCGCCGGCACCCGCCGCGGCGCCGCCGCGGGCGCCGCCGGCGCCTCGGCCGGTGCCGGGAACTGGGTGCGCGCCAGCGCGGCGAACCCGCCGTTGCGGGCGACCAGTTCGGCGAACGTGCCCGCTTCGGCCACCGCCCCGTCGACGAAGAACAGTATGCGATCGGCGTTGCGGATGGTCGCCAGCCGGTGGGCGATGACGAAGGTCGTGCGCCCGACCGAGGCGGCCGCCATCGCCCGGACCACCCGGTCCTCGGTCAGCTCGTCCAGCGCGCTCGTCGCCTCGTCCAGGATCAGGATGCGCGGATCGCGCAACAGCGCGCGCGCGATCGCCGTAGCCGCTGGCGCTGGCCCCGATAGCGCCACGCCCCGCTCGCCCACCACCGTGTCGTAGCCCGCTGGCTGGGCGAGGATGAAGTCGTGCGCCTCGGCCAGCCGCGCGGCGCGTTCGAGCGCGGCCTGGCCGGCGTCGGGGCGGCCGATCAGGATGTTCTCGCGGATCGTGCGGTTCAGCAGCAGCGTCTCCTGCGGCACGATGCCCATGGCGTCGCGCAGCGAGTCGAGGCTGACGTCGCGCAGATCGCAGCCATCGACCAGCACCGCCCCTTCCGACGGGTCCCATTGCCGCTGCAGGAGGGCCATGGCCGTGCTCTTGCCTGACCCGGTGGCGCCGACAAGTGCAACCGTCTCGCCGGGCCGCACGTCGAAGTCGAGGCCCCGCAGCACCGGCGGGCCGCCCGGATAGGCGAAGGACACGCCGCGGAACGCCACCGCGCCGCCGCCGGCACCTGGCGCGCCGGCCGGCCTGCGGGGTCGGGCACCGCGCTGCGGCTGTCCAGCAGTGCGAAGAAGTCGTCCAGCCGCGGCAGCGCCGCGCCGAGCCGGGCCGCGATTGCCAGCGCGCTGTCGAGCCGGCCGATCAGCATCCCGCCGAACGCCATGAAGGTCACGACGTCGGCCATGCTCGCGCGCCCGCGACCGTGCAGCCAGGCGCCGAGTCCGAGGATCGTCATGGTGGCGATCGTGCTCGCGCCGCGGCTCAGCACCGTCATGCCGGCCCACCAGCTCAGCACCGGAAGCTGGTGGCGCAGCACGTCCTGGGCCAGTTCCGCGTACCGCGCGGTCTCCCGCCGGTCGATCCCGAACGCCTGCACAAGCCGCGCATGGCCCAGCACGTCGCCGACCTGGGAGGCGAGTGCGGTATGCGCGCTCTCCGCCAGCCGCTGGCCGCCCCGGGTGCGGCGAAGCGTCAGCGTGGCGGTCAGCGAGAACACCGCGCCCAGCACCACCAGCACGCTGCCCAGGATGGGGTTGAGGAACATCGCCACCGGCAGCAGGCCAAGCAGGCACAGCGCGGTGCCCAGATAGTCGCGGAACAGGCTCAGCCAGATGCCGAACATCTCGTCCGCGCCGGTCCACAGCGTCTTCATCAGCCCGCCGTTCGGGTGCCGCGCATGCACGTCCTGCGACAGCCGCAGCACATGCGCGTAGGCCCGCGCCATGACCGCGAGCCGCAGCCGGTGCGCCAGCCGGTCGGCCAGCAGCGACGTCGCCATGCTCGCCGCGATCCCGACCAGTCCGAGCCCCGCCCAGGCCAGCAGCATGTTCCCGGCCGGGCTGCCGTCGCTGAGGCCCTCGATGAGATGGCCGAACAGCATCGGCTCGATGAAGCCGACCGCGGCGATCCCGAGATTGGCAGCGCACAGCGCGGCGGCAATCCAGCGGTGGACCCACAGGAACTTGAGGGCTCTTGCGTAGGTCTCGAAGAAGCGTCGCATGGTCTCCTGCCGCCGTCTTTGCGTGGGCTCGGCACAGGTAAGGGCCGAATGACGCCATTGCTGGCCTGATTGCGTTCGCGATCTGGCGCCGCGGCGGCGCGAGCGTCCCGTCGCTTGCGCAGCGCCAACGTGCCGCCGGCGACGTGGTTCCCGGCCGGGTCCGCGGCGATCACAACCGGCTGTGGTCGCCGGAGCGGGGGAACTTCGCGGACGTGAGTCATTTCGCCAGCCATCCAAAGTTCGGAGCGGACCATGGCAGGCAAAGGTGACTTCACGACCCGTCGCGGCGAGGGCGGCGAGACGCATCAGCAGGTTCCGGCGAAGGGCCCGCATGATGCTGGGGCACTTGACCACGAACCAGGGCATCCGCGTCATGATAATCAGAACAGCTTGCGATCGGGCGAGCGCGGGCCGACGCTGCTGGAGGACTTCGTTCTGCGCGAAAAGATTTTCCATTTCGATCACGAGCGCATCCCGGAGCGCATCGTGCATGCGCGCGGATCGGCTGCGCACGGCTTCTTCGAGACCTTCGACTCGCTCGCCGACATAACCACCGCCGACCTGTTCCAGCGCGCCGGAGAGAGAACGCCCGTTTTCGTCCGCTTCTCGACTGTGGCCGGCGGTGCCGGGTCGGTCGACACGCCGCGCGACGTGCGCGGCTTCGCGGTGAAGTTCTACACCCGGGCCGGAAACTGGGATCTCGTCGGCAACAACATACCGGTGTTCTTCATCCAGGACGCGATGAAATTTCCCGACCTCGTCCATGCCGTGAAGATGGAGGCCGACCGCGGCTACCCGCAGGCCGGCAGCGCGCACGATACGTTCTGGGACTGGGCCTCGCTGATGCCGGAGACCACCCACATGCTGATGTGGGCAATGTCCGACCGGACCCTGCCGCGTGCGTTCAGGACCATGGAGGGCTTTGGCATCCACACCTTCCGTCTGCTTAACCCCCGGGGGAAGGCGACGCTGGTGAAATTCCACTGGAAGCCGAAGCTCGGCCTGCAATCGACACTTTGGGACGAGGCACTCAAGCTCCAGGCGGCCGACAATGACTACCATCGCCGCGACCTGCATGAAGCGATCGCCGCGGGCGGCTTTCCCGAATGGGAGCTGGGCCTGCAACTGTTCGACGAGGCGCTGGCCGACAGTTTGCCTTACGACGTGCTCGATGCCACCAAGCTGATCCCGGAAGAGGTGGTGCCGGTCCGCCGCGTCGGGCGGCTGGTACTTGACCGCAACCCGGATAATTTCTTCGCCGAGACCGAACAGGTCGCCTTCTGCCCGGCCAACGTCGTGCCCGGCATCGACTTCACCAACGATCCGCTGCTGCAGGGGCGCCTGTTCTCCTACCTCGACACCCAGAAGTCTCGCCTCGGCACCGCGAATTTCCACCAGTTGCCGATCAACGCACCGAAATGCCCGATGATGAACTTCCAGCGCGATGGGCAGATGCAGATGGCGGTGCCGCAGGGCAGGGCGAACTACGAACCGAACAGCCTGGCCAGCCACGGCGAGGCCGGCGGGCCGCGCGAGTGCCCGGCCACGGGCTTCCGCAGCGTCCCCGGCCGGACCACCCGGGACGAGGCGGGCGAGAAACTGCGGGTTCGCGCCGAGCTCTTCGCCGACCACTACAGCCAGGCCCGGATGTTCTGGCTTTCGCAGACCGATAGTGAACGGGCGCATATCGCTTCGGCCTTCGTTTTCGAGCTGTCGAAGGTGCTGCTGGCGCAGGTGCCGCCGCGGATGGTCGCCAATCTCCGCAATGTCGACGAGGGGCTGGCCCGCCGTGTTGCCGACGGTCTCGGGATCGAGCTGCCGCGCAAGACGCCGCCGGCCCGGGCGCCGGTGGAGCTCGATCCGAGTCCTGCCCTGTCGATCCAGCGCAACGCCGGCACGACGCTGGATGGGCGCAGCGTGGGCATCCTGATCGCCGAGGGCAGCGATGCCGATGCGCTCGCGGCGCTCCGACAGCGCATCGTTGCTGCGGGCGGCCAGCCGGTGACGGTGGCGCCGCGCGTCGGGCGGGTGACACTTTCGGACGGCAGCGAAATCAAGGCCGACGGCCAGCTCGCCGGCACGCCGTCGCAGCTCTTCGACGCGGTCGCAGTGCTGACGAGCCCCGATGGCACCGCGGCGCTGCTCCGCGAGGCTGCCGCCGTGCAATGGGTCATGGATGCATTCGGGCACCTGAAGGCGATCGGCGCCGAACCCGACGCGCAACCGCTGCTGGACAAGGCCGGGGTGCTGGCCGGCCCCGGCGTGACCGGCCTGGACGATGCTTTCATCGCCGTCGCGGCGACACGTCAATGGGAACGGGAGAAGTCGATCCGGCATCTCGCCTGAGACGCCCACACGATCGGGCCCGCAGCACGGCTGCGGGCCACTGGCGCAAAGGCGTCGCGAACCCGCGTTCGCGGACCGATTGATCCAGCCGCTCGTTGGACTCGCTATAGTGCAGGGCGGGCGGCAAGCGTCGCTGTTGCCGCTCGATCGCTGAGCCTTCTCCTTGGCTGGTCTAGCGGGACAGCCCGGCCATCTCTGCCTGCCCGCAGCCAGGAGCCTTGGAACGGGTCATCGCGTCGCGCAACATCATCCTTGCGGTCGATATCTCGCGGTTCGCCTCCGAGGCACGCACCCGCTTGCGCCGAAGGATTGGCCTCGTTTCGAGCGACTCCCAGAGCGACCCGAAGCCTTCCGCCCCCAGCAGCCCGGCCAGCTCCGCAGGTGCAAGGCCGAGCATTTCCGCAGGTGCAGCGACCTCGCTCGATTCCAGCGTGCCACGCGCCGTCGCCGCGTGCAGCCGGCGTACGGAAGCGCGCAGCATCGCGCGCCGCAAACGATCCGATGCGCGCTCGATGCACGGGTCGAGGAACAAGTCAGGTGCAGCAAGCCGGCGGCGCAGCGTCTCGGCCATGCCGCCGGGCGCGCGCCCCTCGAGGCGGCCGGACACCGTGACCACGATGTCCGGGGCATGACGGATGCGGGCATCGATCCGTCGCAGTACCGCAAAGAACGCGCGGTCCTCGGAGGACGCGATGCGTGGAAATCCGCCCGCCGCGTCGTAGGCCGCCGAAGTCACCGCGATGCTGGCGCCCGAATGCTCCACATGACGAGGCCAGGGATCGGCCGGATCGGGGTCCATCACGCAGTCGATCTCGTCGAGCAGGGTGGTCAGAGCCTGCGCCACAGCCTCATCCTCATGCAGGCGCGCGGGCAGCAGTGCCGCCTCGCCGGAATGCATCTCGGCCCGCCCGGCCACGGCATCGGCGCCTGCGACGATGCAAGCTTGGTTGAGCCGTATCCAGTCGGGCGGCACCGTCGCGTCTGCGTCAGTGCACATCAGCACGCCATGTCGACCGGTCAGCGCGCGCGCCGCCTGCATCGCGACCCGCCGGGCATGGCCGGCATTGGCCTGGTGCGGCGCAAAGCTGCGATGCTCCACATGCAGGCGCATGTGCGCGGGCGGGGTGAAATTCCTGACCAGCTGGGCCGTTCCGTCGGTGCAGTTGTTCAGCAGCAGCACGAGATCGAAGGGCCGCGGCGTGTCCTGGGCGGCAAAGGACTCGAGGCAAGGGATGATGCGGTCCGCCTCGTTGCATACCGGAATGCCCACGCAGATGCCTGCCGGCGCTGCGATGTCTGTCTCCAAAGCAAGTCGGTTCATCGTACTCTGCTCCGGTGGGTTGTTCACTCTCGCGAACGTCCGGGTGGAGCAGCTGTTGCCGGCATCCCGATATCGGCCACGCACATTCGATTGAGGTCGGAATATGGCGCGGCGAGCAGGTCCAGACGGTAGTGCTGCGTGCGCATCGCGAAGACGGGACCGAGCGCTGGTGCCACGCGGACGATGAGCAGTTGCGCCGCCGTATCGCCGTCGCAAGGTGTGCCGGTCGGGCCCAGCCAGTTCACCAGCAACACGAATCCGTGCGGCGCAAGGCTTGCCAGGATGCGGAGCGCGAGCGTCGCGATGTCGGGTGGCGGCAGGAAATACAGCACTTCCGACAGCACGATGAGATCGAAGCATCCCTCCGGCCAATCCTGCGGGATGGCCGCTTGGCGGAAGCTCGCGTTGGGCAGGTTGGCGCAGCGCGCGCGTGCGGTCACGAGCGGTGCGGCGGAAATATCGAGACCCAACAGCGTATCGCACTGCTTCGCCAGCGCACATGTCAACACCCCGATCGAGCAGCCAATCTCGAGGGCGCGGGCGAAGCGCCGGCCGCCCAGCGCCTGCACCGTGGTGGCGTATTTCGCGGCCTCGTAGGGGCTTGTCTCGAAGCCCCACGGATCGCGATCGGATCGGTAGAGTGCATCGAAATAGGCGGCGCCGAGGTTCATTGCTGCAGGAACACTTCGAAGGGGCGGCGAAAGACCGTGAGCAGAGGCACGGGGAGTTGGAAGCCCCCCGGAGCGTCGGCAATGAGGCCACCATGCTGCGACCGGTGGGCGGCGATGGCAGCCAGCTTGGCCGGCAGGTGGGCGGCGATATCCAGGCGATGGCCGCGCACCGGCCCATCCGGCAACTCGGCTTCCGGCGCCAGCGTCCAACCCCAGACCGGATAGGAGAGATGCCGGGCGCCGGTGCGCGCCGCCGCCGCGCGCGCCATCAGGTCGGTGGCGAGGTGGTCGCAATGTGGGTCATGCCGCCAGGGTGCGAGAACCACGTCAGCTCGCTCCCGTTTCACGGCCGCGGCGATCGCCATCACCGCCCGCGCGAACGCCGGTCCTGCCGTCGGCGCCGCCGCATCCGGCAGGCGAAGGAAATCGATGGCATCGCCACCCATGCCCAGCAGCGCCGCGGCATCGCGGATTTCGCCTTCCCGCAAGGCGGCTCTCGTCATCCGGGTGCGGCACGAGGATCACGGGCGGTGCCGCGCCAATCACCGTCTCCAGCGCCGCGAACGGGAGTGCCTGCATCTGCCGCAGCAATTCGCCCGCCCTGATCATGATGGCGCGCCGGGAATTGGCCGCCGCATGAAATGGCCGGAGGCCTCGTCCAGCGCCTCGTCGGGTGCCGGCTGCCGCAGATAGGTTGCAACGTCCCGGGCGAGACGCTCAGCCGGATTGCCTTGCAGGAAGGCGCCAAGCCCGAGGCTCCGCTCGATCCCCGCCAACGCGTCCATGGCTGCCGCCTCGAAGGCGGTTCGCGCCAGGTTCACATATGCGACCGCGTCAGCAGCGTCGATCCCTGCCGCGCAGAGCATGGCGGCACGCTCCAACCACAGGAAACCGGTATGGTGCGCGATCGCCGCACGCCCGAGCCGCGCGCGCTGGTGCGGCGCCGCATCAAGTCCACGCGCCTTGATCTGGCGGCGGGCTTCGTCCAGCAGCGCTGCCAAGCCGCCCAGCGTTACGGCCGCGGCCCGCCACGCTCCGGTGGAAAACTCCGGTTCGCGGAGGTAGTCGCCCGGTCTGCCCAGCACAGTCGCGCGGCAGCCATCGAACTCGACCCGTCGCGTGACCGCCGCGCGCACGCCTTGGAGCGACGGGCCGCTTGCTGCGACACGCACGCCTGTGTTGGTGGGCACCATCATCATCACCGCCTCAGGGTTGCCAGCATCGGCGGTGATCACCGCCATGTCGGCATAGCCTGCCGCGGAGCAGAATTGCTTCGCGCCGAAAAGACTTTCGCCATTCAGGCGCAGCGGTGCGTCCGGCGCATCCGTCACCCAAACGGCGAACAGCTTTCCAGCCCGCGCCTGGCCGGCAGCATGAAGTTGCTGATCCGCGCTGCCATAGAGGGTCACAAGGCGAAGTGCGTTGATATGTGCCTCGAAGATGCGGCCGAGCGCCATGCTGCCAGACCCGACGGCATGAAGCAGCAGAAGCAGCGCCGTCCCTTCGTGCAGCCCACTACCGCCGAGCGGAAGCGGCAATGGAGCGGCCAGCAGTCCGGCGTCGCCCAGCGCAGCGACGGCGGTCGTCGGAAACGATGCTTCACGGTCATGCAGCGGCGCGGCAAGGGCAGCTTCCTCGGCGATGGCGCGGGCCTGCTGAAGTGCGTAGCCCGCTCGCCCAGCCTGAGTGTCCGACAGCGAGGGGAGCGGCAGAACCGTTTCCAGCGAAGGCAGTGGCACTCCATGGGGCGGCATTTGGCGACCTTCCATGTTCGTCGCGACGGCAGAAGCCCGGTGCTCATGAAGTTGTTCCGACAAAAGCCTGTGCGTCATCGACGCCAGGCCTTTTCCATCGGGCGCCTGGGATAAGCATCGCCTGCCGGCCGGTCCACTCGACCTTCTTGGCTGCCGAACGACATGACGGTTTCGATTCGCCATGTTCCGAGGTTTCGATGCCAGAGATGTGGTCGCTCGGTGTTGCAGTGGACGAGCCAAGCGTCGAGATCGGCCTGCAGCGCCCCGACAGTCTCTCGGAGGTTGTCGCGCAACTTGGCCCGTCAGAACTCGTCGAGGACAGTGCCGTTGCAGCGCTCGACGAAGCCGTTTGTGCGCGGCGTGCGGACCTTGGTGCGGCGGTGTTCGATGCCGGTGAGGTCGAGATGGAGCTCGCAGGGATGGTTCTCGGTGCCGCAGAACTCGCGGCCATTGTTGGTCAGCACCGCACCGACAGGCAGGTCGAGCTTGCGATAGAACGGCAGCACGTCGTTGTCAGCACCGCCACCGCAGCCTCGGGCTGCGTGGAGACGTGCAGGAAGCCGACGGCGTAGGAGCCATAGGTGTCGACTACGGCGTGCAGGTAGACCTTGCCGATGCCTGCAGGCGGCCGACGAAGAACGTGTCGGCCGAGAGCAGCGCACCCGGGGCGGCGCTCTCGACATGACGTTCCAGAACGCAGGGATTGAGCTTTTCGAGAAGCGCCGCCTGCTCGGGCGTGATCCCGATGACCTTGCCGGCGTTGGCCTTCTCGAGCGCCGGCCAGCGCGACGCCTGTTCCTTGCCTGGCCTCGCGGAGTCTTGGGATGTTGGCGCGGCCCCCGGATCAGCAAAGGACCTCTTCCATGACGCGACTGCTCGTCATCGCCCAGGCCCGCGTGGCGCTGGAGGACCCTCACGCCTGCACCGATGCCGCAGACACGCTGACTGTCTGCGGAGCGGTGTTCGACACGCTGCTGCGGCGCGACGGGCGCGGCGCATATCGCCCGGGGCTGGCCGAGGCCTGGGAGACCAGCGCGGATTGCCGGCGCTTCACCTTCCGGCTGCGCGAGGGCGTGCGGTTCCATGACGGCACGGCAATGGACGCCGAGGCGGTGCGGTTCACCCTGCAGCGGTTGGCCGATCCGGCGCAGGGAGCGACGCTCGGGGCGCCTGGCGTCTATGCCCAATATCTCGCGGGGGCGACGATCGAGATCCTCGATGCGCGGACGCTGCGGCTCAAACTCGCCGCGCCGCTGGCCGACATCGCGGACATCCTGTGCTACGGCCACATCGTCTCGCCGCAGGCGATGGCGGCGGCGGGGGACGACCTTGCCGCGCGGATGGTCGGCACCGGGCCGTATCGCCTGACCGGCTGGGAGCCGGGGCAGGCGATCGAGGCGGTCGCCAATCCTGACCATTACGACGGTGCGCTGCCGCTCGCCGGCCTTCGCTGGGAAGCGCACGCTTCGCCTGAAGCGCGGGCCGAGGCGCTGCGGGCCGGTCGGGCGGATGTCGCCAACGCGGTCGGGACGGCGACGGCAGGGACCGACTATCTGGCGCCAACGGCGATGATCTACCTGTTGAACGCCAGGCACGGCCCCTGCGCCGACGTTCGGGTGCGGCGGGCGCTCAACCTGGCCATCGACCGCGAGGCGCTGATTGCCGAGGTGCTCGGCGGTGCCGGGCGGCCGCTGTCGGGCTTCGTCAGCCCCATCCACTACGGCTTCGACCCCGCCGCCGCGGTGCTGCGCCAGGACCTCGCGGCCGCAATGCGCCTGCTCGCCGAGGCCGGCCATGGCGGCGGGCTCGAGCTCGCGGTCGACTGCCCGACCCGGCTGCCCGACGAGGCCGAGGCGCTCACCGCCGCCCTCGCCCGACAACTCGCCGCGGTCGGCGTCGGCCTCGCAGTCACCGTGCATGACGATCGCGTTGCCTATGCCAATCGGGTGCGGCTGAAGGGGATCGGTGACATGGCGGTGTTCGATTCGAGCCCGATGAGCACGTTCCGCGTGCTGGCCGAGAAGATCGATTCCCGATTCGCCGGCTCCTGGTGGCAAGGCTACCGCAACCCGGCGGTGGAGGCGCTGATCGACCGCGGGCGCGCCACGCCGGATGCGGCAGCACGCGAGGGCGTCTACCGTGAGGCCTATCGCCTGCTGCAGCAGGATCCGCCCTGGCTCTATCTCTACAACCACACGCGCCGGATCGCGCTGGCCACCATGCCGCCCGGCTTCGCCATGCCCGACGACGGCGTGCTCGACGTGCGCCGGCTCAGATGATGGCGGCGCGGACCTTGGCCGACACCCACTCCGAGACCGCCACCGTGGCGAGGATGACGATGAACATCACCGTCACCTCGGGCCAGGCGAGGCGGGAGACGCTGGCGTTCAGTTGCAGCCCGATGCCGCCAGCGCCGACCAGGCCCAGAACCGTCGATTCACGGATGTTGATGTCCCAGCGATAGACGGCGATGCCGGCGAAGGTCGGCATGATCTGCGGGATGAAACCGTAGGCAAGGCGCTGGGAGGGGCTCGCGCCGGTGGCGGTGATGGCCTCGACCTGGCGTGGGTCGGTCTCCTCCAGCGCCTCGTAAAGCAGCTTGCCGACGAAGCCGATTGAGCGCAGCGCGATCGCGATGATGCCGGCAAGCACGCCGGGGCCCATGACGGTGACCAGCAGCAGCGCCCAGATCAGCGAGTTGATCGAGCGCGAGGCGACGATGATCAGCAGCGCCAGCGGCCGGGCGATGGTGGCACTCGGCGTGGTGGTGCGTGCGGCGAGGAAGGCGATCGGGGCGCCGAGCAGCACGCCGAGGGCAGTGCCGAGGGTCGCCATGTTCAGCGTGTCCCACAGCGGGCGCCAGAGGACCGACAGCACCGACCAGCGCGGCGGCACCATGCGGCCCAGCAGGTCGGCGGCCTGGGTCGGCGCGTCGTGGACGAACTCCCAGATCGTGTCCTGGTTCATGATCCGCCAGCACTGCACGACCAGCAGAACGCCGAGCAGCCAGGCGAACCAGCGCATCAGGCTCGCCCCGGCAGTGCGGCGGCGCCAGGCGAGGTTGCCGGTGGGCAGCGCGCGGACCGGCATTATTGCAGCCGCCGGCGGATCAGGCCCGAGCCGTACTCGGCAGCCATGACGATGAGGATGATCAGGATCAGGATCGCCGCCGAGGTGCCGAACTCATAGCGGTCGAACGAGGTGTTGAGTGTGGCGCCGATGCCGCCGGCGCCGACGATGCCGATCACCGCGCTCTCGCGGAAGTTGATGTCGAGCCGGTAGACGGACAGGCCGATGAAGCGCGGCAGCACCTGCGGCTGCACGGCATGGACCATCACCTGCGCCCAGGAGGCGCCGGTGGCGCGGACGGCCTCGACCTGGGCCTCGTCGATGTCCTCGAGGTCCTCGGCCAGCAGCTTGGCCATGAAGCCGATGGTGGCGAAGGCGAGCGTGACCATGCCGGCGAGCGGGCCGAAGCCGAACATCTTGACGAAGAGGATGGCGACGATGATTTCCGGGAACGAGCGCGACGCCGCGATGATGGCGCGGCAGGCGAGGTAGATGGGCAGGGGCGCGAGGTTGCGCGCCGCCCCGAGGCCGACGGGCAGCGAGACCGCGACGCCGAGCACGGTGGCGACGACGGTCATCGTCAGGCTCTCGACCATGCCCTCGGCGATCTCGGGCCAGCGTGAGACGAAGTCGGGCCGGCCGAAGGCGGCGACGAAGGCCCAGCCGCGCACCAGCCCCTCGGCGACGCGGGCCCAGTTGACCTGCAGCGTGCCGATCGCCAGCGCAAGGTACAGCATCGCTCCGCCCTGGATCGACCAGCGCAGCCAGGGGTTGGCGATCAGTGGCGGCGGCCGCCAGGCGCGGGCTGCCGCGTTCAACGCGCGGTCTCCATCCGCGCGCCGGCCGCGTCCGGGTGTGGCCCGTCCTCGTCTTCGGCGGCGGGGGCAGTGGTCCAGTCCTCCTCGCCGTAGATCTCGGTCAGGCGTTCGGTGGTGAGCGCATCGGGCGGGCCGTCGAAGACGATGCGGCCGGCGCGCAGGCCGACGATGCGCTGGACGAACATCTGCGCCAGGGCGACGTCGTGGATGTTGACGATGGCCGCCAGTTGCCGCTCGGCGCAGAGCTCGACCAGCAGGCGCATGATCTGGCGCGACGTCTTGGGGTCGAGGCTGGCGGTGGGTTCGTCGACCAGGAGCAGCGCCGGGTCCTGGATCAGCGCGCGGCAGATGCCAACGCGCTGGCGCTGGCCACCGGAGAGCTGGTCGGCGCGTTTGTCGTGCATGCCGCCGAGGCCGGCGCGCTCGATCAGGTGGAAGGCGGCGTCGATGTCGGCCTGCTTGTAGCGGCGCAGCCAGCTGGCCCAGAAGCCGACATAGCCGAGCCGACCGGACAGCACGTTCTCCATCACGGTCAGCCGCTCGACGAGGGCGTATTCCTGGAAGATCATACCCATCCGCCGCCGCGCGGCGCGTAGAGCGCTGGCGCCGAGGCCGGTGACGGGGGCGCCTTCGATCTCGATCGTGCCCGCGGTCGGCTCGACGAGGCGGTTGACGCAGCGGATCAGCGTCGACTTGCCGGCGCCCGACGGGCCGATCAGGGCCATCAGCTGGCCGCGAGGGACGTCGAGGTCGACGCCGTCGAGCGCGCGCTCGCCGCCACGGTAGGTCTTGGTCAGGCCGCGGACGCGCAGCATCGGCGCCGACGCGCCCGTCGTCATGGAAGCGGGCCCGTCACTTGCAACAGACCGGTCACTTGCACGCGTACGACACGTCCATCGCCGCGTCGATGTCGCGCACGACCTGCCAGCTGTCCTTGTAGCTGATCGGGATGAACTTCTCCTGCGGCGGATTGGACTTCTCGTATTCGCGCAAAAGGGCGGTGCCCTCCCACTTGAAGGTGAAGAAGGCCTCGCGGACCTTGGCGGCCAGCTCAGGCTTGAGGTTGTAGACGTGGCCGTAGCCAGTGGTCGGGAAGGTCTGCGACTTGTAGATCGAGCGCAGCTTCGCCCCGTCCACCGCCTTGCGCTCGACCATGCGCGCCATCACCGCGTTGGCGATGGCGGCGGCGTCGTAGTCCTTGTTGGCGACCCCAATGACGGAGTTGTCGTGCTTGCCGGAGAAGGCGGACTTGAAGTCCTTGCCGGCCTCGAGGCCGTACTGGGCGCGCAGCAGGGCCGAGGGCGCCTTGAAGCCGGAATTCGAGTTGGGATCGGTGAAGGCGACGGTCTTGCCGCGGAGGTCCTCGATGCGGCGAATCGGGCCGTCGGCCTGGACGATTATCTCCATCTCATAGCCGAACGCGTCCTGGCGGCTCGCCATCATGGCGAAGGGGACGAAGCCGGCGCAGTTGACCGCGAGCGGGTTGGAGCCGGTGTTGAAGCCGGCGACATGCAGGCGCCCGGCACGCATGGCCTCGATCTGGGCGGCGTTGGACTGGACGGGGAAGAACACGACGCGCTTGCCGGTGGTCTTGCCGAGATGGGCGAGGAACTCGTCCCAGACCTTGCGATAGACCTCGGGGTCCTCGACCGGGGTGTAGGCGAAGATCAGCGCCGAGGGATCGACCCACTGCTTGGGGTCGGTCGGCACGTCGGCGACAAGGTCCCCGTTGGCGTCGACATAGCGGCTGTCGAGGGCGCCGGCGCCGGCCGACCAGAGGCAGGCGGCGAAGGCGGCGGCGGCGAGGAGGCGGCGGCACATGGCAATCTTCTCCCTGGGCGGACCGTCCGCCTGCGACGGTCAAATCGCATGGTCGTGGGGGGAGTCAAGCGGAACCGGAGCGGCCTCAGGGACTCATCAATGGCCGCGCCGTGCAGCAGGCAAGGCCAGACCCGGTGCTGGGGATGGCGCATCGTCGTCCTCGGTCGCTGATAGACCGCGGCCAGCCCATTGTGCCCCATTGAACGGCGGGCACGCTTGCGACCGACCGCATGGCCATGACGACGCAGGTGCCGGGCCATCTGTCACAGGCTATACGATGGCGTGTCCGTGAGTTGCTCGTCCATGACACGCATGAGCACCAGGTTCTCGGGAGGCTCCGCTCCGAGGCCCCGCGTAGGATGTCGAGCAGCCGATCCCGACCAGCGCACGTTGGCGTGCGATCGGCAGCTCCGGGTGATCAGGCTCAATCATCTTCCGGCTCCGCCCGACGCGGATCGGCCGGTGGCTTGCCGCTGAGAACCCCGCTCCACGACAAGCCGGCCGACCTTGCCCGGCAGCCGGTCGATCTCCGCCGTGCGCGCAGCTTCGACAACCTCCGCCTTGCCAGAAAGGACCCCCGCCATCCCCTCGACAGCCTCCTTCTTCCACGCGTTGGTCATTGTCTGGTGGATGTCGTGCTTCACCGCGAGCAGCGACACCGTCAGTTCGCCACGGATCGTCTCCAATAGGACCCCGGCGTTGCATTCAGCCGAATACCGCCGCCTCAACCCAGCCATCGGATGTGATCTCTCGTCAGAGAGCATTTAGCTTAGCCACCGGTCCAGCTGCGGAGACCACCTCAGCGTGTCCTTTGGCCGCGCTGTCATCGCGTTCAATCTGTCTGCCGGCAAATCGAGTTTGGCGGTCGACGTCCGCCCATCCCTCCGCCCGCAGCCGGGTCCCGCCGGAGGGCCAGCCGCACCAGGTCCGGACGGTCAGTCGTTATCAGACCGACCGGCTCGGCGATCCAGCGCGCGATGGCTGCAGTTTCATTCACAGTCCAGACCCCGAGTGCGGCCGGCGGGAGGCGAGCGGTGAACAGCTCCAGCTGGTCGCCCAGCAGCGACTGTTCGACCGCCACATGGGCTACCCCCAGGCCCTCGAACAGGTCGAGAGCGGCCTGGACTCCACCGAGGCGTTCGGCGGAGACGGCATTCATCGATGCCAACAGGACAACATCCGGCCGCAGCGAGCGCAGACGTTGAAGCACTGCGGGGTCGAAGGACGTCAATACCAGCCGGCCGGCAAGCCTATGGCGGTCCAGCTCGGCGAGCACCCGCTCGGGCAGGCCGTCATAGGGCACGCCCTCGGCATCTGACTTGAGCTCCACGTGGAGATCGAGCCCCGACGGGGCGAGCAGCGCCACAACTTCGGAGAGGCTTGGCACGCTCTCCTCGGTGCCTGTCAGGCGGACCGCGCGCAGCTCGGCCAGGCTGCGCGCGGCGACCGCGCCGGTCGCATCGGTGGTGCGGTCGAGCGTCGCGTCGTGGATCACCGCAAGCTTGCCGTCGCGCGTCGGATGGACGTCGAACTCGACCGCGTCGACGCCGAGCGCCAGCGTGTTGCGGAAACCGGTCATGCTGTTCTCGGGCCACAGCGCGCGGGCGCCGCGATGCGAAACGATCTGGAGGGCAGGCTGTTGCTGCATGGCGGCGGGGCTTCCTATGCTGGGCCAAGTGGGGAGGATGCAGGGTGGACGGCGAGGACCAGCTGCATGTCAGGGTGGCGTGGCTCTACCACATGGAGGATCTGACGCAGGGCGCGATCGCCGAGCGGCTGGGCCTGACCCGGCTGCGCGTCAACCGCATCCTGGCCGAATGCCGGGCGCGCGGGCTGGTGCAGGTTTCGATCCGCTCGAACCTGCGGGATTGCGTGGCGCTGGAACGCCGGCTGATGGAGCGGTTCGGCTTGCGTGAGGCAGTGATCGTGCCGACACCGGAGGAGGAGGCGCTGATCCCCGCGCTGGTGGGCCAGGCGGCGGGGGGCTTCCTGTCGCGCCACCTGGCACGGGAGGCCGTGGGCGTGTTCGGCGTCGGCTGGGGCGCCACGCTGCACCAGGCGATCCGCGCCATGGAGCCGGCGGCGCTGCCGGAGCTGACCGTGGTTTCGATGATGGGCGGGCTGAGCCAGGGGTTGGACGTCAACACGTTCGAGATCGCAGGCGAGCTCGCGCGGCGGCTGCAGGCGCGCTGCCGCTACTTCGTGGCGCCACTCTATGCTGGCAGCGCGGCCTCGCGCGACGTGATCCTCGCCCAGGACGTGTTCGCCGAGGCGCAGGCGCTGATGGCGCGGATCGACCTCGCGCTGCTGAGCCTCGGCGACCTGAGCGCGCGCTCCCTGCTGATCCGCCACGGGGTGCCTGCCGATGCCAGCGTGGACGATATCCAGCGGGCCGGCGCGATCGGGGACATCATGGGCCGCTTCCTCGATGCCGAGGGCAAGCCCGTCGCGCACCCGATCAACGCGCGGGCGCTGGCCATGCCGCTGGACGCGCTGGCCCGGGTACCGTGGGTGGTGGTGGCGGCCGGCGGGCTGAACAAGGCCGCGGTGATCACGGCGGCGCTGCGCGCCGGCCATGCCGGCGTGCTGGTCAGCGACGCGCACACCGCCGCCGCGGTACTGACGCTGGCCGGCTAGCCGCGTCGCGCGGGGGCCGACATTGACCCCGACCAGGAGGTCAGGGAAGGCCATTCGGATAGATCAGGCTTTTCACCATGCCGGGCGCGTTCGCTGCGTGCAGGCGGAACGCCTCGGGCGCGTCCGCCAGCGCGAAGCGGTGCGTCACCAACATCTCGACATCGACCGCGCCGGACGCGACCAGACGGATGGCGCGCGGATAGACCTCGCCCATGCGCCGCGCGAACTTGATCTTGAGCGCGCGGCGCCGCGCCTCGGAGGCAGGCAGCGTGTACTGGTCGCCGTCGGGAATGCCGACCAGCACGACCCTGCCACCGATCCGGGCGGCGAGCACCGCGTCGCGGAACCCCTCGGGCGCGTTGGTCGCCTCCACCACCAGCGGCGTGCCCTCGTTGCCCGTCTGTGCGCGGAGCTCGGCGACGCTCGCACCGACCCAGGCTGCGCCAAGCCGGACGGCCATGTCGCGGCGATGGGGCAGGGGATCGACGGCCATGACCGCGCCGGCGCCGGCGGCCCGCAGCACCTGCAGCACCAGCAGCCCGATCGGGCCGCAGCCCAGCAGGGCCACCGGCTCCAGCAGCCGCGGCTTGGCGAGGTCGACGGCGTGGATGGCGACGCCCAGCGGTTCCAGCATCACCGCCTGCTCGGCCGACATCGGCCCGGGCAGCGGCACGACCTGGGTTTCCGGAACCCAGATGCGCCCGGTCATCGCTCCGTCGAACGGCGGGGCGCCGATGAACTTCACGTTCGGGCACAGGTTCATGTGCCCTGCCCGACAATGCGCGCAGGTGCCGCAGGCGTCGTTGGGATCGACCGCGACCAGCGTGCCGCGTTCGAGCCCCAGCGTCGGCAGGTCGCAGGCGAGCCAGCCGGCGAATTCGTGGCCGGGCACGAACGGCGCCTGGATCGCCGCCGAGCCGATGCCGCCGTCCTTGTAGTAGTGCAGGTCGCTGCCGCAGAGGCCGACGGCCGCAACCTCGACCAGCACCTCGCCGGGCCCGCCCTCGCGCAGGTTGAACGGGGCGACCCTGGCGTCGCGCGCGGCATGCAGGAAAAGCGCTTGGGACATCGTGAGCGGCTTCGCGGACAGCTTTACAGGCGTCGGGGCGGCCCATAACATCTGTATCAGCGGCTGCACAAGAGTATTCCGCAACGGATGTGCAGCGACGGGGGAGACGCATGGCGCGGCGCAACGTGCTGCTTGTCGTGGTGGACCAGTGGCGGGCCGATTGCCTTCCCGCGCTCGGCACGCCGCACCTGCGCACCCCGAACCTCGATGCGCTGTGCCGCGAAGGCGTGGTGTTTCGCAACCACGTGACCACGACGGTGCCCTGCGGCCCCGCGCGAGCCAGCCTGCTGACCGGCCTCTACCAGATGAACCACCGCGCGGCGCAGAACACCGTTCCGCTCGACCGGCGGCACGTCACGCTGGGCCAGGCGCTGCGCGCCGCCGGCTACGACCCGGCGCTGGTCGGCTACACCACCACGACGCCCGACCCGCGCGATGCCCATCGCAACGACCCGCGCTTCACCGGCCTGGGCGACACGATGGAGGGGTTCCGCTCGGTCGGCAGCTTCGGCCCGGCGATGGAGGGATATTTCGGCTGGCTCGCCCAGCAGGGCTTTGCGATGCCGGAGCGGCGCGAGGCGATCTGGCTGCCCGAGGGCGAGGACGCGGTGCCGGGGGCGACCGACCGGCCCTGCCGCGTGCCGGCACATCTGTCCGACAGCGCATATTTCACCGAGCGCGCGCTGACCTACCTGAAGGGCCGCAACGGCAAGCCGTTCTTCCTGCATCTCGGCTACTGGCGGCCGCACCCGCCCTTCGTCGCCTCCGCGCCCTATCACGCCATGTACCGCGCCGCGGACATGGCACCCCCGGTGCGCGCGCCGAGCCTGGCCGAAGAGGCGGCGCAGCATCCGCTGCTCGATTTCTACCTGCGCACCACCATGCAGAGCGGCTTCTTCGAGCAGGCGCCCGGCGTGGCTGCGGCAATGGACGAGGCCGCGATCCGCCAGATGCGCGCGACCTATTTCGGGCTGATGAGCGAGGTGGACGACTGTCTGGGCCAAGTCTTCGCCTACCTGAAGGAGTCCGGCCAGTGGGACGACACGCTGGTGATTTTCACGAGCGACCATGGCGAGCAGCTCGGCGACCACTACCTGCTGGGCAAGATCGGCTATTTCGACGAGAGCTTCCGGATCCCGCTGGTGATCCGCGAGCCGGGCGGCCGCGCCGGCGTGGTGGAGGATGCGTTCACCGAATCGATCGACGTCATGCCGACCGTGCTCGACTGGCTGGGCGGCGAGATCCCGCCGGCCTGCGACGGCGCCAGCCTGGTGCCCCTGCTGCACGGCGGCCGGCCCGCGGGCTGGCGCACGCTGCTACACTACGAATACGATTTCCGCGACGTCTACTACTCCGCGCCGCAGCAGGATCTCGGCCTCTCCGCCGACCAGTGCAGCCTCTGCGTGGTGCAGGACGAACGGTGGAAATATGTCCATTTCGCCGCACTGCCGCCGCTGCTGTTCGACCTCGCTTCCGATCCGCACCAGTTCCGCAACCTTGCCGCCGAACCGTGCCATGCCTCGCTTGTCCGCGACTATGCGCAGATGGCACTGTCCTGGCGGCTGATCCACGCCGACCGCGCGCTCGCCCGCTACCGGGGCGGGCCGGCGGGGCTCGAGATACGGACCGGCTGAACGCCGGCCGGCCAGACACACAGGGAGGACCAAGGCATGACTGCATTGCGCCGCCGCAGCCTGATCGGATCGGGAGCCGGGCTGCTGCTGCCCCGCTTCGCGATCGCCCAGTCGGACAGCCGGCCGGTGATCCGCATCGCCGTGCAGCTGCTGGCCACCAGCGGTACGCTCGACCCGCTCGCCGAGCAGTCGAACGTGGAGCAGCGGATCGTCAACTCCTACCTCGAGTGCCTGATCGGCAAGAACTACATGGGCAAGCTGGAATCGATCCCGCTGCTTGCCACCGCCTGGCGCCGTATCGACGCGCGCACGGTGGAGCTCGACATCCGCCCGGGCGTGAAGTTCCACAACGGCGACGAGCTGACCGCCGAGGACGTGGCCTTCACCTACGGGCCGGAGCGCATGTTCGGCACCACCGCGCCGATCGGCCTCGACAAGACGCTGACCGTGGCCGGCGGGCCGCCGAAGCAGGGCAGCAAGGTGCTGCCGCCGCAGGTCGCCCCCGTGGCGCGCCGGCTCTGGCCGTCGCTGGAGAAGGTGGAGATCGTCAGCAAATACGTGGTCCGCTTCGTCAACGCGACGCCGGACCTGACGCTGGAGGGCCGGCTCACCGCCCAGGGGAGCGAGATCATCAACCGCCGCGGCTTCGAGGAGGCGGCGACCTGGCTCGACTACGGCCGCAAGCCGGTCGGCACCGGCCCCTACAAGGTGGCGAGCTTCCGTCCCAACCAGGAGCTGGTGTTCGAGGCGCACGACGCCTACTGGGGCGGCCGCCCGCCGATCAGGGAGCTGC
>JBGAIK010000318.1:0-4876 GCA_044225615.1 Acetobacteraceae bacterium | reverse complement strand
CTGCCACTTGCCGCAGCCCTCGCTGCCCATGTTCGATTTCATGATGCTCTGCTTGTCGTCGATCGAATGGCCGATCTCGTGCAGGGTGGTGGGCTCGGCGGCGATCCAGTCGCCACGGCTCATGTCCAGATAGGTGAAGTGGGGCGGCAGGCGGATGCGGGTGGCGCAGCCGGGGCAGTCGATCGCCTGGAAGCTGCCGTCGAGGATGGCGGCGCGCAGGTCGGGGCGGCGGTCGGCGTTGATGCTGGCGGTGCGTTCCACCGTCACCGCGGTGCCGCATGTGCCGCAGGTGGCGGCGACGGCGTGGAAGATCGACATGGCGCCGCCCTAGCCTTCGTTCCACATGAAGGCGGCGACCTTGGCATCGACGCCGCTGGGCGGCTTGCGCTTGGCCAGCCAGGTGATGGCGTAGATCTCGGCGAACCATTCCCAGGGGGAGCGGAACTGGTAGTCGGACACGCGGGTCTTGGCGCGGGCGCCGTGGTCGTAGCTCCACCATTCGCTCTCGTTGGCCTGGTGGTAGACCCGGCCGGCAACCGCCACCGGCGGCTTCTCCCAGGGCTCGTTGGTGTGGCGGATCGCGGTGCAATGCGCGTTGAGCCAGGGCAATATGCGGGCCCAGTCGGCATCGGCGACGATGCCGGGCTTGGCGACGTTGCCGATCAGGGCGCCGGTGATCAGGCTGGAGACCAGGCGGTCCGGCAGGTCGGCCGGCACGGCGGCGGCGCGGCGCAGTTCCGGCAGGAAGGCGGCGGTGATCTTGGAGATGTTCTCCGACTGCCACTTGCCGCAGCCCTCGCTGCCCATGTTCGATTTCATGATGCTCTGCTTGTCGTCGATCGAATGGCCGATCTCGTGCAGGGTGGTCACCTTGAAGTCGTTCGCCGCCAGCTTCTCGCCGTTGACCTCGTATTCCTCGCTCTTCTTCGCGGTCCCGAAATCGCCCAGCGCGATCTCGGCATCGCCGTACTCGCCGCCCTTCAGCGCCGGCTTGTAGGTGAGCTTCTTCATCCGGTCCTGGGCGACGTGGCTCTTGGGCACGGAGCCGAACATGGCGAACACCTTGTCGAAATGGGTGTTCTTCATGTCCGGCGGCACGTCGATCGTCAGGTGGTAATGCTCCTCCAGCGCCTTGCGGTAGATGGCGGATTTCTGCTCCGCGCTGGGCGCCTCGGCCCCCTTGCCCATCACGTCCTTCGCGGCGCGGGACAGGGATTTGGCGTGATCGAGCGCGTCCTGCGCCTCGGCTTCGAGCGCTGCGAGGGTCTTGCCGCGGGCGTCGGCGTCGGCGTTCTTGGCCGCCGTGGCGGCGCGCTCCTCGAGTTCGTCATGGTGCTGGAAGATCTCGGTGGTGCCGAAGCCGGCCTTGTCGAGCGCGTCGGCCTCGTCATTGAGCGCCTTGAGCAGGGCGGCGAGCTTGCCGACGGCGTCCGTCGGCGCCGCATCCTGGCCGTGCCGGGCCGGCTTTGCGGGGTCTTCGGCGTCCTTGCCGCCGTGGGACTTGCGGGCGTGGCGCCCCGGTGCGGCGCCGTCCGCGCCGTCGGCGAGCGTCACGCCCAGCGCGTTCGCCACCCAGCTGCGCTTCGCCTCGTTGATCCCGGCCATCGCCCCGCCTCTTGCTGCCGCGCGGGGCCGGATTTCCGCCCCGGCAGTTGCATAGCGTTACGCTGGCGTCAATTCCACACTTGCAAAGCGATCGGCGCGAAAAAGTTCCACTTCACGCACGTCCGTCCGGCTCCGCCGCCCCGCGTCAGGCGCGTCACGGCTCGTCGGCGAGCTTCGCCCAGCGCTCATGGTCCCGCCATTCGCCGGCGATCTTCAGGTAGCGCGGCGAGAACCCCTCCAGCCGGAATCCCAGCCGCTGCACCAGCGCCCGCGACCGCTCGTTGCCCGGCTGGATGTTCGCCTCCACCCGGTGCAGCCCGAGCGGTCCGAACGCCTCGGCCACCACCATGCCCACCGCGGAGGTCATGATGCCGCGCCCCATCCCGCCCGCGAGCCCGTAATAGCCGAGATAGGCGCTCAGGAAGATGCCGCGGACCACCTCGTTCAGGTTGATCACCCCGGCGATCCGCCCGTCCTCCTCGGCCAGGAACGCGTATTTGCGCCCGCTCTCCACCTGCCCGATCCAGGCGTCGAACCCGGACCGGTCGCCGAACGGCTCCACCCACGGGAACAGCAGCGCCCGGCTTTCGTCATGCGCGGCCAGCAGCCCCTTCGCATCGGCGCGCGTGGCAGGCCGTATGGTGACGGTCATGGCAGCACCTTCCGCAGCATCGCCGCCGGATCGGCGAGGAACGCACGCGTAACCCGCACATGTTCCAGCGCGTTCCAGCCCGCCTCGCGCAGCACGCCCGCCTCGGCCAGCAGGATGCGCGCGCCGGGCAGCGCCATCAGGATCGGCGAATGGGTCGCGATGACGAACTGGCAGCCGCGTGCCACCCGATCGGCAAGCATCGCCATCAGCGCCAGCACCCGGCCGGGCGACAGCGGCGTCTCCGGCTCGTCGAGGAAATACAGTCCGTTCGGCACCAGCCGCCGCCCCAGCACGGCCAGGAACGTCTCGCCATGGGAGCGGCCGTCCGGGTTGTCGCCGTAGTCGCGCGCCAGCGCGCCGCGCTGCCCGAGCACCGCGCCTTGCGCCAGGCGCTTGCCGTAGCCGTCGCGCATGGTGGCGTCGAAGGCGGCTGCGTCGGCCGAGAGTTCATCCATCGTGCCGGCCACCCGCCGGGTGAAGCCGAACACGTCCTCCGCCCGCACGAACAGCCGGGTCCGCGCGTGCCGCCGGCGGGTGAACAGGAACCCGGCGGCAAAGGCGCGCGCCGCATCCAGCGTCGGGTCGCGCGCCAGATCGTGGCTGCCCGCCGCCACCGCGCCCATGCCCATCGCGATCCCCTCCAGCAGCGTGGACTTGCCGCTGCCGTTCTCCCCCACCAGGAAGGTGACCGGCGTGGTGAAGTCCAGCCGCTCCAGCCCGGCCACCAGCGGCAGCGACCATGGAAAGGCGCCCGCATCCGCGCGATGCTCGGGCCGGCGCGACAGGGCGGAGAGGTAGAACATGGACACTCACATCATGGCCGGCCAGGGCATCGGCGCAAGCGTGCGCGCCAGGGGCGCGGAACTATGCTCCCTTCGCGATGCCGAGGCGCGCGAGCTGCTGTGGCAGGCCCACGCGGCCTGGCCGCGCCATGCCCCGATCCTGTTCCCGATCGTCGGCACGCTGCGGAACAACGCGCTGCGCCTCGGCGGCAAGTCCTACACGATGGGCCGCCACGGCTTCGCCCGCGACCAGGATTTCGCCTGGGCCGAGCGCACGCCCACCTCCTGTCGCCTGGTCCTCGCCGACAACCCGGCCACCCGCGCGCAATACCCTTTCGCCTTCCGCTTCGAGGTCGCCTACGCGATCGGCGCCGACGGGCTCTCGATCACCTACACGATCGTGAACACCGGCGACGTCGTGCTGCCGGCTTCCATGGGTGCCCACCCGGCCTTCAACTGGCCGCTGCTGCCCGGCCTGGCGAAGGAGGCGCACACCCTCACCTTCTCCCACCCGGAACCGGCCCCCATCCGCCGCGTCAGCCCGGACGGATTGCTGCGCGCCGAAGCCCTCCCAACCCCGATCGAGGGCACTCTGCTGCGGCTGCATGACGGCCTGTTCACCGCCGATGCCGTCATCCTCGACCGGCTCGCCAGCCATTCGGTGCGATACACCGCCCCCGGCGCCCCGGCGGTGGAGGTCTCCTGGGAAGGCCTGCCCGAGCTCGGCATCTGGACCCGCCCGGGCATGGACCTGCTGTGCATCGAGCCCTGGCACGGCATGTCCGACCCCGCCGGCTTCGATGGCGACTTCACCGAGAAGCCCGGCCTGCTCCACATCCCCGCCGGCCAGCGCCGCTCCGCCCTCCACCGCATCGCCATCGTCTGAGCCAGGGCACGCATCGGAGGGTCCGGCAGGCTCGCCGGTGCCACCCTGCCGCCACCCGCAGGAGCCCGCCATGCCCGACATCCAGACCCGCATCGACCGCCTCGACTGGCCGCGCATCGCGGCCGAGCTGGACGCGATCGGCGCCGCCACCACCGGCCCGATCCTGACGCCGGCCGAATGCGACGCCCTTGCCGGCCTCTACGACGACCCGGCGCCCTTCCGCAGCCGCGTCGTCATGGCCCGCCACGGCTTCGGCAGCGGCGAATACCAGTATTTCGCCACCCCGCTGCCGGAAGCGGTCGCCGCCCTGCGCCAGGCGCTCTATCCGCACCTCGCCAGGCTGGCCAACGCCTGGGCCGCCCGCCTCGACGTGGCCCCCTACCCTGCCGACCACGCCACCTTCCTCGCCGCCTGCCACAAGGCGGGCCAGACCCGCCCCACGCCGCTGCTGCTGCGCTACCGGGAAGGCGACTACAACTGCCTGCACCAGGACCTCTACGGCGCCCTGTCCTTCCCGCTCCAGGCCGCCTTCCTGCTTTCCCCACCCGACAGCTTCACCGGCGGCGAATTCGTGCTGACCGAGCAGCGCCCGCGCATGCAGTCCCGCGCCGAGGTCGTCGCCCTGCGCCAGGGCGAGGCCGCCCTCTTCGCCGTCAACGAGCGCCCGGTCGCCGGCCAGCGCGGCACCTACCGCGTGCGCATGCGCCACGGCGTAAGCCGCCTGCGCAGCGGCACCCGCCACACGCTGGGGGTGATCTTCCACGACGCGGCATAAGGACTATCCTGGCGCGGCAACGGGAGACTCCCCCCATGACGCGTCCCATCCGCATCGCCGTGCTGCAGTTCTCGCACGAGACGGTCACCTTCCTCGCCAACGAGACGACGATCGCCGATTTCACCTACGAAGGCTCCCCCGCCGCCGGCGAGGCGCTGCTGGTCAGCGACCCCAAG
>JBGAIK010000317.1:0-4951 GCA_044225615.1 Acetobacteraceae bacterium | reverse complement strand
CCTCCTCGAAGGCGCCGCGGGCCAGGCTGGGGTCGGCATGCAGCCGATCCCACTGGTCGGGAAAGCGGGCGAGGTTGTACAGCGCCGCCCCCAGCCCGTTCACCGTGGTATCGACGCCGGCGGACAGCAGCGCCCGCACCAGCAGCGGCGCCTCGTCCGCGCCGATTTCCCCGCGATCGGCGGCTTCGTGGATCAGCATGCCGATGCTGCCCGCCCGCAGCCGGTCGCGCTGCGACTGCCGCGTGGCCCATTCGGCGAGCGGCGGCAGCTCGGCCAGCGAGGCCTGGAGCAGCGCGTTGTCCGGCCCCATCGAGTTGAACACGAAGTTGCCGAACGGCAGCAGGTTCTCCCGTCCGCCCTGCTCCATGCCCAAAGCGTCGGGAAAGACGGTCAGCGGATAGGCCTCGGCAATCTCGGCAATCCCGTCGCACGCGCCTTGCGCCACCAGCCGGTCCGCCAGCGTCTCCGCCGCTTCGGTGAACGGCGCGCGCAGCCCGCGCACCACCGCCGGCGACAGCGCCTGGTTCAGCACCCCGCGCCGGCGCGTATGCAGCGGCGGATCGGTCTCCAGGATCATCGACGGCCCGCGCAGCGGCGGATGGGTGTGGTAGTCCCGGATGCCGACCCCGCGCGCCGAGGTGAAATCCTGCCAGTCCTTCAGCATCCGGTCGATCTCGGCATGCCGCCCGGTGCCGTAGGCGCCGATGGCCGGCAGCCACACCACCGGCGCCGCCTCGCGCACCGCGGCGTGCCCGGGATAGGGGTCGTCGAAGAACGCGGTCGAGAACGGGTCGAGCCCCAGCTCGGGTATCCCCGCGGCGTGATCCATGCTGTTCCCTCCCGTGCGGCACCATAGCGCGGACGGCAGATCCACCACAGGCACCCGGCGGATTTCCGCCTTCAGGGGCCTAGTGGTGCGCCGTCGTAACTACTTGGACGTGCGACGGCGCTCCGGGCGGAGATGCTTCCCGGACAGCGCGGGGGGGACCGGGGGCGCCGGGTGGGGCGACCGCGACGGGTGTGCCGGAGATGGCGTGAACCCTTGCCTGGCGCGGGGCGCGCGGGCGCGGGGCGGTTCATGACCCGAGGCGACACAGATCGGGCCGGCTGCCAGGCATGGTGGCACGGATCATCGCAGACCAGGACGGGGAGGACCTGCCGCAGGGCGGGCGCGGCCGGGGTGGGCCGAGGCTGGGCGCGAAGGTGTTGGAGTTCGGTACGCAGCCGGCCCACCCACGGGCCAAGGAACTGCCGGCCGAGCAGGGTGGCGGCAAGAATTGCGATCAGGCCCTCCATGCAGGCGAGCAGCCGGGCGGCGGCTTCGCAGACCTGCTTGCGTGTCGCGTGCGGGGGGCTGGTTCTCTCCATCTGCGTTAGTTATCTCAAATGACCCTCAGTGTCAAGAAAGATTTCTTGACCCCTCGGATGCGCAAGTCCCGCTCGGCCGCACTTCCTTGCCCTGCGCCGCAGGCAATCAAACCATGCGACCGCACCATGCTTCCCGGTGTCACGCCCGCGAGGAAGGCCAGCACGCCAGCTGCGCGCAGTATCGCCGGGTCCAGGGGCCGCCTGGCCCCTGGCCGCCGGAGGCCCTTCCCCTTCTACCCCGCCACCGCCTGCACGATGTAGTTCACCGACACGTCCCGACCCGTCCGCCACCGCCCCGACAGCGGATCGAGCGTCATTCCCGCGATGTCCGCCACAAGCAGCCCCGCCCCCCGCAGCAGCGCCCCGGTCTCTCGTGGCGTCAGGAACTTGCGCCAGTCATGCGTGCCCACCGGCAGCCAGCGCAGCACGTATTCGGCGCCGAGCTTGGCCACCAGGAAGGACCGGGGCGTACGATTCAATGTGGACAGGAACAGCGATCCCCCCGGCTCCAGCAGCCCCGCCAGCGTGCGCACGAACCGCGCCGGGTGGGGCACGTGCTCGATCACCTCCAGCGCGGTAATCACAGGAAACCGCGCGCCCTCGGCGAGCAGCTCCTCGGCCAGCCCTTCGCGGTATTCCAGCCGCAGTCCCTGCCCGTCGGCATGCGCGCGCGCGGCTTCCAGGGCGGCGCCCGCCGCATCCAGCCCCAGCACGTCGTGCCCAAGCTTCGCCAGCGCTTCGGACAGCAGCCCGGCGCCGCAGCCCACGTCCAGCACCCGGGTCACGCCGTGGCGCCGCCGGATGCGGCTGTCCACCCATTCGGTGCGCAGCGGGTTCATCCGGTGCAGGGGCCGCATCGGCCCGTCCGGGTCCCACCAGCGATCGGCCAGCGCGTCGAACCGGGCGACCTCGTCCGCCGACACCGATCCGCCCTGTCCTCGTTGCATGTTGCCCCCACTCCCCGCCGCCAGTATGTGTGCCGCCCCTTCCCTATCACAACCGGCCGGGACCTGTTCATGCCTGCCTCCGCCAAGACCCGTATCGTGATGAAGTTCGGCGGCACCTCCGTCGCCGATCTCGACCGCATCAGGAACGTGGCCGCGCGGTCCGGGGTGACCAACCAGCTGGTGAAGTATTGCCAGGATCTCTCGCCCCTGCACGACGCCCGCGAGTATGATGCGGTGGTCGCCACCGGCGAGCAGGTCACCTCGGGGCTCACCGCCATCGCGCTGCAGGAAATCGGCGTCGATGCCCGCTCCTGGTCCGGCTGGCAGATCCCGCTCGCCACCGACGACCAGCACGGCAAGGCGCGCATCAAGTCCATCGAGGGCGGCGAGCTGATCCGCCGCATGCAGATGGGCCAGGTGCCGGTCGTCGCCGGCTTCCAGGGCATCGGCCCGGACAACCGCGTCACCACGCTGGGCCGCGGCGGCTCCGACACCTCGGCCGTCGCGCTGGCCGCAGCCCTGAAGGCCGATCGCTGCGACATCTATACGGACGTGGATGGCGTCTACACCACCGACCCGCGCATCGTGCCCAAGGCGAAGAAGCTCGCCCGCATCTCCTACGAGGAAATGCTGGAGCTCGCCTCGGTCGGCGCCAAGGTGCTGCAGACGCGCAGCGTGGAACTGGCGATGAAGGAGCGCGTGCGGGTGCAGGTGCTCTCGAGCTTCGCTTCGGACAATATCCTGGGCGGGGACCTTCCCGGCAGCCTGGTCGTGGATGAGGATGAGATCGTGGAACAGGAAGTCGTATCCGGCATCGCCTATTCGCGCGACGAGGCGAAGATCACCGTCCGCCACATCCCCGACCGCCCGGGCGTGGCCGCCGCCATCTTCGGCCCGCTGTCGGAGGCCGGGGTGAACGTGGACATGATCGTCCAGAACGTCTCGGCCGACGATCGCAGCACCGACCTCACCTTCACCATCGGCAAGACCGACCTGCCGCGGGCCAAGAAGCTGCTGGCCGAGAACCAGGACCGGATCGGCTATCGCGAGCTGCTGGCCGATGGCGAGGTGGCCAAGATCAGCGTCGTCGGTGTCGGCATGCGCAGCCATGCCGGCGTGGCCAACACCATGTTCGCGACGCTGGCCAGCAAGGGCATCAACATCGAGGTCATCTCCACCAGCGAGATCAAGGTCTCCGTCCTCATCGGCGCCGAATACACCGAGCTTGCCGTCCGCGCGCTGCACACCGCCTACGGGCTGGACGCCGCCTGATGGATCGCGCCGCCGCCCACGCCAGGCTCGACCAGCTCTGGGCCAACGGCCGCGCCTTCCTCGGCACCGAGGTGGCGCTGATGGGCGGCGCGATGAGCTGGGTCAGCGAACGGCACCTCGTCTCCGCCATTTCCAACGCCGGCGGCTTCGGCGTCATCGCCTGCGGCGCGATGACGCCCGCGCTGCTGGAGAAGGAGATCGCCGGCACCCAGGCGATGACGGGCAAGCCGTTCGGCGTGAACCTCATCACCATGCACCCGCAGCTCGACGACCTCGTGCGGGTGTGCCTGGCGGCCAGGGTCGGCCACGTGGTGCTCGCCGGCGGCATTCCCCCCGGCGGCGCCGTTCGCGCGGTGAAGGATGGCGGTGCCAGGCTGATCGCCTTCGCCCCCGCCCTGGTGCTGGCCAAACGCCTCGTGCGTTCCGGCGCGGATGCCATCGTCATCGAGGGCAGCGAGGCCGGCGGCCATATCGGCCCCGTCTCGCTCACCGTGCTCGCCCAGGAAATCCTGCCGCACATCAAGGACGTCCCTGTCTTCGTCGCCGGCGGGCTCGGCCGCGGCGAGGCAATCCTGTCCTACCTGGAGATGGGCGCCGCCGGCGCCCAGCTCGGCACCCGCTTCGCGGCGACGACGGAAAGCATCGCCCACGCCAATTTCAAGCAGGCCTTCCTGCGCGCCAACGCCCGCGACGCCGTGCCCTCGGTCCAGCTCGACGAGCGCTTCCCGGTGATCCCGGTCCGCGGCCTCGCCAACCCCGGCACCAAGCGCTTCCTGGCCCACCAGGCCGAGACGCTCAAGAAATTCGATTCCGGCGAGCTGACCAAGGAAGCCGCCCAGCTCTCCATCGAGCATTTCTGGGCCGGCGCGCTGCGCCGCGCGGTGATCGACGGCGATGTCGAGCAGGGCTCGGTCATGGCCGGCCAGTCGGTCGGCATGGTCACCGCCGTGCAGACCGTGGCCGAGGTGATCGGCGAACTCGTGGCCCAGGCCGAGGACGCGCTGATCGCCAGAAGGTAGGGAAAGCTGCCTCCGGCGGCCAAAGGCCGGGGGCCTTTGGAAACCGATCCGTGCCGGCGGCTGCATCGCCGACCTTCGGCGATTGCCGGTGGGATCGCGACCGAAGGCCAGTGCCCCGGCCGCCGGCAAGAACGGGTTCCAAGGGCCTGCGGCCCTTGGCCCTTGCTTCCCGTCAGGCCTACGGGATCAGGTCCCGCCAGTGCCGCACATGCCCGGTGTCGACCTCCACGATCACCGACATGCCGGACCGCAGCTCGGGGTCGCCTTCCTTGCGCTCCACCGCCACGCGCAGCGGGATGCGCTGCACCACCTTCACCCAGTTGCCCGAGGCGTTCTGCGCCGGCA
>JBGAIK010000316.1:0-5143 GCA_044225615.1 Acetobacteraceae bacterium | reverse complement strand
CACCGAAGGCAACCCGCCATGAGCGCCCTGTCCGACCGGCTCGCCGGCCTGCTGCACCGCCTCACCGGCCGCGCCCACGGCCAGCCCCGCTTCGGCGAGGCCGGCCAGCGCCTGCGCGAGCAGGCCGGCGCCATGCGCCACATGCCGGCCCAGCTCGCCGACCTGATCGACCAGCATCCCGGCCGGCCCGAGGCGCTGATCATCCGCGGCGAGACCGAGCTCGCCGACGAGGCGCCCGAGGCCGCGCTGGAAACCGCCGCCACGCTGCGCGCCAGGTTCCCCCGCCTGCTGGCCGGCTGGCACATCGGCAGCGCCGCGCTGCGCCGCCTGCGCCGCTTCCCCGAGGCCGAGGCGCTGGCCCGCCAGGCCGTGCTGCGCTTCCCCCGCGCCCCCGGCGCCTGGGAGGCGCTGGCCTTCTGCGCCCAGGAACAGGGCGACTGGGCCCAGGCCGCGCCGCGCTGGCGGGATGCCGCGCGCCGCTTCCCCGGCTCGCAATGGGTGCGCTGCATGGCCGCCGTCGCCCTTGCCCGCCAGGGCCAGCCGGCGCAGGCCGAATCCGCCATCGCCGCCGCCGTGCAGCACTGGCCGGAGGAGTTCTGGCCCCGCTTCTTCGCCGCCGAGGTCGCCGAGCTCTGCGGCGACTGGCACACCGCCGGCGCCCGCTGGATCGCCCTGTCGCGCCGCTTCCCCGGCCGCACCGAGCCCTACCATCGCGGCACCCGCGCGCTCCGCGAGGCCGGCGAGACCGAGCAGGCGCGAACGCTGGTGGAGGCCGGGCTGTTCATCTTTCCGAGTTCGCCGGCGTTGAAGGCGGAGAGGGAAAAGCTTTAGGGAAGATTGTTCTTTTTTGGAAAAAAGAACCAAAAAACTTTTATCCGTTTTCCGCGCGGTTGCGTCATGGAGAACAACGGACAAAAGTCTTTTTGCTTCTTTTTCTTCAGAAAAAGAAGATGCTTACTTCCCGGGCACCAACCGCCCCGCGATCCCCACCAGCTCCGCGAAGTCCACCGCCCGCGCCGCCGCCCCGTCCCCCATCGCCGCCGGCCCGTAGCCCCAGGCGGCGAAGATGCAGGGCACGCCGGCCCCCGCGGCGGCGGCCACGTCGTTGTGGTAGTCGCCCGCCATCAGCGCCCGATCAGCGCCCCGGCCATGACCAGCGTCGCCAGCAGATGCCCCGGGTCCGGCTTGCGCACCGCAAAGCTGTCGCCGCCGCCGATCGCGGCGAAGTGGTCCGCCAGCCCCAGCCCGCCCAGCAGCGCCCGCGCCGCGGCCTCCGGCTTGTTGGTGCACACCGCCAGCCGCCAGCCCTCGGCCGCCAGCCGCCGCAACCCGTCCTCCACCCCCGGGAACGGCCGCGTCGCCACCGTCGCATGGGCCGTGTAGTCGGCCAGGAAATCGTCCAGCGCCGCCGCGTCCTGCGCCGTCCCGCGCGCGGCGAAGGCGCGTGCCAGCAGCGCCGCCGCCCCGTCCCCCACCATCGCCGTCACCGCCGCGTGGTCGAACGCCGCCAGGCCACGGGCCAGCATCAGCCGGTTGAGCGCCGCGGCAAGGTCGGGCACGGAATCGACCAGCGTGCCGTCCAGGTCGAGCAGCAGGGTCCGGGTCATGCGGTCCTCATTGCAGGCGGAAACGAAGCGTGATTCATAACCCTTTGACATGTTTGCGCCGACACCGCTACTCGGGAAGCCATCATGAGCGCCACCGCCGTCATCCTCGCCGCGGGCTTCGGCACCCGCATGAAATCGGCCCTGCCCAAGACCCTGCATCCGCTGGCGGGCAAGCCCATGCTGCGCCACCTGATCGACAGTTGCGCCGCGGCCTTCGACCGCATCGTCGTCGTCGTCGGCCCGGAGACCGAGGCGGTCGGCCGCGCCGCCGCCCCCTGGCCCGCCGTGGTCCAGCACGACCGCCTGGGCACCGCCCATGCCGCGCTCCAGGCCGCCGCCCATTTCGGCACCGGCGAGGTCGCCGTGCTCTACGCCGACAACCCGCTGATCACGCCGGACACGCTCAGGCGCCTGCGCGCCCGCCGCGCCGCCGGCGATGCCGGCCTCGCCTTGCTCGCCATGCGCCCGGCCGACCCGGCCCGCTACGGCCGCGTGATCGGCGAAGCAGGCTTCGTCGAGCGCATCGTCGAATGGAAGGACGCGACCGACGCCGAGCGCGCGGTCGGCCTGTGCAATGCCGGCGTGCTCTGCGCCGATGCCGGCCGCATGCTCGCCTGGCTCCGCGCGGTCAGGAACGACAACGCGCAGAAGGAATTCTACCTCACCGACGTGGTGGCCCTCGCCCGCGCCGAGGGCGCCCTGGTCGCCGCGGTCGAGGCGCCCGAGTCGGAGCTGCTCGGCATCAACGCCCGCGCCGAGCTCGCCCGCGCCGAGGCCGAGCTGCAGCGCCGCCTGCGCACCGCCGCGATGGACGCCGGGGCAACGCTCACCGCGCCCGACACCGTCTTCCTCGCGCATGACACGGTGCTCGGCAACGACGTCACCATCGGCCCCAACGTCGTCTTCGGCCCCGGCGTCACCGTCGAGCCGAACGTCGAGATCCGCGCCTTCAGCCACCTGGAAGGCTGCACCGTGCGCAGCGGCGCCGTCATCGGCCCCTTCGCCCGCCTGCGCCCCGGCGCCGATATCGGCGAGGAGGCCCATGTCGGCAATTTCGTCGAGATCAAGGCCGCCACCCTCGGCCGCGGCGCCAAGGCCAACCACCTGACCTATATCGGCGACGCCAGCGTCGGCGCCCGCACCAATGTCGGCGCCGGCACCATCACCTGCAACTACGACGGCTTCGCCAAGCACCGCACCACCATCGGCGAGGGCGTCTTCGTCGGCTCCGCCGCCGTGCTCGTCGCCCCCGTCACCCTCGGCGACGGCAGCTTCGTCACCGCCGGCAGCGTCATCACCGCGGACGTGGCGTCGGATGCGATGGCCTTCGGCCGCGCCCGGCAGGAGGAGCGGCCAGGCCGCGCCGCGGCCTTCCGCGCGGCCAGGAAGAAGGACCGCTAGCATGTGCGGCATCGTCGGCGTGATCGGCCGCCAGCCGGCGGCCCCCCTCATCCTGGAGGCGCTGCGCCGCCTGGAATACCGCGGCTACGACAGCGCCGGCATCGCCACGCTGCGCGATGGCGGCATCGATCGCAGGCGCGCCGCCGGCAAGCTCGCCAACCTCGCCGAGGTGCTGGGCGCGCAGCCGCTCGCCGGCACCACCGGCATCGGCCACACCCGCTGGGCCACCCATGGCGCCCCCACCGAGGGCAACGCCCACCCGCACGGCACCAGCCGCGTCGCGGTCGTCCACAACGGCATCATCGAGAACCACGCCGAGCTGCGCGCCGAGCTCGAGGCCGCCGGCCAGGTCTTCCAGTCCGAGACCGACACCGAGACGGTGGTCCAGCTCGTCGACCTGCTGTTGCAGCAGGGCCGCACCCCGGTCCAGGCCGCCGGCGAGGCCTTCGCCCGCCTCGAGGGCGCCTATGCGCTGGCCATGGTCTTCGCCGGCCATCCCGAGCTGATGATCGGCGCCTGCCACGGCGCCCCGCTCGCGGTCGGCTTCGGCGAGGGCGAGATGTTCGTCGGCTCCGACGGCCTCGCACTCGCCCCGCTCACCCGCCGCATCGCCTATCTGCGCGACGGCGACTGGGCCGTGGTGACCGGCGAGAACGCCACCTTCCACGACGCCACCGGGGCCGCGGTCCAGCGCGAGGTCAAGCTCACCGCGCTCTCGGGTGCGGCCGTCGGCAAGGGCAACCACCGCCACTTCATGGAAAAGGAGCTGCACGAGCACCCGGCGGTGATCGGCGACACGCTGCGCCAGATGGTCAACCCCCGCACCCGCGCCGTCGCCCTGCCGAAGCTCCCCTTCGATCTCGCCGCCATCCCGCGCATCACCATCTCCGCCTGCGGCAGCGCCTTCTATGCCGGTCTGGTCGGCCGCTACTGGTTCGAGCAGGTCGCCCGCCTGCCGGTCGATGCCGACGTCGCCTCCGAGTTCCGCTACCGCACCCCGCCGCTGGAGCCGGGCGGGCTCGGCCTGCTCGTCAGCCAGTCGGGCGAGACCGCCGACACCATGGCCGCGCTGCACTACATGAAGGCCGAGCGCCAGCACGTGCTCTGCATCGTGAACGTCCCCGAGAGCACCATGGCCCGCAGCGCCGACGCCGTGCTGCAGACCATCGCCGGCCCCGAGATCGGGGTGGCCAGCACCAAGGCCTTCACCGCCCAGCTTTCCGTCCTCGCCTGCCTCGCGCTGGCCACCGCCCGCGCCCGTGGCGCCATCGATGCGGCCGGCGAGGCACGGATGACCGCCGCCCTGCTCGAAGTGCCGTCCCGCGCCGCCGAGGTGCTCGACCGCGACCAGCACATCCAGCGCATCGCCGCGCGCATCGCCGAGGCCCGCGACGTGCTGTTCCTCGGCCGCGGCGCCTGCTTCCCGATCGCCCTCGAAGGCGCGCTCAAGCTCAAGGAAGTCAGCTACATCCACGCCGAGGGCTACGCCGCCGGCGAGATGAAGCACGGCCCGATCGCGCTGATCGACCGCAGCGTGCCGGTCATCGCCACCGTCCCCAGCGGCCCGCTGTTCGAGAAGACCGCCTCCAACCTCCAGGAAGCCGCCGCCCGCGGCGGCCAGGTGATCGTCTTCAGCGACGCCGAGGGGGCGGAAAAGCTCAAGGGCATCGCCGCCGAGACCGTGGTGCTGCCCCGCGTGGACCCGTTCGTCGCCCCGATCCTGCACGCGATTCCGGTGCAGCTGCTGGCCTATCACGTCGCCGTGCTGAAAGGCACCGACGTCGACCAGCCGCGGAATCTCGCGAAGAGCGTCACGGTCGAGTAGCAATCGGCCATATCGCGGTGATGCCGGCGCCCCCGCCTCGCACCGCGGCGCGGCCGCGGCATTCCTCGTGGCGGGAGCGTCGTGCTCCCATCCTGGAACGAACCCATCATGCGCAAATCCGTTCCGGCGCCAACATCGTCGTCGGCTCCACGCTGCCGAATGCCGTCACCGTCTACCCGCTGCCCGGCACGATCAAGGTCGCGACCCCCGATCGCTACAACTACGCGCTCATCAACAACAATCCCGTGGTGATCGAGCGCGAGAACCGCCGCGTCATCCACACCTGGCCGTGAGTGCAGCCGGGCGCGGC
>JBGAIK010000315.1:0-5067 GCA_044225615.1 Acetobacteraceae bacterium | reverse complement strand
GTCGCAGCAGGTGCCGGCACGGCGGCCTCGTCCTCCTCGCCCTCCGCCTCCAGCGACGGATCGACGAAGAATTCCACCTTCTGGTACGGGATGCGCTTGACCAGCTCGGTCAGCTTCACCCGCATCGGCCCCGGCGGCTCCTTGTTGACCGTCAGCTTCACGATGCCGGAATCGTATTCGGGGTCCACCTCGGCCCGACCGAAGCGCAGGCTGGCGCTGCCCAGCGACAGCTTGGCCTTGGCCGCGCCGGCGCGCAGCATCGACAGCACCTTCTTGGGCTTGGCCTTCTTGTCCAGCAGCAGCACGCCATCGCCCTCGGCCGTCAGCGCCATCGCCGCCTGCACCGGCTCCTGCTTGGATCGCGCCAGCAGCGGCTTGAGCTTGTCGGCAGCCATGATCGCGTCGGAAGACGGCGCCTTGGCCATATCGCATCCCTCCTGCTCCGCCATGCCGGCGGACCCCGGCGCAGCCGAGCACAGGCCGCGCCGCCGCGGCAACGCCGCGACGCCGCTCCCGAAGAGTTTCACACGCGATCCGTACCCGGCTGGTGAATCCGTACCGCCGCCATGCCAGGATGGGCCGTTCCGTTGCGCAGTGTCCATGTTCGTCTTCGACAAGCCGCTCCTCGCCACGTTCCGGACTTTCGAGATCCGCACCCGGGATCTCGACCCCGACGGCCGCTTCGCGTGCAGCACAACGGTGGAGAACGACCGCATGGCGTTCCGCCTGCGCGGCGGTCACGGCAGGCTGGCGGACGGCGCGCTGGTGAGCCTGCAAAGCATCCGCCTCGAGGGTGCACTGCAACCGTGCTGCAATGCCGACGTCTTCGGCACCGACATTCGAATCATCGGCGACGGCTACGCCGACCTGTTCTGCCTGGCGATACTCCTCTCGGGCGGCATCGACATGCTGCCCGGCCCGAATGGGTGCGGCATCGGCGATGCCCGGCACGGGCTGATGCTGCGCGGCACGCCCGGCACCAGCCTGCTCTCCACCGACGAGACCGCCCGGCTCTGCCTGTGGCTCGAGGCGGCGCGGATCGATCAGATGCTGGCCGGGCTGCTCGGCGCCACTCCGCGGCGGGCACTGGCCTTCGCGCCCGTCATCGACTGGTCGCGGCCCGGGCCGGGCCGCGTACTCCGGCTGATCTCCCAGTTCGTCTCCGAGATGCGCGACCCGGGCGGCCTGACCTCCCACCCGGTGGCGCGCGAGACCTTCACTGACCTGCTGCTCCAGGCCATGCTGCTGGGCCTCGACCACAACCACCGCGACGCCGTGGCGCGCCCGAATCCCGGCGCCATCCCGGCCCACCTGCGCCGCGCCGAGGCGTTCATGCACGACGCCGCCGACCGCCCGGTGAGTCTCGCCGACGTCGCCGAGGCGGCCGGATGCAGCCTGACCGCGCTGCAATCCGCCTTCCGTCGCTTTCGCGACACCACCGCCCTCGGCGCGCTGCACGACATCCGGCTGCAACATGCCCGCGTGGCGCTGCTCGCGGCAGAGGCACATGAGCCCACCCGCCAGATTGCCCGCCGCTTCGGCTTCACCAACCCGTCCCGCTTCATCGCCGCCTACGGCCGCCGCTTCGGGGAGCGGCCGAGCGACACGCGGGCGCGCGCCGGCCGGTCGGTGCATCGCTCGCGGCGCACGGTCGCGCGCGAAGCTGTTGCTCTATGGCTGAAAGGCCGGCGGCAGCCCGACCGAAGGCGCCTCGCGGATCGACGCCGACCGCGCCGGCATCCGCTCCATCGTGTAGGCGCAGGCGCCGAGCGACAGCAGGGCAAGGGCGAAAACGATCTTCATCGGCCACGAACGCCGGAAGGGGCGCACCGGTTGCCTCACGGCGCGGTGCCGAAGATGCGCTGCAGCACCTTGTCCCCCACCCGGATGTCCAGCCGCTCGGCGGTGCCGGCGGCGAGCTCCAGCGTCGCGCGCACCGGCCCGCGGCTGTCGATCGTGGCCAGCGACTGGGGCACCGTCCGCTCGGCGATGGTGCGCACGGTGCCGTCGGGATTGATGAACAGCATGTCCAGGCTGGCCAGGGTGTTGCGCATCCACATCTGCGAACTGCGCGGCGCCCCCCAGTCGAACAGCATGCCGCCATCGGCCGGCACGCTCGGCCGGAACATCAGGCCGACGGTCTGCTGGTCCGGGGTCAGCGCCATCTCCACGCTGAACTCATGGCGCCGTCCGTCATGGGTGACGATGACAAGCCGCTCCTTCGGCAGGTCCGGCTGCGGGCCGGTCTGGGCGCGCGCGGCGGCAGGGACGGCGGCGGCCAGCAGGGCAAGGAACCGGCGGCGAGGGGTCATGCGGGAAGCGCCTCCTTCAGCGCCTGGGCAGCGAGAGCATGGATGGCAGGGCGGACCGGTCCCTCGCGCGGCGCGTCGGCCAGGGTGGTGAACCAGTGCTCCGGCGGGTTGCGGCCCGCGGCACGATTGTAGCTGAGCCCGCGCAGCACCGCCTCCGCCGCCGGCGGCAGGCGCTCCGGGATTGCGAACCCGTTCAAGGTCGCCCAGATGGCGGCCCAGCAGCGTGCCACCGTGTATGGATTGTAGCCGCCGCCGCCGGTGACGATCAGCCGCGGCGCAAGCGGCATCACGGCGGCGGCCACCGCGCGGTGGGCGTTGTTGGACAGGCCCAGCCTGGCCAGCGGATCCTCCTCCAGCGCATCCGCCCCGGCCTGGAGCATGATCGCCTGCGGCCGCCGCGCGCGGATCAGCGGCAGGATCGCATGGTCGAGCAGGTGCCGCAGCTCGCTGTCGTTGAAGCCCCGCTCCACCGGGAAGTTGCGCGCCGCGCCGCCGGCCCTGTCATCCGCAGGCCCGGTGAAGGGCCAGCGCCCGGCCTCGTGCACGCTGATCGTGAACACGCGCGCATCGTCGTGGAACGCGTCCTGCACCCCGTCGCCGTGATGGGCATCGATGTCGAGATAGACGATGCGCTCCAGCCCCTGGTCCAGCCATTCCATCAGGCCCAGCACCGGGTCGTTGAGGTAGCAGAAGCCGCTCGCCCGGTCCGGCCGACCGTGATGGGTGCCGCCGCCGGGGACATGGACGATGCCGCCCTGCGCGGTCAGCCGCGCGGCCAGCATCACCCCGCCGGCCGAGGTCGCGGGCCGGCTGTAGACCTCGCGATAGACGGGGTTGCCGTCGGCGCCGATGCGAAAGCGCGTGCGCACGGCCTCGGGCACGGTTTGCGTGGCCTCGGCCGCGCGCAGGGCGGCCAGGTAGTCGGGGTGGTGGAAGCGACGCAGCTCCGCCTCGGTGGCCATCGGCGCCAGGTGGGTGACCGCCGGATCGAGCCAGCCGAGCGCTCGGACCAGGTCGGTCACGGTGGAGACGCGCGGGATCGCCAGCGGATGCTTCGGCCCATAGGTCGAGCGGCGGTAGATCTCGCTGGTGATGAAGCGCGGCCGGGTCATCCGGGCGACCAGGATTCGCCGGGCCGCAGCGGATGGAACGCGGCGGCCGGCAGGCCCGCGGCGTCGCGCGCGGCGGCAAGGTCCTTCGGCGGCTGGTCGATCATCTCGTCGGTCAGCTGGAACGTGCCCCAGTGATGGCCGAGCGCCTGGCGGGCGCCCAGCAGCGCCATGGCGCGCACCGCCTCCGCCGGGTTCATGTGCGCCCGCTGCATGAACCAGCGCGGCTCGTAGGCGCCGATGGGCAGGATGGCCAGATCGGGCGCGCCGTGGCGGTCGCCGATGTCGCGGAACGTGGCGCCGTCGCCGAAGCCGGTGTCGCCGACATGCAGGATGCTGCCGGCCCGGGTGTGGAACAGGAACGAGCCCCACAGCGCCATGCGCCGGTCGGCCAGCCCGCGCGCCGACCAGTGCTGCGCCGGCACCAGCGTGACCGCAAGGCCGGGGCCCAGCTCAAGCCGCTGGTGCCAGTCGAACACCGTTACCGCCATGCCGGGATGCGCGGCATGGATGATGGTGTCGTTGCCGAGCGGCGCGACCACGGGTGCCCGGTGCGCCTGCCAGAGCCGGCCGAGGGTGGCGAGGTCCATGTGGTCGTAGTGGTTGTGGGTGACCAGCACGTGGTCGATCGGCGGCAGGTGTTCGAAGGCGATGCCGGGCGGGTTGGCGCGCCTGGGGCCGAGGAAGCGGAAGGGGCTGGCGCGCATGGACCAGACCGGATCGACCAGCAGGTTGCTGCCGGCGACCTGGATCAGGAAGCTCGCATGGCCGACCAGGGTGACGCGCAACCCCTCGACGCGGGCCGGCGGGCGGGCATCGGCGAAGGGGCTCGGGAAGCGGCGCGGCCATTTCGCGCGCGTGCGCGAGAAGCGCAGCCGGAGAAAGACCAGCGGATTGGCACGGCGCTCCTGCGGCGGCGCCGCCTGGCCCGGCAGGAAGAAGCAGGTGCCGTCGAAATGGTCGGAGACGGGGCCGGTGTAATAGGGCGCCTGCGGCATCAGCGGCGATACGGCAGCGGCAGCAGCGCACGCGCCGGCATCCGCAGCGGCCCGGGCACGATGACCTGGGCGTCGGGGGCGTGGTCGGCAAGCAGCTCGCGGCAGGCGCCGCAGGGGGAGACGATCTCGACCCCGCCGGTCTCCTCCGGCTTGGGATGGCGGACGGCGACGATCGTGGTGGCAGTGCCATCCCCTTCGAGCAAGGCTCGGCCAAGCGCGATGGGCTCGGCGCAGACCGACATGCGGCCGACGGTGGCACCGAGATGCAGGCCGGTCCAGATGCGGCCATCGGCACTGCGAATCGCGGCGGCGACGGTGTGCCAGAACGGGCGGTAATGGCGCAGCAGGGCGTCGGTGGCGGCCTGGACCAGTTCGAGGTCGGCGGCGGTGAGGGCGGCAGGGGCGTGGAAATCGTTCATGGGTGCGAGGAGATTGGTCGGGTTCGGCGCGAATGCAAGGGCGAAGGCAGGCAAGCAAGGCCCCGCCGGCCAAGGGCCGCAGGCCCTTGGATCCCGTTCGTGCTCGCGGCTGTGGCGTCAGCCTTCGGTGATTGGCCCGAACGCCGTCGCGGCACCCTGTCACCTCATCTTTCCCGCCTTGCGCCGCAGGCATTCAAACCGTGCAGTCGCACGAAGCTGGGTGCGGTGG
>JBGAIK010000007.1:0-46619 GCA_044225615.1 Acetobacteraceae bacterium | reverse complement strand
CCCGATGCGTGACGGCACCGCCACGCGACGCAACATCCAGCAGGCGGCGCTGGCCCTGTTCGTCGAGCGCGGCGTGGCGGCGACCACGGTGCGGGACCTCGCCCGCGCGGCCGGCGTCGCCGAGGGCACGCTGTATCGCCACTACGAGTCGATGGACGCGCTGGTCTGGGACCTGTTCGCCACCAACTATGCCACCTTTGCCCGCCGCCTTGCCGCGGCGCTCGCCCCGCACGACGCCTTCGCCGAGCGGCTGGCGGCCGTGGTGGGCGAGTTCTGCCGCTTCTTCGACGCCGAGCCGGTGCTGTTCCGCTTCCTGATGCTGGCCCAGCACCAGGCCCTGCCGCGCGTGGCCAACGACGACGACAATCCGGTGGAGATCGTCCACCGGATGGTCGCCCGCGCGGCCGGGCGCGGCGAGATCGCCACGCTGGCCCCGGGACTGGCCGCCAGCATGGTGCTGGGGCTGCTGCTGCAGCCCGCCTTCGGCCTGGTCTACGGCCGCCTCGCCCCCCCCTTCGCCCAATATGCCGACATCGTCACGCAGGCCTGCCTGAGGGCCTTGCACGCCAGGGAAGACTGAGATGGGACCCGTCCGCCTGCTCGCCAGCCGCCGCTTCCTGCCGCTCTTTGTGGCCCAGTTCCTGGGGGCGGCGAACGACAACGTGTTCAAGAACGCGCTGGCACTGCTGATCGTCTATCGTCTGGGCACCGAAGCGGGCGTGAACGGGCAGGTGATGGTCACCGTCGCGGCGGGACTGTTCATGCTGCCCTTCTTCCTGCTCTCCGCCACCGCCGGCCAGCTCTCCGACCGGATGGACAAGGGCCGGTTGATGAAGCTGGTGAAGCTGGCGGAAATCCCGGTGGCCGCGCTCGGCGTCTGGTCGCTGTTCGCCGCCAGCATTCCCGGCATGATCGCGGTGCTGTTCCTGTTCGGCGTGCAGGCAACCTTCTTCGGGCCGCTGAAATATGCGGTGCTGCCGGAGTACCTGACCGAGGAGGAGCTGGTCGGCGGCAACGCGCTGATCGAGGGCGGCACCTTCATCGCCATCCTGCTCGGCACGGTGGCGAGCGGGCTGATCGTGCTTGGTCCCAACGGGGTCGAGATCGTTTCCATCGCCATGGCGGCGCTTGCCGTGGCGGGGTTCGCCGCCAGCCTGTTCGCCCCGCCCGGCGCGCCGGGCAACCCGGCGGTGCGCATCTCCGCCAACATCTTCGCCGAGACCGGCCGCGTGATCGGGCTGGTGCGGGGCAGCCGCGGGCTGTTCCTGTCGGTGCTGGGAATTTCCTGGTTCTGGCTCGCCGGCGCCACCTTCCTGTCGCAGTTCCCGGCGCTGGCCAAGGACGTGCTGGGCACCGACGAGCATGCGGTGACCCTGATGCTGACCGTGTTCTCGGTGGGCATCGGCATCGGCTCCATGCTGTGCGGGCGGATGATGCAGCACGGCGTGAACGCGCGGCCGGTGCCGTTCGCGGCGCTGGGGATGACGCTGTTCTCCTTCGACCTGTGGCACGCCACCGCCGGGATGGCGCCGGGGGCGGGGCTGCTGGAGCTGGGCGCGTTCGTGGCCCAGCCGGCGGCGTGGCGGGTGCTGGGCGACCTGCTGGCGATCGCCGTCTGCGGCGGGCTGTTCATCGTGCCGCTCTACACCTTCCTGCAGACCCTTTCGGCCCCCGCCGAGCGTGCCCGCGTGATTGCCGCCAACAACATCATCAACGCGCTGTTCATGGTGATCTCGGCCGCGGCCAGTGCGGCGATGCTGGCGGCCGGCGCCAGCGTGCCGCAGATCTTCCTGGTGCAGGCGGTGGCCAATCTCGGCGTGGCGGTCGCCGCGATGTGGCTGCTGCCGGACGAGACGCTGAAGGGCGCGCTGGCCTGGCTGCTGCGAAGCTGCTTCGGCGTGCAGGTGGAGGGGCTGGAGCACCTGAAGAACGCCGGCGAGCGCCGGGTCTACGTGGTCAACCACGTCTCGTTCCTCGATGCCGCGCTGATGGCCGCCTTCCTGCCCGACCGGCCGACCTTCGCCGTGAACACCTACATCGCCCAGGCGTGGTGGATGCGGCTGTTCCTGGTGATGGTGGATGCCTATCCGCTCGACCCGACCAACCCGATGGCGACCAAGGGGCTGATCCGCGCCGTGCGCGAGGGGCGCAACTGCGTGATCTTCCCCGAGGGCCGCATCACCGTCACCGGGGCGCTGATGAAGGTCTACGAGGGGCCGGGCATGATCGCCGACCACGCCGGCGCCGTGGTGGTGCCGGTGCGCATCGACGGGGCGCAGTTCACCTATTTCTCCCGCCTGCGCCACACCGTGCGCCGCCGCCTGTTCCCGCGCATCCGCATTTCCATCCTGCCGCCGCAACGCTTCGCGGTGCCGGCCGAGGTGCTCGGCCGCGCCCGCCGCCAGCGCATCGGCGCGGCCCTCTACGACATCATGTCGGGGATGATGTTCGCCACCTCGCAGTACCGCAGCACGCTGTTCGCGGCGCTGCTGGAGACGCGGCGCCAGCACGGTGGCGGTGCCAAGGCGCTGGAGGACACCAGCCGCAAGCCGCTCACCTACAGCCGCCTCGTCGCCGGCAGCCATGTCCTGGGCCCGCGGCTTGCCCGCGGCACCGCGCCCGGGGAGGCGGTGGGGCTGATGCTGCCCAACGCGGTTGCCGCCGCCGTCGCCTTCTTCGGCCTGCAATCCCGCGGCCGTGTGCCGGCGATGCTGAACTTCTCCACCGGCCCGGCCAACGTGCTCGCCGCCTGCGAGGCGGCCCAGGTGCGCACCGTGGTGACCTCGCGGCGCTTCATCGCCATGGCCAAGCTCGGCGCGATCGAGACCGCACTCGCCGCCAAGGTGCGTCTCGTCTATCTGGAGGACGTCGCCGAGCGCATCGGAACCCTTGCGAGGCTGTCCGGGCTGCTCCAGTCCCGGTTCCGCGGCGCGCCCAAGGTCTCCCCCGACGCCCCGGCCGTGATCCTGTTCACCTCCGGCTCGGAGGGCACGCCCAAGGGCGTCGTGCTGAGCCATGCGAACCTGCTCGCCAACTGCCAGCAGGTCGCCGCCCGCGTCGCCTTCAACGGCCGCGACCTCGTGTTCAACGCCCTGCCGGTGTTCCACTCCTTCGGCCTCACCGGCGGGCTGCTGCTGCCGCTGCTGAACGGGATCAAGGTGTTCCTGTATCCCAGTCCGCTGCACTACCGGATCGTGCCGGAGCTCGCCTACGACACCAACGCCACTATCCTGTTCGGCACCGACACCTTCCTGGCCGGCTATGGCCGTGTTGCCGCCCCCTATGATTTCTACTCCGTCCGCTACGTCTTCGCCGGCGCCGAGCGCGTGAAGGACGAGACCCGCCGTGTGTGGATGGACAAGTTCGGCATCCGCCTGCTGGAGGGCTACGGCACCACCGAGACCTCGCCCGTGCTCGCTGTCAACACGCCGATGCACAGCAAGGCCGGCACCGTCGGGCGCCTGCTGCCGGGCATCGAGCCGAAGCTGGAGGAGGTGCCCGGCATCACCGAAGGCGGCCGGCTGCTGGTGCGCGGCCCCAACGTGATGCTCGGCTACATGCGGGTCGAGCAGCCCGGCGTGCTGCAACCGCCCGAGGGCGGCTGGCACGACACCGGCGACATCGTCGCCATCGACCCGCTCGGCTTCGTGCGCATCCTCGGCCGGGTCAAGCGCTTCGCCAAGATCGCCGGCGAGATGGTTTCGCTCGGCAGCGTCGAGCAGGCCGTCGCCGGCCTGTGGCCCGCCGCCCAGCATGCCGTGGTCGCGATCCCCGACGCCCGCAAGGGCGAGCAGCTGGTGCTGGTCACCGAGCAGGCCGACGCCACCCGCGCCGCGGTGCTGGAGCAGTTCCGCGCCATCGGGCTCGCCGAGCTGCTGGCCCCGCGCAGCATCGTGATCGTGCCGCGGCTGCCGCTGCTCGGCACCGGCACGGCCGACTATCGCACGATCACCCAGCTCGCCCTGGACAACGCCCCGGCCGCGCCCGCGGAGGCTCCCCCGGCGTGAGCGCCTTCCCCGTCCCCGTCGCCCGGGCTATCCAGGGGGTGATGGGCGCAACCCCCTGAAGCACGCCGCGCACAACCGGCGCGGCGCCCTGGCCGCCAAGGAACCCGCATGAACACCCCGCCCACCAGCCAGTCCCTCACCTGGGTCTATACCGAGGACCTCGACGGTACATGCCGGTTCTACGCCGAGACGATCGGCTTCCCGCAGGTGCTGGACCAGGGCGCCTGCCGCATCTTCCGCACCAGCCCCACCGGCTTCCTCGGCGTCTGCCAGGTGCGGCCGGGGCGCTGGGTGGAGCCGAAAGGCACGGTGATCACCTTCGTCACCGACGACGTCGACGCCTGGCACGCCCGGCTGGTGGCCCGCGGCGCTGCCCCGGAAACCCCGCCGGCGCGGAGCGCGGCATTCAACGTCTACGCGTTCTTCGTGCGCGACCCGAACGGATACCTGCTCGAGTTCCAGACCTTTCTCGATCCGGCCTGGCCGAAGGCGTAGGCAGGCGGCGGCAGCCGCCTCGCACGCCAGGCTGCGGCGTCATGCCTCCCCGACGCATTCCAGCATCGCGGCCTGCAGCGCGTCGGCCGGGGTCTTGCCGCCCCAGAGCACGAACTGGAAGGCCGGGAAGAAGCGCTCGCACTCGGTGATGGCGATGTCGATCATGTCTTCCAGGCTTTCGGCCGATGCGCCCGGGGCGCCGCGGAGCAGGACGGCGTGGCGGAAGACGGGCATGCCGTCGTCGGCGTCCATGCCGAAATGGCCGATCCACAGGCGTTCGTTGGCGAGCGCCAGCAGCTCGTAGAGGGCGGCGCGGCGCTTTTCCGGCACCTTCAGGTCGAAGGCGCAGGTGAAGTGCATGGCGCTGATCTCGTCCGACCAGGAGAAATACAGGCCGTAGTCGCACCACTTGCCCGGGGCTTCGGCGGCCATCTCGGCGTCGCTGCGACGGTCGAACACCCAGTCGTTGGCGGCGACGATCTGCTCCATGACGTCGAGCGGGTTGGCGGCGGCTTCGTGGCGGAGGCTCATGGACATTGGGGGGTCTCCCGTGCGGCGCGCCGTGGCAGCCTACCGGGCGGCGAATCCGTGCCGCAAGGCCGCAATGCGGCGTTGCAGGATGTTCATCCTGAATATCTTGCCGCAGCGCAGCAGGCGGTCAGGCCATCATTCCCGGCTCGCCGCCGCCGCGCTGCTCGGGGCCGGCGGCGGGATGGGCCTCGAGGGCGGCGATGCGCGCCTCCAGCGCGGCGATGCGGGCCTCGGCTTCCTCCTGGCCGGCGCGGGCGCGGGCGGCGAGTTCCTGCACCGCTTCGAGTTCGTCGCGGCGCACCACGTCGAGCCGGCGCAACGCCTCGTCCACCCGGGCGCGCACGAGTGATTCGAGCTCGTCGCGCATGCCGGAAAGGGCGGACAGCGCGCCACCGGCGATGCCGGCGATGTCGTCGAACAGTCTCGGTCGCTCGGTCATGGCAGGCTCCGTCAGGGTTGCGGGCGGCGCGGCTTTCCTCGGCGCGCGGGCGTCCTTATACCCTGCCGCCATGATCCTGGTCACCGGCGGCGCCGGCTTCATCGGCTCCAACCTCCACGCCGCGCTGGTGCTGCGCGGGCGCGAAACCGTGGTGGTGGACCGGCTGCGCGCGCGGCGGCGGCGCGGCGGAATCTGGCCCACCACCCGCCGGCGCGGCTGATCGCGCCCGAGGCGCTGGAGGACTTCCTCGCCACTCATCCGCCCATCGAGCTGGTCTATCACCTTGGCGCGATCAGCAGCACCACGGCCGAGGACGGCGACCTGGTCTGGGCCACCAATGTCGAGCTGTCGCTGCGCCTGTGGCGCTGGTGCGCCGAGCGCGGCGTGCGCCTCGTCTATGCCAGCTCGGCCGCGACCTACGGCGACGGTGGCCGCGGGTTCGACGATGGCGTCGCGGGCATCGCCGGGCTGGCGCCGCTGAACCTGTATGGCTGGTCCAAGCATGCCTTCGACCTGCAGGTGGCGCGCATGGTGGCGGCCGGCGCACGGCGGCCACCGCAATGGGCGGGGCTCAAGTTCTTCAACGTCTACGGGCCGAACGAGTACCACAAGGGCCACATGGTCTCGGTCGTGAAGGTCAAGCACGACGAGATCCGGGCCGGGCAGGCGCCGCGCCTGTTCCGTTCCGACCGGGCGGACGTGGCCGATGGCGGCCAGCGGCGCGACTTCATCTGGGTCGGCGACGTCGTCGACGTGATGCTGTGGCTGCTCGACACCCCGGCGGTGAACGGGCTGTTCAACCTCGGCACCGGCGCGGCCCGGACCTATCGCGACCTGGCGCGCGCCGTCTGCGCCGCGGCGGGGGTGGCGGATCGGGTGGAATTCATCGACATGCCTGCCGCACTGCGGGGCCAGTACCAGTCCTTCACCGAAGCGCGGATGGAACGGCTTCGGCAGGCCGGCTATGCGGGGCAGTTCACCCCGCTGGAGGCCGGCGTCGAACGCTACGTGCGTGACTTTCTCACCCAGCCGGACCCGTATCGCTGATGATCCATCTGTTTCCCGACCCCACGGTGATCATCCAGATCGGGCCGATCGCTATACGTTGGTATGCGCTGGCCTATATCGCCGGGCTGGTGATCGGGTGGCAGGCGGTGCGCCGGCTGGCCGCGCTGCGGCCGGCGGTGGCGAGCCCGGTGCAGGTGGACGACTACCTGACCTGGGCCACGCTCGGCGTCGTGCTGGGCGGGCGGCTCGGCTACGTGCTGTTCTACCAGCCGGGCCGCTTCCTGGCCGAGCCGCTGCAGGCTTTCGCGGTGTGGCAGGGGGGAATGTCGTTCCATGGCGGCATGCTGGGGGTGGTGGTGGCCACGCTGTGGTACTGCCGCCGCCAGGGTATCGACCCGCTGGGTTTCGGCGACCGCGTCGCGATCATCTCGCCGATCGGGCTGGGCTTCGGGCGGATCGCCAATTTCATCAACGGCGAGCTGTGGGGCCGGCCGGCGCCGGACTGGCTGCCCTGGGCGATGCGCTTCGAGCATACCGGCGGCGGCGACGTGCTGCGCCACCCGAGCCAGCTCTACCAGGCGACGCTGGAGGGGCTGCTGCTGTTCGCCGTCATGGCCGTGGCGGGGCGGCGCGAGGACCTGCGCAACCGCTTCGGCTTCCTGACCGGCCTGTTCCTGGCCGGCTACGCGGTGGCGCGGATCATCGGCGAGCTGTTCCGGGAGCCGGATGCCTTTCTCGGCTTCCTCGCCTTCGGCACCACGATGGGCCAGCTGCTGTCGCTGCCGATGCTTGCGGTCGGCATCGTGCTGATGCTGCGGGCACGGCCCCATGGAGCGGCTTGACGCGTTCATGGCGCGGGCCAACGCGGCCTACTACGCCACCCACGATCCGTTCGCCGACTTTGCCACCGCCCCGGAGCTGAGCCAGGCTTTCGGCGAGGTGCTGGGGCTGTGGGCCGCGGTGGTGTGGCAGAGCATGGGGTCGCCCGCCCCGGTGATCCTGGCCGAGGCCGGGCCGGGGCGCGGCACGCTGATGGCCGACGCATTGCGGGCGGCGGATCGCATGGTGCCCGGGTTCGTGGCGGCGCGGCAGGTCCATCTGGTGGAGACCTCGCCCCGGCTGCGGGCGCTGCAGGCCGCCCGCGTGCCCGGCGCCGCGTGGCACGACGACGTGGCCGCCCTGCCCGCCGGGCCGCTGCTGCTGCTGGCCAACGAGTTCCTCGACGCGCTGCCGGTCCGGCAATACGTCCGGCGCGCCGGTCGCTGGAGGGAGCGGCATGTGAGGGACGGGCAATATGCCGAGCTGGAGGCGGACCTGGCCGCCGATGGCGCCGAGGGCGAGGTGCGGGAAATCTGCGAGCCTGCACGGGCGCTTGCCGCCGCCTTCGCGGAACGCACCGTGCGCACCGGCGGCGCGGCCCTGTTGATCGACTACGGACCGGCCGAGAGCGGCCCCGGCGACAGCCTGCAGGCGCTGCGCGGTGGCCGCCCGGCGGATCCGCTGGCCGATCCGGGCAGCGCCGATCTCACCGCCCATGTCGATTTCCAGGCGCTCGCACGCGTCGCCCGCGCCGCGGGCGCGGCCGTGCACGGACCCGTTGCCCAGGGACTGTTCCTGCCGCGCCTCGGCTTCATGCAGCGCACCACAGCCCTCGCCCGCACCCGGCCCGCCGCCGCCGCCGGCCGGATGATGCAGGCGGCCCAGCGGCTGACCGCGCCCGAGGCGATGGGCCGGCTGTTCAAGGCCATGGCCATCTGCGACCCTGCCCTGCCGCCGCCGCCAGGATTCAGCGCATGATCCCCCACGCAACTATCGAACCGATCACCGCCGGCCTCGCCGTGCCGCACGGCTTCTTCACCCGCCGGGGCGGCGTCTCCGAGGGGCCGTTCGCGAGCCTGAATTGCAGCCTGTCCGGCAAGGATGCACGCGCGGCGGTGCTGGAGAACCGTGCCCGGGCCGCCCGCGCCCTCGGCGCCGATCCGGCGCGGATGGTCGGGCTGACCCAGGTGCATGGGCCGGAGGTGGTCTGCGTCGAGACTGCCTGGCTGCCCGGCCAGGGCCCACGTGCCGATGCCGCGGTGACGGCCACAAGCGGCATCGCGATTGGCATCGTGACCGCCGATTGCGCGCCGGTGCTGTTCGCCGACGCAGAGGCCGGCGTGGTCGGGGCCGCGCATGCCGGCTGGCGCGGCGCGGTTGCCGGCGTGCTGGAGGCGACGCTGGCCGCCATGGTCGGGCTGGGCGCCGATCCCGCCCGCGTCGCCGCGGTGGTGGGGCCCTGCATCGGGCAGGACAGCTACGAGGTCGGCGCGGATCTGCGCGAGGCGGTGCTGGCCCGCGACCCGGCCGATGCGCGGCATTTCGGCGATGGCGCCCGCCCCGGGCACTGGCAGTTCGACCTGTCCGGCTACTGCGCTGCGCGGCTCGCCGCCGCCGGGATCGGCCGGGTTTCCGTCACCGGCCAGGACACCCTGGCGGAAGAGGACCGCTTCTTCAGCCACCGGCGCCGCATGCTGGCCGGCGGCGGCCCGATCGGGCACCAGATATCCGTGATCACCCTGTAGGCCCGATATGCCCTACATGGTGATCCTGATCTTTCTCGTGCTGGTGTCCGCCATGGTGAGCTGTGCGCTGTTCTAGTCTCCTGCTGGTCCTGCCCGTCCTGCTCGCCGGCTGCGGCGCCTTCCCGCGGCCGTTCGAGGGCAATCCGGGCGCCAATGCCCGCAAGCTCGCCGAGCCGCCGCCGCCGCGGCTGGCAGTGTCGGTGCCCGACCAGGTGTTCCTCACGCCGGCCGCGGCGACCCGGCTCGCCGATGCCATCGCCGCCGGGCTGCTGGAGGCCGAGGTGCCGGCCGCGATCGCCCCGCGCGAGCAGACGGGCTGGCGGCTCGCCACCACCGCCGAGGTGCGATCCGGCACGATCGTGCCGATGTACGCCATTCTCGACCCCAAGGGCGAGCAGGCGGGCATCACCGAGGGCCTGCCGGTCGCCGCCGCCGAATGGACCGCCGCCGCGGCGCCGACCCTGCAGCGCGTGGCCGGCGAGGCGGCGCCGCGAATCTCCGGCCTGCTGAGCCGCATCGAGGCCGAGCGCCGGCGCAGCGACCCCGACAGCCTCGTCAACCGGGCGCCTCGGCTCGCCTTCGCCGGCGTCACGGGCGCGCCCGGCGACGGCAACGTGGCGCTGACCCAGACCATGAAGGCGGAGCTGGTGAAGGCCGGGCAGGAGCTGTTCACCGGCGCCACCGGCTTTGACTTCCGCCTGACCGGCACGGTCGCGGTGGTGCCGTCCGGCGCCGGCAAGGAGCGGGTGGAGATCATCTGGACGGTGACCGACGCCGCCGGCAAGGAAGCCGGCCGCGTGGCCCAGCTCAACGAGATCCAGGCCGGCCTGTTGAGCCGCTATTGGGGCGACGTGGCGCAAGTGGTGGCGGAAGAAGCCGCGGGAGGCGTCCGCGACGTGATTTCGAACCGGATCAGGCGATAAGGGAAGCGGCCTCCGGCGGCCAAAGGCCGGGGGCCTTTGGAAACCGGCCCGCGCTCGCGGCTGGGGCACCGACCTTCGGTGATTGGCCGAAACACCTTTGCTGCCCTCTACCTTTCTTGCTTGCGCCGCAGGCAATCCAACCCGCGCGACCGTACGATGCAATTGTGCGGTGGCAGGTGCTTCCCTACGCCGCCGTTTTCCGCCGCCGCAGCAGGCTGAGCAGCAGCAGCGACGGGATCACCACCAGCGACATCATCAGGAAGTCGTTGTTGTAGGCGATGATCAGCGCCTGGCGGTTCACCATCTGGTCGAGCAGGGCGGCGCCGTGATGGGTCAGCGGGTCGATCACGTGGGCGTGGCTGCGCAGCGCGTGGTTGAAGGGCGTGAGGCCGGCGACGAGCCCCTCGTGGGAGGCCTGGATGCCGCGGGCCAGCGTGAAGGCGGTGACCGAGATGCCGATCGCCGCCCCGATGTTGCGGCACAGCGACTGCACCGCCGTCGCGTCGCCGCGCAGATGGGCCGGCAGGGTGGTGAAGGACAGCACGGTGATCGGGTTCCAGATCCAGCCCATCGCCACGCCCTGCACGACCATGATGACCATGACCTCGGTGGCCGAGACGTCGGGCGTCCAGCCCGACATCTCGTAGAGGGTGATGCCGAGGATGATCAGCCCGGCGGCCATGATCTTGCGCTGGTCGAACCGCCCGCCGAGCTTCGCGATCACCAGCATCGCGCCCATGGTGCCGAAGCCGCGCGGCGCCATCAGGATGCCCGTGTCCGACACCGAATGGCCCGACAGGTTCTGCAGGTAGGGCGCGATCAGCGCCGAGGAGGCCATCATCACCGTGTTGGTGACGAACATCAGCAGCGTGGCGGTGGCGAAATAGCGGTCCCGGAACAGCGCCGGCGGGATGAACGGCTTCTCGGCCGTGAACATGTGGACCAGGAACAGGTAGATGCCGAGGCCGCCGAGGACGAGCTCGACGATGATCTCCCGCGAGTTGAACCAGTCCTCGGTCTGGCCGCGGTCGAGCATGAGCTGCAGGGCGCCGACCCCGATGGCCAGCACGGTGAAGCCCATCCAGTCGAACCGCAGCTCCGGGTTGCGGGGCGCGCGCGGCAGGAAAATGGCGAGCCCGGCGGTGGCGATGATGCCGATCGGCAGGTTGACGTAGAACACCCAGCGCCAGTCGTAGACATCGGTCAGCCAGCCACCGAGGGTGGGGCCGGCGATCGGGCCGATCATCACCCCCATGCCGAACATGGCCATGGCCTGGCTGCGCTTCTCGGCCGGGTAGATGTCGAGCATCGTCGCCTGTGACAGGGGCACCAGCGCGGCGCCGCAGCCACCCTGGAGGATGCGGAAGATCACCATCTGTTCGAGCGACTGGGCGGCGCCGCACAGCATGGACGTCGCGGTGAAGCCGACCAGGCAGAACAGATAGAGATTCTTGCGCCCGAACCGCGCGGCGAGCCAGCCAACCGGTGCGGTCATGATGGCGGAGGCGATGACGTAGCTGGTCAGCACCCAGGAGATCTGGTCGAGCGTGGTGTTCAGGCTGCCCTGCATGTAGGGCAGGGCGACGTTGGCGATGGTGCTGTCGAGCACCTGCATCAGCGTGCCCATCATGGCGAAGCTGGAAATCAGGCCACGATGCCGGACCGGCTCGCTCACGTCACGGTTCCCTCCAAGCGGGTGCAGCATAGCCCGCGCGTGCAACGGGCGGAACAGGGGTCGCCCCCTGCCCCGCCCGCTCCGCCTGGCCGCGCCCCACGCACGGCGTTGGCAGCCCTGAGGGAAGAATCTTCTTTTTCTGAAGAAAAAGAAGCAAAAAGACTTTTATCCCTTGGTCTTCATGGCGTTGTCCGCGCGGCGCCGGCCCAAATGGATCAAAGTTTTTTGGTTCTTTTTTTCAACAAGGAACATCCTTACCCTTTTATCTGCTCCGCAGCCCGTTCAGCGATCCCCCGCGCCATTCCCGGATCGAGATCGCCCACCACCAGGTAGGCGTAGTGCCCGTCGGTCCAGATCGCGACCCGCAGCCCGTTGCGCCGTTCCACGCGCAGCTCGTCGGCCGCGGCGTCGCTTTGCAGGATGCACAGCGCCACCGGTGCGCCGCGGTCGCGGGTATAGACCAGGTTCGCGGCCGGCCGGCCGCCGATGACCAGCATGCGCCCGCCGGCGAAGCTGAGGCCGGCGGCGGAGAGGTCGGGGATGTCCAGCCGCCGCTCGATGCGGTGGCCGAGCCAGGTGCGCAGGTGCTCGGACTGGGCCGCCGGGACCTCGACCAGGTGGGTGGTCTCGCGGCTGTAGACGGCGTGGTATTCGGCGACCTCGTCGATCAGCGCCTCGCGCGGGGCGTTGGACCAGCTGCCCCAGACGGTGCCGCCGCCGAAGCCGATCACGCAGGCCAGGATGCTGGCCGCGATCGCCCAGGCAATGGGCCAGCCGGCCCGCTCGCGCCGCGCGGGCGGGCGGTCGAGCAGGTCGTGGGCGCCCTCGGCGAAGAACGGCTCGGCGAGGGCTGCGCGCAGCAGCGCCCCGGTCTCGCGGTACATCTCGACCATCCGCTGGGCCTGCGCGTCGCTGGCCAGCAGGGCTTCCACCTCGGCGGCGCCGGCCGCGTCGAGCTCGCCGTCCACATAGGCGCTGAGCACGGTTTCAAGGTCCTTCATCGATTCATTTCCGCCGCAGCGGGATCGGCCCGCCGCCGGTGGCCGGGCGGGTGGTGAGGCGCTCGTGCAGTTCCTTGCGGGCGCGCGACAGGCGGCTCATCACCGTGCCGATGGCGATGCCGAGCGTGTCGGCGGCCTCCTGGTAGGTCAGTCCGTCGACGCAGACCAGGATCAGCAGGGTGCGCCGATCCTCCGACATGTCGGCCAGCGCCCGGCGGACGGCGGCCAGCGTGATGCGGCCCTCGACGGTCGCCACGCCGTCCTCGCCGACCACCGCATCGGCCGCGGCGATGTCGTCGTGGCGGCGGACGCGGCGGGCGCGCATCTCGTCGATCCACAGGTTGCGCATGATGCCGTAGATCCAGGCGTCCATGCGCGCCTTGTCGCGCAGCTGGTCGCCGCGGGTGAGCACGCGCTCGCAGGCGGCCTGGACCAGCTCATCCGCGTCGGTGCGCGAGCCGGTCAGGGCCAGGCCGAAGCGGCGCAGCCGGGGCAGCACCGCCGTCAGCGCATTGCGCAGATCGCTTGTCACGCCGAGGTCTCCATGCTTCGGAAGACGTTGGCGGCGGCCGGGTTATTCCGTCCGCCTCCATGGCCCGCCGCGGCATGCCGGTCGCCACGGCGGCCGGCCACGCCGTGCCGCAGACGGCGCAGGGGCGGGGTCCTTCCCGCCACGTGTGGCAATCAACGCTCAGCGGGGGCTGAGCACCATCACCATCTGGCGGTTTTCCATCCGCGGCATCTGCTCCACCTTGGTGGCCGCGTCCATGTCGGTGCGGATGCGCTCGAGCACGCGGACGCCGATCTCCTGGTGGGCCATCTCGCGGCCGCGGAAGCGCAGCGTGACCTTGACCTTGTCGCCCTCGTCGATGAAGGACTTCATGGCGCGCAATTTCACCTGGTAGTCGTTTTCATCGATGTTCGGGCGGACCTTGATCTCCTTGATCTCGATCACCTTCTGGCGTTTCTTCGCCTCGTTCTTCTTCTTCTGCTGTTCGTATTTGAACTTGCCGAAATCGAGGATCTTCACCACCGGCGGGTCGGCATTGGGGCTGATCTCGAGCAGGTCGAGGCCGACGGCATAGGCGCGCTGGACCGCCTCGCGGGCCGACATCACGCCCTGCATCTCGCCGTCCTGGTCGATCAGCCGCACCTGGGGGGCGCGGATCTCCTCGTTCACGCGGGGCCCGTCGCGGGTGGGCGCCGATGGCATGGGGGGTCTGGCTATCGTGATCTCCTGTCACTGTTGATACGCGTGGGCCGTGCGCAGCGGCCGCGCTCGCGCGCGCGCCGGTTTGCGCGGGACCGTCGCCAGTCTCGCGCAAACCGGGGGGGCGATTCAAGCGGCGTCGGCGGCCACGCCGCGCACACGCGCCATGTCGGGTGGCGTTGCCTCTTCCGCAAGCCTGCGCACGGCTTCGGCAAGCGGAACAACCTCCTGCGACTGGCCGCCGAGGCGGCGCAGCGCCACCGTCCGCTGCTCGGCCTCCTGCCGGCCGACCACGGCGATCACGGGAATGTGTTGCAGGCTGTGCGTGCGCACCTTGGCGTTGATCTTCTGGTTGGTGAGATCGAGCGTGACCTGCAGCCCGGCGGCGCGCAGGGCCGTGGCGAGCTCGGTGGCGTAGGCATCGGCGTCCGAGACGATGGTGGCGACCGCGACCTGGGCCGGGGCAAGCCACATCGGGAAGCGACCGGCGTACTGCTCGATCAGGATGCCGAGGAAGCGCTCGAAGCTGCCGAGGATGGCGCGATGCAGCAGCACCGGCGTGTGGCGGGCGCCGTCCTCGCCGACATAGGTGCAGCCGAGGCGGCCGGGCACCACGAGATCGACCTGCAGCGTGCCGCACTGCCAGTCCCGCCCGATGGCGTCGCGCAGCACGAATTCGAGCTTGGGGCCGTAGAAGGCGCCCTCACCCGGGTTGATCGTGTATTCGACGCCGGCGTCCTTGCGCGCGGACGTCCGGGCGGGTGGAGAACTTCACCCGATATTCAGGGAATCCGTAGTCGGCGTAGATGGAGGAGAGCAGGGCGACGAAGCGGATGGTCTCGCTGCCGATCTGGTCTTCGGTGCAGAAGATATGCCCGTCATCCTGCTGGAAGGCGCGTACGCGCATGATGCCGTGCAGCGCGCCCGAGGGCTCGTAGCGGTGGTCCTGGCCGAATTCGGCCAGGCGCAGCGGCAGTTCCCGATAGGAGCGCAGGCCCTGGTTGAAGACCAGCATCGCACCCGGGCAGTTCATCGGCTTCAGTGCCAGGGTGCGGTCCTCGTCCTCGACGCGGGCGATGAACATGTGCTCGCGGAACTTCTCCCAGTGGCCGGAGGCTTCCCACAGGGAACGGTCGAGCAGCTGGGGGGTCTTGATCTCGTCGTAGCCGGCGGCATCGAGGCGGCGGCGGATGTAGCGCTCGGCGGTCTGGTAGAGCTTCCAGCCCTTGGGATGCCAGAACACGGAGCCGGCCGCTTCTTCCTGCAGGTGGAAGAGGCCCATGTCCTTGCCGATGCGGCGGTGGTCGCGCTTCTCCGCCTCCTCCAGCATGGTCAGGTAGGCGTCGAGCTCCTTCTGGTCGCGCCAGGCGGTGCCGTAGATGCGGCTCAGCATCGCGTTGCGGTGGTCGCCGCGCCAGTAGGCGCCGGCCACCTTCTGCAGCTTGAAGGCGGTGCCGACATCAGCGGTGGTGCGCAGATGCGGGCCGCGGCACAGGTCGATCCAGTCGCCCTGGGAATAGAGCGTGATGGTCTCGCTGGGCGGCAGGTCCTGGATCAGCTCGGCCTTGTACTTCTCGCCTTTGTCCTTGAAGAACTGGATGGCCTGCTCGCGATCGGCCACGCTGCGCACGAACGGCGCGCCGCGCGCGACGATCTCCCGCATCTTCGCCTCGATCGCCGGGAAATCCTCCGGCGTGAAGGGCTCGTTGCGGGCGAAATCGTAGTAGAACCCGTTCTCGATCGACGGGCCGATCGTCACCTGGGTGCCGGGATAGAGCGCCTGCACCGCCTCGGCCAGGACATGGGCGCAGTCATGGCGGATCATCTCCAGCGCGTCCGGGTCCTTGCGGGTGATGAACACCACGCTGGCATCGGCCGCGATCTCGCGCGCGAGATCCTGGATCGCGCCGTCCACCTTCATGGCCAGCGCCGCCTTGGCGAGGCCCGGCCCGATCGCGGCCGCGATCGTCGTGCCCGTCACCGGCCCATCGAAACGGCGCACGGAACCGTCGGGCAGGGTGATCGCGGGCATGGGGCGGAACTCCTCCTATGGAAAAAAGCCGCCCTCCATGCCCGTGCCGGCGCCCGACCGCAAGCGCCGGTTGCGCGCGGCGCGGTTGCGAAGAGGGAAAGGCTGGCGGGCCGTCATGGCTGCGGCGCGGGCGCGGCCATATAGTGCGGCATGGCTCCGCCCCGTCCTGTCCCCCGCCCCGCGCCGCGCCTGCTGCTGCCCGACGTGCCGAGCCTCGTGGCCGGCGTCGGCCGGGCGGCGATGCTGACGGAGGACGGCGAGGTGCTGGAGCTGGCCGGCGAGGCCGCCGCGCTGCGGTTGCGTGCCGGCCCGCCGCCGATGCTGGTCCACGCGCCGGCCACCGCGCGGCGGCTGGGCGTGCAGGCGCTGGCGGCGCTGGACCTGCTGGAGCTGTTCGCCTTCGTCCTGCCGGGCCGCCCCGTGGCGCCCACCCCGCGCGGGCTGGCCCTCGCGCTCGACCTGCCGCCGCCGGCGCCGGGACTGGAAGCGGCGGCGCTCGCCCTGCCCGACATCGCGCTGGCCCTGCTGTCGCTGCTTGCGGCGGGGCGCGACCTGCCGCTGAACCGCGATGCGGCCGGGCTGGCCGCGCGGATGGGCCAGGTCGGCTGGGGCTGGGCGCCGTTCGTGACCGCCGCGCTGGGCCGGCCCGACGCGGTGCCGTCGCCCGAGGCGCTGCGCGTCTGGCGACGCCTGCCGGAATGGGAGGAGACGCCGCCGCCCCTGGCCGCCGGCCGCCTTCCCGGTGGCGGCGGGCGAGGCGCGCGCCCGGTTCGCGGCCATGCTGGGGCGGGCGGCGGAACCGCGGCCAGCCGCCGACTACGCCGCCGCCGCCGCCGTACCTCGCGCCGCGCGAGGTCGCGGGCGAACCCCATTTCGTCCTCGCCGAGGCCGGCACCGGCACCGGCAAGACGCTGGGCTACATCGCGCCGGCCAGCCTGTGGGCGGAGCGCAACCATGGCGCGGTGTGGATTTCCACCTTCACCCGCCACCTCCAGCGCCAGGTGCAGGGCGAGCTCGCCCGGCTGCTGCCGGAGCCGGCCGAGCGCCGCCGCCGGGTGGTGGTGCGCAAGGGGCGGGAGAACTACCTCTGCCTGCTGAACCTGGAGGACGCGGTGGGCGCGGCGCTCACCGGCGGCGCGCCGATGTCGTTGATCCCGCTGGCGCTGGTGGCCCGCTGGGCGGCGGTCACCGACGACGGCGACATCCAGGGCGGCGACCTGCCGGGCTGGTTCGGCGAGCTGTTCGGCACCGGGCTCGCCGCCTCGCTCGCCGACCGGCGCGGCGAGTGCATCCACGCCGGCTGCCCGCACTGGCGGCGCTGCTTCATCGAGCACACGATCCGCCGCGCCCGCACCGCCGACATGGTGGTGGCCAACCATGCGCTGGTGATGGCCCAGGCGGCCTGGGGCGGGATCGACGACGCCACCGTGCCCACCCGCTACGTCTTCGACGAGGGCCACCACGTCTTCGACGCCGCCGATGGCGCGTTCTCGGCCGAGCTGTCGGGGCTGGAAGCCGCCGAGCTGCGACGCTGGCTGCTGGGCGCGGAGGGCGGCCGCTCCCGCGCCCGCGGCCTGCGCCGGCGCACCGAGGAGATCGTGGCGGGGCGGCCGGAGCTGGAGGCGCCGCTCGAGGCCGCGCTCCAGGCCGCCCGCGCCCTGCCGGCGCCAGGCTGGGCCGCGCGCCTGGCCGAGCCCGCGCCCGCCCTGGCCGAGCCCGGCGCGACCAACCCGGCCGAGGCGTTGCTTGCCGCCGTGCGCCGGCAGGTGCTCGCCCGCACCGCCGACGAAGCGGCCCAGGCGGGGCCCCGGGCCGGCCATGGCGGCAGCCTCGAATGCGACCTCTACCCGGTCGCCCCGGGGATGGCGGAAGCCGCAGCCACGCTGGGCCGCGCGCTCGCACGGATCGAGGCGCCGCTGAAGGTGCTCGTCGCCCGGCTGCTGGCGCGGCTGGAGGACGAGGCGCAGGAGCTGGAGGAGGCGCTGCGCGCGCGCATCGAGGCCAGCGCCCGCACCATCCAGCGCCGCGCCATCGACCCGCTGGCCGCCTGGCAGTCCATGCTCCAGGCGGTTGCCGCCGACCCGCCCGAGCCGGGCGTGCGTCCCGAGCAGGTGCTGTTCCTGCGGCTCGACCGGCGGGAGGGCGGCGGCATGCCGCGCGATATGAACCTGGGCCTGCATCGCCACTGGCTGGACCCGACGATTCCCTTCGCGCTGACGCTGGCCCAGCCCGCCCATGGCCTGCTGCTGACCTCGGCCACGCTGCGCGACGGCGGCATCGAGGACGCCGAGGCGGCCTGGGCGGTGGCCGAGGCACGGGTCGGCGCCACCCACCTGCCGGCGCCGGCGATCCGCGTCGCGGTGGCGAGCCCGTTCGACTATGCCCGCCAGACGCGCGCCTTCATCATCACCGACGTCAATGCCCGCGACATCGCCTCGCTCGCGGGCGCCTACCGTGCGCTGTTCCTGGCTGCCGGCGGCGGCGGGCTCGGCCTGTTCACGGCGATTTCGCGCCTGCGTGCCGTCCATGCCCGCATCGCGCCCGGGCTGGAGGCCGCCGGCATCCCGCTCTACGCCCAGCACGTCGACGCCATGGACAATGCCACCCTGGTCGACGTCTTCCGCACCGAGGAGGAAAGCTGCCTGCTCGGCACCGACGCGATGCGCGACGGGGTGGACGTGCCCGGCCGCGCCCTGCGCCTCGTCGCCTTCGAGCGGGTGCCCTGGCCGCGGCCCGACATCCTGCACCGCGAGCGGCGGCTCCACCTCGGCGACGGCGCGCCCGCGGCCTATGATGACCGGGTGGCGCGGTTCCGCCTGCGCCAGGCCTTCGGCCGGCTGATCCGCAGCGCATCCGACCGCGGCGTGTTCGTGCTGCTCGACCGGCAGACGCCGACACGCCTGCTCTCGGCTTTTCCTCCGGGCGTGGAGCCGGTGCGGATCGGACTTGCCCAGGCGGCGAAAGCGGCGCAGGATTTCCTGGCATGAGAGAGAGGCGTGAACGCAACGCATCATGCGGGGCGTGAACGCGCGGCATTCACAGGTTGTTATGACGTCATAATAACACCCCAGTCACAACGTTGCGTATGTACTTGCATTTGCACGACAAATGCATGATTTTGGCCCGGCATGCGCATCTCGCCGCATTCGTTCGGTTTCACCCTGCTGCTCGGCGCCCTGGCCGGACTTCCGGCGCTGTCGATCGACATGGGCTTGCCGTCGCTGCCTCTGGTGGCGGCGGAGTTCGGCGCGTCCTCCACCGAGGTCGCGCTCACCCTCAGCCTGTTCATGCTGGGCTTCGGCGCGGCCCAGCTGGTGATCGGCCCCCTGTCCGACCGGATCGGCCGGCGCCCGGTGCTGCTGGGGGCGCTGGCGCTGTACACGCTGGCCGGGGCAGCCAGCATGCTGGCGCCCTCGGTGCCGGCATTGCTGGTGGCGCGATGCGCCCAGGGGGCGGGGGCAGCCGGTGGAACGGTGCTGGCATTCGCCATCATCCGCGACCTGTTCGAGGGTGATGCGGCGCGGGCGCGGCTTTCCACCGTCAGCATGGTGTTTAGCCTGGCCCCGGTGGTGGCGCCCAGCCTGGGTGCGGCGATGCTGCTGCTGGACGGCTGGCGCGCGATCTTCGGCCTGCTGTGCCTGACCGGCTCCGGGCTGCTGGTGGCGGTCGCGCTGGGGCTGGAGGAAAGCCGGCGGCTGGCCCCGCCGCGCCGGCACACCGCCATCCTGCATGAGCGCCGCACGCTGGCCTACGGCGTGGTGGGCGCGCTCAACCTCGCCAACGTCTTCGCCTTCGTCATCGGCTCGCCGCTGGTGCTGCTGGGCAGCTACGGGCTTGCGCCGACCGAATTCGCCGTCGTCTTCGCCATCGTCACCGCCGGCGTGATCGCGGGCGCCGGCATCAACCGGGTTGCCGCCACCCGTGGCCTGCACCCGGCCTGGCCGCTCGGCCTGGGACTGACCGGCGCCGCCCTGGCGGGGGTGACGGCGGCCGCGCTCAGCCCGTTCATGCAGATCCCGATCTGGCTGCTGGTCCCGCTCCTGGTGCTGATCACGCTCAGCCGCGGCCTGGTCAGCCCGAACGTCACCCATGCCGCGCTGGAGCGGGTGCCGCAGATGGCGGGTGCCGCTTCCGCGCTGATCGGCAGCATGCAGATGCTGACAGGCGCCTTCGCAGGCCTCATCGTGGGCGTGATGTTCGGCCGGTTCGGCCCGGGCGGCCTGTTCCTGACCATGGCCGCTTTCGGGGTGCCCGCGCTGATCGTCTGGATCTACGTGGAGCGGAGATACCGGTGAACCTGGCTGTCGTGACCCTGGCCGTGGCGGGAGCCGCCGCGGCCCTCGCGCTCGTCGCCTGCCTGCTGGCCTGGCGCATGGCGGCGCGGCTGGAGCGGCTGCGCCTGCTCGGCGAGCAGACGCTGGCCGGACATCGCGGCGAGACCGAGACGCTGCGCGCCGCACTTGCCGACACCGAGCGCGCCATCGTCGCCAGCGCCGCCGGCAACGCCGCCCAGCTGCGCCAGGAGCTCGGCGCCATGCTCGGCGACACCCGCGCCAGCGTGGACGCCCGCCTCGCCGAACTGCGCGAGGGCAACGAGACCCGGCTGTCCGACATCCAGAAAACCCTGAACCTCCAGCTCCAGCAGGTCGGCGAGCGGCAGACCGCGGCCGGCGCCGCGCTGCGCCTGGAGCTGACCACCGCGATCGCCGACATGCGCGCCAATGTCGACCAGCGCCTGCGCGAGCTGCGCGAGGGCAACGAGGCCAAGCTCGCCGCGATCCAGGCCACCGTGAACGAGCAGCTCCACGCCGCGGTGGAGAAGCAGATGACCACGAGCTTCCAGCGCGTCACCGAGCAGTTCGCCCAGGTGCAGCAGGCGATGGGCGACGTGCAGGCGGTCACCGCCCAGATCGGCGACCTCAAGCGCCTGTTCGGCAACGTCAAGACGCGCGGCGGCTGGGGCGAGACGCAGGTGCGCGCCATGCTCGACGACATCCTGCCGGTGGGCGCCTACGAGGTGAACTGGAAGCCGCGTGCCGGGTCCGACGAGGCGGTTGAGTTCGCCGTCGCCATGCCGATGCGCGGCGAGGCCCGCATCTACCTGCCGGTGGACGCCAAGTTCCCGGTGGAGGACTACGAGCGCGTGCTGGCGGCCCTCGACGCGGGCGACGCCGAGGCCGAGCGCGCCGCCCGCCGCGGCCTCGAGCGCGCGGTGCGCGAGCAGGCCCGGCGGATCGCCGAGAAATACATCCATCCGCCGGTGACGGTGGAGTTCGCGGTGATGTACCTGCCGACCGACGGGCTCTATGCCGAGGTCGCCCGCATGCCCGGCCTGATCGACGAGCTCGGCCGCAGCCAGCGCGTGCTGCTGATGGGCCCCACGCTGTTCCCGGCCCTGCTGCGCACGATCCATCTGGGCCATGTGACCATGACGCTGGAGGCCAAGGCCGGCGAGATCGGCCGGCTGCTGGGCGCCACCAAGGCCGAGATGGGCCGGATGGACAAGGTGCTGGAGAGTCTGCTGCGCCAGGCCGGCGCCTTCAGCAACACGATCGAGCGCGCGCGCGTGCGCACAAGGGCAATGGACCGTACGCTCCGCGACATCCAGGCCGCCGGCCAGGAAGAGGCGGAGGCGCTGCTGGGGCTCGAGGCGGATGTCGGGGAGGAGGGCTGACCGTCAGGCGCGATGGACCGCACCGGTGCGGACGACGTGGAAGGCGCTGCCGGTATTGGCGGCGTGGCCACCCGGGTTGGTCCACGGGATGGTGCGAACCGCGGCGGCGCTGCCGCGCCACTGGTCGAGCACCTGCACGCCTTGCGCGGTCTGGCCGAGATAGAGCGCGGCGTGGCTGCTGCCGTCGGTGGCGTTGGTGTAGCGGCCATCGCGCGAGAAGGTCGCGATCGGCGTGCCCGGGGCGATCGACGCATTGCCCTGCACCTTCTCGCCGCGCATCCAGCCGGACGTCCGCCCGTATTCGGGCCGTGCCGCCTGCACCAGGGCCACGCACTGGCCGGAGCCCACGGAGCGGCCGATCAGGTTGCCGCGCGGCATGGCCGTCGCCGCCGGCGCGGCCGGCCGCGCCGCGGCCGCGGCTGGCTTGGCCCCGGCCCCACCTAGGGTCCCGCTTGCGCTGGCGAGCAGGCCGGCGAAGCAGGCATCGGCACGCTGCGGGGGGCGCCGGATGGCACCGGCCGGGCGTTGCTGGGCGGCTGCGGCTGCGGCGGTGGCCACGACGAAACTCCTCGCTGGTCCGCCGAGGCTAGGGGCGAGGGGTTGATGCCCGGTTAAGCCTGCGAATAGCCGGAGCCGGGCGTCTCCACCCCGCGCCCCCTGCCGGCCTCGATCCAGCCGAACTCCTGCAGGATCTGCTGGCTGTAGGTGACCCGGCCATTGACCAGCGCGGCCGGGCGGGTCGCCAGCAGCAGCGCGGCGTCGGCCATCATGCGCGGCGGTTCGCCGCGCGGATCGTCGGGGCCGTCCACCAGCCTGTGGTGGACGGTGCCGGGCGTCGGCACCACCTGCGACGGCGACAGGGCGGTCACCGAGATGCCGCCATATTGCGCGACCTCCTGCGCGAGGCCCTGGGTGAAGCGCTCCAGCGCCGCCTTGGTGGCACCGTAGAGCACGCCGCCGCGCGCCGTGTGGTCCTCGTAGGGGCCGCGGCCGGGGCCGATCGCCGCCCCGGAGCTGATGTTGACGATCGCCCCCGCGCCCTTGGCGATCATGTCCGGCAGCACCGCCTTGGCCAGCATGAACGGGCCATGCACATTGACCGCGAAGGCGCGCATCCAGCGGCTCGTCGGATAGTCCTTGGTCGGGATGTACCAGTTGAGCGCGGCGTTGTTCACCAGCACGTCGACCGCGCCGTAGGAGCTGCGTGCGGCGGCCACCAGGCGCTCGCATTCCTCCTCGCGGGAGACGTCGGCGGTGACGGCCACCGCCTCGCCGCCTGCCTCAAGTATGTCGGCGACCGTACGGGCCAGCGAGCCTTCCAGCAGCTTGTGGTCGCCCTCGTTCAGCGTCCGCGCCGCACAGACCACCCGCGCGCCGTCCATGGCGAAGCGCGCCGCGATGGCCTGGCCGATGCCGCGGCTGGCACCCGTGACGATGGCGACCTTGCCGGCGAGGCGCATGGCGGCTTCCTTTCAGCTCGTCCTCTGCCTGACCGCGCGATGCACGCTTTCCGGCCTCTGGCCGCAAGCGATCACGCGGTGGCGGCGTGAAGTGTCCGGTCGGTGAAGGTGGGCATGACCTGCTCGCCGAAGCGGCGCATCGAGGCCATGGCCTCGTCATGCGCCATGTCGCCGAAGCCGGTCTGGCACAGCAGATGACGCACGCCGGCGTCCCGAAGTTCCGCGACCTGCTCGCGCACCCGCGCCGGCCCCCCGAAGACGGTTCCGGTGTCGAGCACGTAGGCCAGCGCCTCGGCCTCGCCCACCCCCGGGTCGGTCCAGGGGTTCAGCATCATCGGGTCGACCACGAAGTCGGGCGGATTGAGCGCGTGGCGGATGTGCAGCATGTGGGCGCGGGTGCGCAGCAGCAGGGCCGAGACCGCGTCCTCCGCCTGCGCATCGGATGTGCCGACATAGACGTTGCGCCACAGCGCCGCCTGGCCGAGCAGGTGGGCGCGCCTCGCGTCATCGTGGCCGCCTTCTTCCAGCGCCCGGGCGTAGAGCGCCCAGCGTTCGCGGATGCGGGCCACGCCGAGCCGGGCCGTCAGGATCGGGATGCCCTTGCGGCCGCATTCGGTGAAGGAGGCGGGCGAAATCACGCTGCGCCACAGCGGCGGGCCGGGGCGCTGCACCGGCGCCGGCCGCAGCTCCGGCACATGGACCTTGTAGTACTGGCCTTCGTAGGTCAGCGGCGTCTCGGTCCAGATGCGCTCGAAAATCTCCAGCGCCTCGCCCATCCGCGCCCGGCTGTCGTCGCTGCGCAGGCCGTGGCCGACGAACTCGTACTCGTTGTAGACGGTGCCCTTGCCGACGCCGACATCGATCCGTCCCCTGCTCAGATTGTCGAGCAGGGCGAGCTGGGTGGCCAGCCGCACCGGATGGTGGAACGGCATCTGCACCACCGCGAAGCCGATGCGGATGCGGCTGGTGCGCATCGCCACCGCGGTGGCGAAGGTCAGCGCGTCGTTGTAGACGCTTTCGCCGGTGAAATAATGCTCGGTCAGCCACAGGCTGTGGAAGCCGAGCGCCTCGGCCGCCTCGGCCTGGGCGAGCTGCTGGTCGATGCGCACGGCGTCCTCGGCCGGCGAGGGCGACAGCGAGAGGGTGAGCCAGCCGAACTTCATGGCGATCAGGCTTTCGTCACGTGCACGCCGGGCAGCCGCCCGCCGTTCCATTTCCCGTCCAGCGCGCGCTCGACCTGGGCGGCCAGCTGCAGCAGCAACCCGTCCTTCGCCTGGGCGGCGAGGCCGTGGATGCCCAGCGGCAGCCCGTTCTCGTGCTGCGCCATCGGCAGCGAGATGGCCGGGATGCCGCAGAGATTGCCGAGCGGCGTGTAGGCGTACATGCCCCACAGCTTGACGAACCAGGCCTCCGCCGTGTCGGTGTCGTTCAGCGTCACCAGCTGCTTCTCGCCGATCAGGTGCGTCGTGGCGGTGGAGATCGGCGTCAATAGCACGTCCCATTCCTCGAAGAAGGCGCCGAACCCGCGCGAGACGCGGTTGAAGGCCGCGGCCATGTCGGTCCGCGCGGTGTGCAGCAGGTCCCGCCCCGCCTCCCAGATGCGGATGTTCATCGGCTCCACCAGGCTCGCCGGCGGGGCGTTGTGCCCGCGCAGGCCGGACAGGCGTGCGACGTTGGGGCCCACGTTCATGATGTAGGCGGCGGTTTGGGCGGCGTAGGCCGCGCGGAAGTCGATGGCCGGCGTGCGCCATTCCACGATATGGCCGAGCCCTTCGAGGAACCTGCCCGCCTGGGCGAGCTGGTCGGCGATCCAGGGCGTGGCCTTGTAGTCGCCCCACTCATGCGACAGGGCGATGCGCAGCGGCGGCGGGTCCCTGGCGATCAGGTCGAGATATGTCCCTTCCGGCGTCCAGAACGGCATGAATTCGCCGGGCGCGGGACCGCGGCAGGTGTCGAAGAACGCCGCGGTGTCGCGCACGGTGCGGCTGTGGCAGCCCTGGGTGCTGAGAATGCCGGTCAGGTCGGAGCCGTCGGGCGCCACCGAGAAAACGCCGCGCGACGGCTTCAGCCCGATATTGCCGTTGACGCCGGCGGGCACGCGGATCGAGCCGCCGCCGTCGCTGGCATGCGAGATCGGGATCGCCCCGCTGGCCACGATCGCCCCGGTGCCGGCCGAGGAGCCGCCGGCGGTGCGCGCCTGGTCCCACGGATTGCGGGTGACGTAGACCTGCGGATTCTCGGCCGAGCCGCAGGTGCCGAATTCGGGCGTGGTGGTGCGGCCCATGTTGAAGCCGGCGTCGCGGATCTTCCCGGTCAGGAAGCTGTCGGCGGCAGCGACGTTGCCCTGCATCAGCAGCGAGCCGAATTCCTGCCGCCGCCCCTTCAGCGTGGGGCCGAGATCCTTCATCAGATAGGGCATACCGGCGAACAGCCCGGCCAGGTTCATCCCGTCCTTCAACGGATCGGCCACCACGTCGTCGAACAGCTCGATGACGGCGCTGATGGCCGGGTTCACGGCGGCAACGCCGGCGGCCACCTGGGCGGCGAGTTCGGCGGGCGTCACATCGCCCTTGCGGACCAGGTTGGCGAGCCCGACTGCGTCATGCCGCACCCATGCGTCCCAGCCCATCACCAGCGCCATCGCCCCGCTCTCCGCTCTGCCCATGCCAGTCTGCCGGCAGGGCGGGGCGGGAAGGGGAGTCAAACGCGAAGCAAGGCTCCGCCGGCCGAGGCCCTGGAACCCATCATCGCTCGCGGCTGCATCACCGGCCATCGGTGATTGGCCGAAACACCGCAAGGCCGCATGAGTACCCCCTTGCTTCCTTGCGCCGCAGGCATTCAATCCTTCCTCCCGCACAATACCGCGTGCGAGGGCAGGCTTGTTGCCTGCGGCGCAAGAAAAGGAAGGCAGCACAAAGGTTGTGCCAATCACCGAAGGCCGGCACCCCAGCCGCAAGCACGAATGGGTTCCAAGGGCCAATGGCCCTTGGCCGGCGGAGCCTTGCTTGCCTGGCCTCAGCCTGGCCTGAGCACCCGCAGCCGGTGCCCGTCCGGGTCGGCGGCGGTGAAGGTGCGGCCGAAATCCATGTCGGTCGGCGGCTGCAGGATGGGCAGGCCGCGCGCCGCCCAGTCGGCATGAAGGGCATCGACATCGGCCACGGTGAAGGCGAGCTCGTTGCCGCCGGGCGGGGTGGCGGTGGGCTCCACGCCCTCGCGCTGCCACAGGCCCAGCATCATGCCGGAGCCGAGGCGGAACATGGCGAAGGTGGGCGAGGATTCGACGGGCGCGTGGCCGAGCAGCCCGGCGTAGAATTCGGCGCTGGCGGCGGGGCTGGCGACGTAGAGCAGGATGAAGTTCGGGTCGGTCATGGGTGCCTCCTGGCGTTGCCGGGGCAATCTGGGCGGGCGGCGTGACAGTTTCCGTCAGCAGCCGATCCCTTGCTGGTCCTGCCATTCGCGCAGCAGCGCCGCGCGGCGGCGGGGATAGCGGGAGTCGCCTTTGGCCAGCGCGATGATGCGGTCGGTGCGGAAATGGCGAAAATCCTGGCGCAGCTCGCACCAGGCTACGACCACCTGCGCCTTGGAGAAATAGCCGATGGCGATGGGCCAGATGACTCGCTGCGATGGCTCCCCCTCGCGGTCGGCATAGTGGATCGACACCCGGCGTTCGGTGCGGATGGCCGTGCGCAGCCCGGCCTCGGCCTCGTCCGCGCTGCGGATGCGGTGGCCGGGGCCAACCAGCAGGCTGGTGTCGGCCACGTCGTCGCGGCGGTCGGGCGGCATGACGGCGGCGATCTTGGCCAGCACGTCGCGGGCGGCGGCGGCGAGCGCGGCATCGGCATTCTCGGCCACCCACCGGCTGCCGAGCACCAGCGCCTCCACCTCCTCCTCGGTGAACATCAGCGGCGGCAGGGTGTAGCCGGGGCGCAGCACGTAGCCGATGCCGGCCTCGCCCTCGATCATTGCGCCCTGGGACTGCAGGGTGGCGATGTCGCGATACAGCGTGCGCAGGCTGATGCCGAGCGTGTCGGCCAGAATTTGCCCCCGCACCGGCCTTCGGTGCCGGCGCAGGGCTTGCAGCAGGTCGAGCAGGCGCCGGGCACGGGACATTTGCGGCGGGCATGTTAGCCTGTGCGGATAACGGGAGCGAGACGCATGGAACCGACCGACCGCCGCAAGCTGGGCAAGTCCGCCCTCACCGTCACCCAGTTCGGCTTCGGCACCGCGCCGCTGGGCGGGTTCCGCGCGACCATTCCCGAGCGCGATGCGCAGGACACGATCGCCGCCGCCTATCAGGCCGGGCTGCGCTTCTTCGATACCTCGCCGTACTATGGCTACGGCCGCAGCGAGATGCGGCTGGGCGCCGTGCTGCGGGACCTGCCGCGCGACGACCTTGTTGTTTCCACAAAGATCGGCCGCTGGCTGTCGCCGGTGCGGCCGGGGATGGACCTGTCCACCTGGCGCACCGGCGGGCTGAACTTCGCTCCGACCTTCGACTATTCGTATGACGGCGTGATGCGCTCGCTGGGGCAGTCCCTGCTGCGCCTGGGCATGAACCGGGTGGACGTGTTGTTCATCCACGTCGATTTCCTGGACCACGCGCGACCATGACGTGCTTGAGGCGCGCTTCGCCGAGGTCTGCGACGGCGGGTTCCGCGCGCTGGACGAGCTGCGCCGCGCCGGCGTGATCGGCGCAATCGGGGTGGGGTTGAACGAATCCGACATGTCGGCGCGGTTCGTGCGTGCGATCGACCTCGACTGCGTGCTGCTCGCCGGACGCTACACGCTGCTGGAGCAGGGTGCGCTCGACGACTTCCTGCCGCTCTGCGCCGAACGCGGTGTCGGCGTGGTGATCGGCGGGCCGTTCAACTCCGGCATCCTGGCCACCGGGGCGGTGCCGGGCGCAAAATACGACTATGGCGATCCGCCGGCGCCGGTGCTGGAGCGCGTGCGCCGCATCGAGGCGGTGTGCAGCCGCCACGGCGTGCCGATCGCGGCGGCGGCGCTCCAGTTCCCGCTCGCCCACCCCTGCGTGAGCGCCACCATTCCTGGGGCGATGAACCGGGGCGAGGTGGAGACGAACCTGAAGCTGTTCCGCACCGCGATTCCAGCCGTGCTGTGGCAGGAACTGCGGCACGAGGGGCTGCTCGACGAGCGGGCGCCGGTGCCGGAATAGCGGCGGCCCGCTCCCGCTTCAGACCGGCGCCGGTGTCGCCCCCGGCGCGCCGACATTGGCGGCCTTTTCCGGCCCGCCCCACCGGGCGATCAGCGCCGCCTGGTCGGCCTTGGCGCGGGCGTCGGTTGCTTCGGGATCGCAGATTGTGCGCAGCCGGACGTTCATGCGGGCGATGATTTCGGCGTGAGCCGGGTCGGCGGCGAGGTTGCGTTCCTCGCCGGGGTCTTCGGCCATGTCGAAAAGCTCGGGCGCGTAGCCGACATAGTGGTTCAGCTTGTACCGGCCATCGCGCAGCATGAAGCCCGCCGAGGGCGAGGCGAAGGCGTGGTATTCCGAAAACACCGCGCGGTCGGCATCGTCTGGCCGGGCGGCAATCGCGAACAGCGACTCGCCCGGCAGGTCCGCATCATGCGGCGGCAGCCCGACCGCATCGGTGATGGTCGGGGCAAGGTCGACCAAGCTGACCGCGGTGTGGACCGTCCTGCCGGCCGCGATGCCCGGGCCGGCCATGATCATGGGCACGCCGGCAGCGTCGTCGTAGTGGGTGCTTTTGCCCCACATGCCGCGCGAGCCGATATTGTCGCCATGGTCGCTGGTGTAGATGAGGCGGGTATTGGCGGCGAGCCCGGTCTTCTCCAGCGACTCCATGACGCGGCCCACCTGGCGGTCGATCCAGGTGCACAGGCCGTAATAGCAGGCGGTGGTGAGCAGGCGGCGTGCATCGTCGAAGGCGTCGTCCACCGGATGGAGCTCGTGGCCGCGCTGCAGCCAGGGGTGGCGGGGGTGGCCGTTCTTCGGATGCAGGCGCGGGTACGGCATCGTTTCAACCGGATACAGGTCGAGGATGTCCCGCGGCACGGTCATCGGGAAATGCGGGGCGACGAAGCCGATATAGAGGACCCACGGCTTGTCGCCCGGGTTCGCCGCGGCATCGGCCAGCCAGCGTTCGGCCTCGGCGGCGATGCGGTCGTCGTAGGTGTTGTATTTGGAATAGCCGGGGCCGATCGGGTCCATCATCTTCGCGGCGCGCTCGGAAAAATTGACCTCGCCGTTGCGCAGCGCGCCCCAGACCATGCCGTAGCCGCCGTAGATGTGCATCGGGTGGTATTGCCGGTCGAAGCCGGTGGGGTCGGTCTCGTTGCGGTAATGCAGCTTGCCGATCGAATCGACGCGGTGCCCGTTCTCCTGCAGCGCGTGGCCCCAGCCGCGGACGCTGCCGTCATAGGCCATGGCGTTGTCCCAGGTGCCGAGCTGGTGAACGTAGCGGCCGGTGGCGAAGGAAGCGCGGCAGGGCACGCAGATCGGCGAGTTGCAATAGGCGGCGTCGAAGCGGGTACCTGACGCGGCGAGCCGGTCGAGATTGGGGGTCTGCACGAAGGGATGGCCGGCGACGCCCATGGCGCGGGGGTGGTGCTCGTCGGACATGATGACGACGAGGTTGGTCGGGGGCATGGGCGGAGGGTCCTTTGCGTCAGGCGGGATCGAAGACGAGGCGGAAGCCGACATGCGAGGTGGCGCTGTCGGCATCGACGCCGGTGCGGGCGGCGATGCGGTAGCGGTGGCAGTAGGAGCGGTGGCAGAGATGCGAGCCGCCCTTCAGCAGGCGCATGTTGCGCTGCTGGGCTTCGGCGTTGCGGCGCTTCGCGGCGGGACTGATGGAGCGGATGCGGAACAGCTCGGCGCACCATTCCCAGGTGTTGCCCGCCATGTTGTGCAGGCCGTAGCCGTTGGGCGGGTAGCTGTGCACCGGGGCGGTTCCGGCGTGGCCGTCGGCTTCGGTGTTGGTGGTCGGGAAGGTGCCCTGCCAGATGTTGCAGGGCAGGAAGGTATCGTCGTCGGGCTCGGCGTCGCCCCAGGGGTAGCGGGGATTGGCGAGGCCGCCGGCGGCGGCGTGCTCCCATTCGGCCTCGGTGGGCAGGCGCCCGCCGGCCCAGGCGGCGAAGGCCTGCGCGTCGTTCCAGGATATCTGGGTGGCGGGGTGATCGGGCGGCGCCTCCGCGCCCGGGCCGTGCGGGTGGCGCCAGTCGGCGCCGTCGACGCGGCGCCACCAGCTCGGTCCGGAGAGCGGGCCGGCCGGCGGGCCGCCGGGGGCGAACACCAGCGACCAGCCGAAGGTTTCGGATTCGGTGCGGTAGCCGGTGGCGGCGGCGAACTCGGCGAACCAGGCGACGGTGACGGCGTGCGGATCGATGGCGAAGGGCTTCACCGTGGCGTCGCGCGCGGCCTCGCCATCCTGCGGCAGGACGGGGCGGTCGGTGCCGATGCGGATCCGGCCGCCGGGGACACAGACGAGGCGGGATGGTGCGCGGCTGGCCCCCGCCTTGGGAGCCGGGGCGCGCACCGCCATGGCCGGAGATGCCAGCGCAGCAGGACATGCCTAGTTGTAGACCGGCTTGGTGCCGGGCACCGGCGAGTAGCCGAAGCTGCCCTTGGCGATGATCGCCTCCTTCCCGCCCAGCGACGCGATCTTGGCCGCCTGGTCGGCACGCGCCTGCGCGTCGGCGGCGTCGGGGTCCACGACCTTGCGCAGTGCGGCCACGCAATCGGCGACGAGCCCGCGATAGCCGGGGTCCTGGCCGAGGTCGCGGATCTCGTTCGGGTCGGCGGCGAGGTCGAAGAGCTGCGGCGGCATGCCGACATAGTGGACATACTTGAAGCTGCCGTGGCGGATCATGAAGGCGCCGGTGATCGAGCCGGCGGCGTGGTATTCGCTCATCACCGTGCGGGGGGCCGCCTTGCCCGCCACGACGTCGAGCAGCGGCACGCCCGGCAGGTCGGCGTCGGCCGGATCGGGGGCAAGGCCCACGCAATCGACGATGGTGGGGAAGGCATCCACCAGCGAGACCGGCGCGTCGCAGACCACGCCGGCCGGCACCTCGGGGCCGGCCATGATCATCGGCACGCCGGCCGATTCCTCATACATGTTGGACTTGCCCCAGAGGCCGCGGTTGCCGAGGTTGTCGCCATGGTCGCTGGTGTAGACGATGCGGGTGTCGGCCGCGAGGCCGGTGCGTTCGAGCGCGCGCATGAGCTTGCCGACATTGTCATCGACGAAGCTGACCATGCCGAAATAGGCGGCGACCGCGCGGCGGATCTTGCGCTCCTCGTCGAATCCCTGGTCATAGATCTGGCAGGCGCGCATCGCTTCCAGGAACGGGTGGCGGGGGCGTTCCTGCTGGGCATACATCGTCGGCAGCGGCACCGCGTCCTCGGGGTACAGGTTGTACCATTCCGGGCGCGAGATCAGCGGGAAATGCGGGCAGACCAGCGAGACGAACAGGCACCACGGCTTGTCGTCAGGCGTCGCGGCGCGTGCGGCGATCCATTCCTCGGCAGCCGCGGTGATGCGATCGTCATAGCCCTGGTAGGTCGAATCGCCCGGCCCGGCATCGGCGGCCATGCGCAGCGCCGCCTTGCGCGGCGGCGGCGGGTCGCGGAGCATGCCGATGGGATCGCCGATGCCCTCGACCACGTGCAGCGGCATGTGCTCCCGGGTGAAGCCGTTATCGTCCCCGGCACTGCGGTAGTGCAGCTTGCCGATCGAATCGACGCGATGGCCGGCGGCCTTGAGGCGATGCGCCCAGGAGGGAATCGAGCCGTCATAGGCGATGGCGTTGTCCCAGAAGCGGATCTGGTTGACGTAGCGGCCGGTCTGGAAGCTGGCCCGCGAGGGAACGCAGATCGGCGAGTTGCAGTAGGCGTCGGCGAAGCGCACCCCGCCGGCGGCGAGCCGGTCGAGATTGGGCGTGCGGATCATCGGATGGCCGGCGGCGCCCAGGATGCGCTTGTTGTGCTCGTCGGACATGATGAAGAGCATGTTGCGGGCCGGTCGGGTCATGCGGCGGGTTCCTGTTCGTCGGCTGCGAGCGCGAAGCATTCGGTGGCGGGAACGGCGAGCTGCACGGCGCTGCCGACGGGGTGGGCGTCCCAGCGGCTGCCCTGCACGCGCAGAACGGCGCCGCCGATATCCACCTGGTAGTCGGTCAGGTTGCCGAGGAAGACGGCGTCGGTGACGGTGCCCGTCAGCGTGTTGGCGTCGGGGGCGGCGCCGAAGCGGATGGCCTCGGGCCGGATGGCGACCGTGACGGTGCCTGCGGCCTCGCCCTGGGCGGTGATTTCCTGCGTGCCGATACGCACACGCAGGGTGCCGCCGCCGGCGGCGGTCACGGTGCCGGGCAGCTTGTTCACGAGGCCCATGAAGTCGGCGACGAAGAGGTTGGCCGGGCGTTCGTAGACCTCGCGCGGGGTGCCGACCTGCTGCACGCGACCCTTGTTGAAAACCACGATGCGGTCGGACAGGGCCATGGCCTCGGCCTGGTCGTGGGTGACGTAGATGAAGGTGATGCCGGTGCGGCGCTGCAGGTCCTTCAGCTCGCTGCGCATGCGCTCGCGCAGCTTGGCGTCGAGGTTGGACAGCGGCTCGTCGAGCAGCAGGATCGACGGCTCGACGACCAGCGAGCGGGCGAGCGCCACGCGCTGCTGCTGTCCGCCGGAGAGCTGGCCGGGATGGCGCGCTTCCAGGCCTTCCAGGCCGACCGCCGCGAGAACGCGCCCGACGCGGGCGGCGATGTCGGCGCCGGGGCGCTTCGCGATACGCAGGCCGAAGGCGACGTTCTCGAACACCGTCATGTGCGGCCAGATGGCATAGTTCTGGAACACCATGCCCATGTGCCGGTCCTCCGGCGCCACGACGCGGCCGGGGGAGGAGAGCTGGCGCCCGGCGACCGCGATGGTTCCGGCATCGGGCGTGAGGAACCCCGCCAGCGTGCGCAGCATCGTCGTCTTGCCGCAGCCCGACGGGCCGAGAAAGGTGACGAACTCCTGACTGTCGATGGCCAGGCTGATGCCGCCGAGCGCCTGGAAGGCGCCGAACCGCTTTTCCACGCCCGCGATGTCGATGAAGGCCATCAGCCGGCGCTTCGCGTGGGGTCGCCCGACAGCAGGGTGACCAGGGCGCTCAGGGCCAGCACCACGGCGATGGTGAAGACCGCCAGCGCCGAGACGACCTCCAGCTGGCCCAGGTCGTTCAGCCGGTAGATGGCGACCGAGATCGTCTCCGTGCCGCCGGTGTAGAGCAGGATGGTGGCCGACAGCTCGCCGAAGGCCGGGATGAAGACGAGCAGGAAGGCGACCAGCAGGCCGGGGCGGGCGAGGGGGACCAGGATGCGGCGGATCGCCTGCCACCAGCTGGCGCCGACGATGCGGCCCGCTTCCTCCAGCGAGGCGTCGATCTGGCGGAAGGTGGCGTTGGCGCTGCGGGCGGCGAAGGGGATGAAGCGGGCGACATAGGCGATCAGCAGAATCCAGATCGTGCCGTAGATCGGCAGCGGCACGCGGATGAAGGCAAGCAGCACCGCCACCGCCATCACGGTGCCCGGCAGGCCCAGCGGCAGGATGGCCAGATAGTCGAGCACGCGGCGGAAGCGCAGGCTGGAGCGCAGGTCGAGATAGGCGATGGCCGCACCGATGGAAACCGCGAGCAGGGCGGCGCCGGTGGCCAGCATCAGGCTGTTCAGGATGCCGCGCACGGCCACCTGGTCCATGAACAGCGCGGTCTGGAAATGCGCCAGCGTCAGGTTTGACAGCGTGGGCGGCGCGACCCAGGACTTGGAGAATGCGGTGATGGCGAGAACGCCCACCGGCGCGACCGCGCTGAGGAACACCACGGCGAGGCAGTATGCGAGCAGCACCCAGCGCCACCCTCCGAGCCGCACCGGCTGCGTGCGCGTGCCCTTGCCGCCGACCGTGACGTAGGACCGCCGCTCCAGGAACCAGCGCTGCACCGCAAGCCCCGCGACCGTCAGGGCCACCAGCATCAGGGACAGCGCCGCCGCCTCGCCCCAGCGTGGCGGGTAGCTGCCGATGGTGCCGTAGATGCGGGTGGGCAGGAAAACGATCTGCGCCGGCAGGCCGATCAGCGCCTGCGGACCGAACAGCGCGACCGAATCGATCGCGGCCAGCAGTGCGCCGCCGGTGATGGCGGGCGCCACCAGCGGCAGGTTGATCCGCAGCGTGGTCTGCCAGCGCCGCGCGCCGAGGATCTGGGCCGATTCCTCGAGCGAGGCGTCGATCGAGCGCAGCGCGCCCTGGGTCAGGAAATAGGTGTAGGCGAAGACATGCACGGAGATGACGCAAATCACCCCGCCCATGCTGAAGATGTTGACCGGCCCCCGCTCGAAGCCGAACAGCGCCCGCAGCAGCCGGTTGAAGTGCCCGGCATCCGGCCCGGCCAGGATCGTGTAGGCAAGCGCCGTCAGATATGGCGGCGTGATGTAGGACAGCGCCACCAGCGCGTGCACCAGCCGCTTCAGCTTCATGTCGCTGCGCGCCACCGCCCAGGCCAGCGGCACGCCCAGCACCACGCTCATCAGCCCTGCGCCGAGCCCGAGCTGCAGCGTATTGGTCAGCGCCGTGTAGTTCGCCGCGCGGGTGAACACGCGCTCGATGTCCTGCAGCCCCAGCGTGCGCGGCATGCCCAGCGCACCCAGCAGCAGCCACAGCAGCGGATAGGCGACGATGGCCAGCAGCAGCGCCACCGCGACCCCGAGCACGATCGGCTGGAGGTCGAGGCGACGCGGGGCGGCGAGGCTGGCCGACATCCGGGCGCTCGGTATCAGTTGCCCCATTCGCCGCCGAAGATGCCCGCCATCATGTCGAGGTTCTTCTCGCGGTTCTTCTTGTAGTCCGCGTAGTCGAGCTGCAGCAGCTTCAGCTTGTCGAGCGGCGTGCTGCCCTCGGGCGGGGCCACGTCGGTGCGGCTCGAGTACTTGCCGCCCTTGACCAGGATCGCCTGCCCTTCCGGCCCCATCCACCATTCGAAGTAGAGCGCGGCGGCATGGGGGCGCGTCGAGGAGGCGAGCAGGCCGCAGGCGCCGAGCTCGGTGGGCACGCCCTCGCTGGGGAAGACGTAGTCGGTCGGCAGCTTCTGCAGCTTCGAGCGCCAGGCGATGTTGTCGTTCTGCAGGAAGCCCGCTGCGCGCTCGCCGCGCTCCAGCACTTGCGTGATCACCTGCGGCGTCTGCACCCGCATCGGCTTCGTCGCGGCGAGCTTCTTCACCAGGTCCCAGCCGAGATGCTGCCCCAGCGTCACGATGCGCGGCGCGCCGTCGCCGGTCGGGGCGGAGAAAAAGACCAGCCGCCCATCAAGCTTCGCGAGGTCGGCCCAGTGCTGCGGCGGCGCGCTGCCAAGCTCCTTGGTGTTGTACTGGATCACCGCCTGGGTCAGACGGTCGGTGATCCACGTCGCGTCAGGGTCGCGCATCGCCTTGTCCACGCCGGCGATGGCGGCCGACTTGAACGGCTTGAGCAGCTTGCGCTCCTTCATCAGCAGCAGCGCGGCGAGGTCGGAGGCATCGACCATGTCCGCCTGCGGCCGCCCGGCATCGGCCTCGGCCAGCACCTTGCCCGTCACCTCGGACGAGCCGCTGCGGAAATACTCGACCGCGATGCCGTATTTCGCCTTGAAGGCCGCGTTGATGTCGTCGACGATCTTGGTGTCGAGGCTGGTGTAGAGCACCACCTTGCCTTCGGCCTTCGCCTTCTCCACGTCGATCTGGGCGGGCTCCGATGGTCCCTTCGCCTGGGCGGCGACGCGCCTGCCGGCCAGGGTGGTGGCGGCCATGGCCGCGATTGCCGTGCGTCGTGTGATCCGCATTGCGGTTCCTCCCCTTGTCACGGTTGTTGGCACGACCGTGGCCGCCTTGAGCGGGGCCGGCAATTGACGGACAGTAGCGGTATTCATGACTGCCAGGGCATAGTCGATGGACCACCGGCAGCTTCAGCTCTTCCTGGCCGCGGCCGAGCGGCTCAACCTGAGCCAGGCGGCGGAGGCGGTGGGCATCACCCAGCCCGGCCTCTCCAAGGCGCTGCATCGCCTGCAGCAGGAGCTCGGCACGAAGCTCTACCATCGTCGCGGCCGCGGCATCGAGCTGACCGAGACCGGGCGCGCCCTGCTGCGCCACGGCAAGCTGATCGAGGCGCAGCTCGCCGAGGCGCAGGCGGAGGTGACCGGCATCGCCAGCGGCATGATCGGCCACGCACGGATCGGCGCCGGGCCATCCTGGCTCAGCCGGCATCTGCCGGAATCCATCTCCGCCATCATGGCCCAGCAGCCGAACGTGCGCTTCACGGTCGAGACCGGCTTTCCCGACAAGCTGATCGGGCGGCTGCGGCTCGGCGAGCTCGACCTGGTGATCGGCGCGCTGCCCGACAACCGGATCGACCCCGACCTGCGCTTCCAGCGGCTGACCAGCGACGTGATCCGGGTGATCGCGCGCGACGGGCATCCGTTGCTGGAAAAGACCGATCGCGGGCTGGCCGACTACGCCGCGCATCGCTGGGTGCTGCCGGGGCGGCTGGAGCTGGTGCGCCAGCGGCTGACCCAGGCCTTCCAGTCGGCCGGGCTGGGCGAGCCGGTGGCGGCGGTGGAGACCGAATCGCTGTCGCTGATCCTGGCCACGCTGCGGCTGACCGACTGCCTGGGGCTGACCACCACGCAAATCCTGCTGGCACAGGAGGCGCACGGGATCGTGGCGGTCGATCATGACGCGCTGCGCTTCGGGCGGGAGGCCGGGATCATCAGCCGCCGGCACGCCGACCTCTCGCCCTCGGCGAAGCTGCTGACGGCGGAGCTGCGCCGCGTCGCGGCGCGGCACAAGGACAACTGACGCGTGCGGGCCGGTGCGAACATAAAAATGACTTTGCCGGCGTGCCTGGCCGGGATAGTGAGGTCGCGGTGATATCGAAATGAGGGGGACTTCCATGCGGATCGTGATCGGCGCGGCATTGCTGGCGGCGGCTCTTGCGACGCCCGCCGCGGCGCAGAGCGTGGGCGGCCAGTACCGCGTGGAGGGCACGAATTTCGACGGCTCGCGCTACACCGGCACGGCGACGATCCGGCGCACCAGCAACACCACCTGCCGCATCCACTGGCAAACCGGCGGGACCAGCTCCGACGGGTTCTGCATGCTCGCCAAGGGGTCCTTCGCCGCCGCCTACAAGCTGGGCAACTCGGTCGGGCTGGTGCTCTACGACCTGCAGGACGACGGCTCGCTGCGCGGCTACTGGACCATCGCCGACAAGCCAGGCAACGGCACCGAGACACTGATCCCGATGCGGTAGCGGCACCGGCCAACCCCAACTCGCTGTCATGGTTTGCGCGACCGCCCGTCGCTTGTGGCGGGGTGGCAAACCCGCGCCAAATGCCGGCAGCAATCGGGCAGCCAGCCGGCAACGGCGGCAAAGACAACCGTGGCCAATGGGGAGAACCGAGTTGAATGCATCGCAGGGCCGGCTCACGCGCCGGAAGTTGCTGAAGGCAGGCGCCGGATCGCTGGTGGTGCCGTTCACCTTCGCCTCCGGCCGCGCGCCGGCGCAGGGCGGCAGGAAGCCGTTCGACGGGGTGACGCTGAACGTCTCGTGCTGGAGCGCGACCTACCCCACGCTGCTGCCGAAATACATCCCCGAATTCACCGAGCGGACCGGCATCAAGGTCAACTACGACACGCCCGGCTTCCCGGTCTACAACCAGCGCGCCGACCTCGAGCTGTCCACCAAGGGCAGCGGGTTCGACGTGCTGAACGTGACCTTCATCTTCACCAGCCGCTGGATCGGCGCCGGCTGGCTCACGCCGCTCGACGACTACATCAAGGACCCGAACAAGACGCCGGCCGACTGGGACTTCGCCGACATCCTGCCGGGCTCGGCCCAGTCGATGAAGGACAAGAAGGGCCTGATCTACGGCATCCCGTGGATCTCCGACGTGCTGATGTCCGGCTCCGGCCGCTTCGACCTGATCAAGGCCGCCGGCATGGGCATGCCGGACACCTTCGACGATCTCGACAAGACCCTGGCCGCCGTCAACAAGAAGGACGGCGTGGCCGCACTCGGCATCGAGAACCACTGGGGCTGGACCTTCCCGCCCATCCTGCACAGCTTCGGCGGCAACGTCTTCCGCAACCCGCCCGACGACCTGTTCCCCACCTTCGACACGCCGGAGGCGGTGGCGGCGGCGGAGTTCTTCGCCAGGATGATCAATTCCTACGGCCCCCCGGCCGCCGCCGGCTACACCTACGACCAGGTGACCGAGGCGATGCGCGCCGGACGCATAAACTACGCCACCCACAACCACGCCTTCCTGGCCCTGCTCGGGACCGAGGGCAGCAAGGTGACCGCGACCTCCAACTTCGCGATGTATCCGAAGGGGCCGAAGGGCCGCTTCCCCGGCGTCGCCTCGCATGGCTGGGGCATCCCGGTGGGCGCGAAGAACAAGGACGCGTCCTGGGAATTCATCAAGTGGTCGATGTCCAAGGAGCTGCTGAAGCGGATGATCGACGAGAACGGGCTCGGCTCCGTCACCCGCAAGTCGATGCTGGAGTCCCCCGGCTACAAGCAGAAGATGGTCATCAACGGGGTGGATACCGGCAAGATCTTCCTCGACTCCATCGCGCTGTCGGAAACCGGCTACATGAAATACCGCACGGTGCACGTCTATCCGCAGGCCAACGCGCAGATCAACCAGGCGATCAGCCGGGTGATCTCGGGGCAGATGGGGGCGAAGGAATCGATGGCGCTGGCGCAGGCGAACACCGTTGCCGACCTGCGGCGGGCGGGCATCAGGTTCTGAGAAGAAAGGATGTTCTTTTTTGAAAAAAAGAACCAAAAAACTTCTATCCGTTGGGCGCGGAGCCAAGCCAATTGCCCCGCGAAGGACAACGGATAGAAGTCTTTTTGCTTCTTTTTCTTCAGAAAAAGAAGACCCTTCCTCACTTCGGAGCCCAGCCCCCTGCGCACGATGACGACCCCGGGCGGCTGGGCCGCCGAGCGCCGCCTTGCCTTCCGCCTCGGCCTGTGGCCCGCCCTCGGCGTGCTCGCGCTGATCACGATCGCGCCGGCGATCTACCTGGTGCTGACCTCGCTGACGCCGCTGAACCTGACGCTGCCCGATTCCGCCTGGGATTTCAGCCTGCCCTGGGCCAACTACACCGACCTGATGGATGACCCGCGCTTCACCCGCTCGGTCGTGGTGCAGGTGAAGCTTTCGGTGGCGACCGTGATCACGCAGTTGCTCATCGGCCTCGGCGTGGCGCTGCTGCTGAACGGCGACACCCCGGTCCGCCGCTTCGCGCGCTCCGGCTTCCTGATCCCGATGGTGCTGCCGCCGATCGTGGTCGGCATCCTCTGGCGGGTCATGTACGCGGTGGACATCAGCCCGTTCCATCGCCTGATGGAGGCGATCGGCCTGCCGGTCCCCTCGCTGATCACCAGCCCGGACTTCGCCCTGTGGGCCATCGTGCTGGCCGAGACCTGGGAGTGGTTCCCCTTCACCATGCTGATGGCGCTGGCCGCGCTGCAGATGGTGCCGGCCGCCCCGATCGAGGCGGCGAAGATCGACGGAGCCGGCGAGTGGCAGACCTTCCGCTACGTGGTGTTCCCCTACATCCAGCAGACCATGATGGTCGCCGCCATCTTCCGCCTGATCGACAGCATCAAGGCTTTCCCGCTGATCTTCGTGCTGACCGACGGCGGACCGGGCGACGTGACCGAAGTGACCAACTACTACGCCTACCGCCAGGCCTTCACCTTCTCGCTCTGGGGCTATGGCAGTGCCATCGCGACGCTGATGGTGGTGGGCATCTTCGTGCTCAGCTGGGCGATCGACCGCATGGCCGGGAGGGTCAATGCCGAAACCCAGTGAGCCGCGCCGCCGCCCCTGGCTCGCGCGCAACCGCATGCGGATCGGCGACGCGGCCACCATCCTGCTGCTGTTGCTGGTGCTGTTCCCGTTCTTCTGGCTGGTGCAGATGTCGTTCCGGCCCAACGCCGACATCATGGGCTATGCGCTGCGCTTCGTGCCGACCCTGGAGCACTATCGCGCCCTGTGGACCGGGGCGTTCCCGGCCAGCTTCGTCAACAGCATGATCACCAGCGTCGCGTCCACCGCGCTCGCCCTGCTGATCGGGGTACCGGCCTCCTACGCGCTGTCGCGGGCGGGGCTGCGGGGATCGCGCGGCATCGCGCTGTGGATTCTCGCCACCCGCATGGCGCCGCCGATTGCCTTCACCATCCCGTTCTTCCTCGCCTACCGCTTCCTCGGCCTGTCCGACACGTTGGTGGGCCTGATCGTCGTCTACCTGACGTTCAACCTGGCCCTCGTGATCTGGATGATGCAGCCCTATTTCGACGGCGTGCCGAAGGAGCTGGAGCAGGCGGCCTGGATCGACGGCAGCGGCGTGTGGGGCGCGTTCTGGCGCGTCACCCTGCCGCTGTCGGCACCCGGCCTCGCCGCCACCGCGGTGATCTGCTTCATCCTGTCGTGGAACGACTTCTTCTATGCCCTGGTGCTGACCCGCACCAACGCCTCCACCGCGCCGGTCGCGATCGTCAACTTCATCCAGTACACCGGCTGGGAATGGGGCCGCATCGCCGCCGCCGGCACCATGGTGATGCTGCCGGTGGTCGTATTCTCGATGCTGGTCCGCAACTACCTCGTGCGCGGCCTGGCTGCCGGCGGGGTGAAGGAATAGGCCAATGGACACGACACACGATTTCGTCGTCGTCGGCGGGGGCTCGGCCGGCAGCGCGATCGCCAACCGGCTCAGCGAAAGCGGCCGCCATTCGGTGCTCCTGCTGGAGGCCGGCGCGGACGACCGCTGGATCTGGCTGCGCGTCCCGCTCGGCGCCGGCTACGTGCTGCTCTCGGACCGCGGCGTCTGGCGCTTCCAGACCGATGCCGAGCCGGCGATGAACGGGCGCCGGATGTTCTGGCCGCGCGGCCGCGTGCTCGGCGGCTCCTCCACCATCAACGGCATGCTCTGGGTCCGCGGCGAGCCGGCCGAGTACGATGCCTGGCGCGACGCCGCCGGCTGCGAGGGCTGGGGAAGCGCGGACGTGCTCCCCTACCTGAAACGCGTCGAATCCTGGCAGGGCGGCGACCCGGCCCAGCGCGGCCGCAACGGCCCGGTCCATATCAGCGCGGCCGGCAGGAACACGCTCGGCGACGCGTTCCACGAAGCCTGCGTGCAGGCCGGCATCCCCGCCACGCCCGACTACAACGGCGCGCAGTACGAGGGCGTCTGCTACCTGCAGACCAATACGAAGCGCGGCATGCGCCATGGCGGCCGCGAAGCCTATCTCGATCCCGCCAAGGCCCGTCCCAACCTCGCCATCCGCACCGGCGCCCGCGCCCATCGCGTGCGCATGCAGGACGGCCGCGCCACCGGCGTCGAATACCGCGCCGGCGGCCAGACGCATTTCGCCGCCGCCCGCCGCGAGGTGATCGTCAGCGCCGGCGCCATCCAGAGCCCGCATCTGCTGGAACTCTCCGGCATCGGCAACCGCGACATCCTGGCCGCGCACGGCATCGCCGCCGTCCATCATCTGCCCGGCGTGGGCGAGAACTGCCGCGACCACCTGCACACCCGCATCTCCTTCGAATGCACGCGGCCGATCACGCTCAACGACATCATGGCCAACCCGCTGCGCAAGGCGATGATGGGGCTGCAATACCTGCTCACCCGCGAAGGCCACATGGCCGCCTGCACCGCCACGGTCCATGCCCTGGCCAAGACCGACCCGGCGCTCGACCGGCCGGACGTGAAGATCCAGATGCACAACCTCTCCGCCGAGGACCCGCGCGACCCCAAGAAGCTCGCGCTCGACAAATTCCCCGGCTTCGGCATCGGCACCTTCACGCTGCGCCCTGAATCGAAAGGCTCGGTCCATCTGCAATCGCCCGACCCGGAAGCCCCGCCGCAGATCATCGCCAACTACCTGGCCGACCCGCGCGACAAGGCGACCAGCATCGCGGCCTTGCGCCTCGCCCGCCGCATCGCCGCGCAGCCCGCGCTCGCCGCGCTGATCGTCCGCGAGGTGCGTCCGGGGCCGGAGGCCCAGTCGGACGAGGCACTGCTGGCCCACATAGCCAGGCTCGGTGCCACCAGCTACCACCCGATCGGCACCTGCCGCATGGGCCATGACGACATGGCGGTGGTGGACACCGAGCTGCGCGTGCATGGCGTGCAGGGCCTGCGCGTGGCCGACGCCTCGGTCATGCCCACCATGGTCTCGTCGAACACCAACGCGCCCAGCTTCATGATCGGCGAGCGCTGCGCCGATTTCGCCCTGCGCGCGGCCGGCGACAACATGGCGCCGGCGGCATGATCCCCCATCCCGAGACAAGCGTCGTCATGATGGGCTGCGGGAACTTCTCGCGCCGCTACCACGTGCCCACGCTGCTCGCCGATCCCGGCGTGCGCCTGGCGGCGATCTTCGATCCGTCACCGGTCGCGGCCGTTCACGCCCTGGCTGCGGAAACCGGCGCGGCTTTGGTCGGCGAGGCCGCCGCGCTGCCCAGCCCGGCCGGCACGGTCGTGGCCATCATCACCACGCCGCACGCGCTGCACGCCGGTCACGTCGCCTTCGCCCTCGCGCGCGGCTGGCACGTGCTCTGCGACAAGCCGTTCGTCCTGCATGCCGCCGAAGCGCGGGCGCTCGCCCGCGACGCCACGACGCGCGGACTGGTCAACGCCGTCGCCTTCAACCGCCGCTTCGATGCCGGCTGCCTGCGCGCCCGCGAGATCATCCGCACCGGCGGCATCGGCCCGGTCCGCTACGTGCAGACCATCCAGCTCGGCTACGAGCGCGCCGGCTGGTTCCTCGTCCCGTCCCTCGGCGGCGGCGGCCCCTATACCGGGCGGGCCACCCACATGGCCGACATCGTCCCCTGGCTGCTCGGCCGGGCCCCCACAGCCGTCCGCAGCCGGCTGCGCAACGACGGCGGCGCCCGCACCGATGCCGGCGGCTTCATCGACCTGCTGTTCGGCACCCTCGAATGCCAGATGGCCTGCATCGAGGAAGGCTGGCACATGTGGGACGAGATCCGCATCTTCGGCGAGCACGGCCTGATCGAGCTCCGCCGGCCCCTGAACCTGCCCACCGGCTGGACCATGACCTGCCAGACCCGCCGCGGCACCGCGCGCGAGACGCTCGCCGCCGACCCCGACCCTGGCGCCGCCACGCGCGACTTCCTCGCCGCCTTGCGCAGCGGTGGCCCGGTCGGATGCAGCTTCGCCGGGGCCATCACCGCCACCGCGATCGTCGAGCAAGCCTTCGCCTCCGCGCGCAGCGGCGGCGGCTGGCAGCCCCTCGCATGATCCTGCTCGACGCCGCCGACGGCGCGCAGGAAGTCCGCGTCTTCCTTCCCGAAGGCACGCCGAAAGGCGGCGTGATCTTCTGCATGGACGCGTTCGGCCTGCGGCCGGAACTGGACGGCATGGCGGCCCGCTACGCCGCCGCCGGCTACGCGACCTTCCTGCCCGACCTCTACTACCGCCTCGGCAGCCCACGCTTCCCCGTGCCGGGCGCGGCCGACGACCCGCTCGACCCGGCCATGGCGGCCGCGAACACCGCCACCACCGTGGAAATGACCATCGCCGACACCAGCCGCCTGCTCGACTGGGCCGCCCGAACCCACGGCGTGCGGCGGTTCGGCGCCGTCGGCTATTGCATGGGCGCCCGCCACGCCCTCGGCGCCGCCGCAACCCACCCCGCAATCCTCGCCGCCGCCTGCCTGCACGGCGGCCGCATGGTGTGGGACGGCCCGAACTCGCCGCACCGCTACATCCCGCAGACCGGCGCCGAGCTCTATTTCGGCTTCGCCGCCAACGACGAAACCTGCCCCGACGCGCACCAGGCGGTCATCGAGCGGACCATTGCCGAGAGCGGCGCGCGGGCGACCACCGAGCACTTTGCCGCCGCGCATGGCTGGACCTTCCCGACCCGCTGGTGCCACGACCGGCCGGCCGCCGAGCACGCCATAGCGCAGGTGCTGTCCCTGTTCGCCCGCAACATGGCGGGTCCGGCCGCCGCGTGAGGCCTGCCCCGTCCGCCTCAGCCGGGGCGAAACTGCGTGGGCCGGCTATCCCACGCACTTGCCGCCCACATAGGATAGCGGGATGCCGAGCCGCCGTGCCTGGCGGACAAGCTCCTGCACGTCCTGGGCGATGTTGTACTGCCCGCCCACGCGCTGGTCGCGCAGGATGGCCGAGTTGATGCCGATGGCCCGGCCGCAGACGTCGAACAGCGGGCCGCCGCTGTTGCCCTGGGCCAGGAAGGCGGAATGCACGATCAGGTTCGCGCCCTCGTGGTTCAGCGTCGCCACTGCGCCCCGCTCGAACACCAGCTCGGGCGCGGCGCCCGCTTCTCCGGCGGCCAGCCGGCGGACACCGCGGTCGGACGATGACAGCAGGCCGGGATAGCCGGCGGCCACCACCTGGTCGAGCTTGCCGATCTCGGGCGACAGCGCCACCACCGCCGGCGCCGCCGCCTCGCCCAGGCGCACGAAGGCGACGTCGGGCCATTCGCGGCCGTTGAGGCTGGACTGGTAGATCACCCGCCCGCGCAGCACCCGCCCGAGCTTCTTGCTCACCACCAGCACGGTGCCGTTGCGGGCGCCGTTCACCACATGGGCGTTGGTGGCGATGGTGTCGGGGGTGACGAAGAAACCGCTGCCGGTGCCGTCGTCGGCGACGATGAACACCGTCGCCGCCTCGGCCTGCGCCACCAGGGCGGAGGTCGCCATCGGCCGCTGGTCGGGGCCGGAGGGAGCCGGCACGGGCGCCGCCGGCGGATCCACGCGCGGCGCCCCCGCTGCCGCCATCGTCATCGTCGCCGGGCGGCGCGAAGCGTGGCTGCTGCGGCCGGCGCGGCTGCTCGGACAGGCTGCTGCTGAGCTGGGCGGCGGCCGGCACGGCGCCGAGCAGGAGCGCCGCGAGCAGCGCCGCGAGAGGGCGAAGCGTGGCGCGGCTGTTCATGCGGGTCTCCTGCGGTCGGGCGGCGGGATCATAGCCCAATCAATCGGGCATTTGTCGGGCCGCAGGCAACACGTTTCGCCGATTCTACCCCAGCCGGGCGAGCCGGTGGTGCTTGCGCCCCGCCGACAGCCGCACGCCGGCTTCGAGCGCGGCGGCCGGAACGAGCTGGCCCTCCTCGCTCACCGCCGCATCGTCGATCCGTGCCCCGCCGCCGCGGATCAGCCGCCGCGCCTCGCCGTTGCTGGCGGCAAGGCCGGCCAGCGCGAACAGGCGGAAGGCGGGAATGCCGCCCTCCGCCAGCTCGGCGGCCGGAATCGCGGCGAGCGGCACCGTCTCGGCGGTGGCGCCTTCCTCGAAGGTGCGGCGCGCGGCCTCGGCGGCACCCTCGGCCTTGGCGCGGCCGTGCAGCAGGGCGGTGGCCTCGGTGGCGAGGATCTTCTTCGCCTCGTTGATCTCAGCTCCGCCGAGCGCCTCCAGCCGGGCGATCTCGGGCAGCTTCAGGTCGGTGAACAGCCGCAGGAAGCGCCCCACATCGGCGTCCTCGGTGTTGCGCCAGTATTGCCAGTAGTCGAACACCGGCAGCTTGTCCTCCGCGAGCCAGACCGCACCCTTGGCCGACTTGCCCATCTTGGCGCCCGAGGCGGTGGCGATCAGCGGCGTGGTGAGGCCATAGACCTGCCGGCCGTCGGTGCGGCGCACCAGGTCGATGCCGGAGACGATGTTGCCCCACTGGTCGGAGCCGCCCATCTGCAGGGTGACGCCATAGCGCCGGTTCAGCTCGCGGAAATCGTAGCTCTGCAGGATGGAGTAGTTGAATTCCAGGAAGGTCAGCCCCTGCTCGCGCTCCAGCCGCGACTTCACGCTGTCGAAGCCGAGCATGCGGTTGACCGAGAAATGCACGCCCACCTCGCGCAGGAGCTGGATGTAGCCGAGCCTGTCGAGCCACTCCGCATTGTCGGGCATCACGGCGTCGGTCGGCCCGTCGCCGAAGCGCATCAGCTTCTCGATGTTGCGCCTGATGCCGGCCTTGTTGGCTTCGATCTGCGCGTCGGTCAGCAGCTGGCGGGCCTCCTCGCGGAAAGAGGGGTCGCCGATCTTGGTGGTGCCGCCGCCGATCAGCGGGATCGGCTTGTGGCCATGGCGCTGCATGAGCCGCAGCAGCATCAGCGAGACCATGCTGCCCACATGCAGGCTGTCCGCGGTGGCGTCGAAGCCGATATACCCGGCGACGACGCCGCTCTTCAGGGCCGATTCGAGGCCCTCGTCGTCGGTGCACTGGAAGACGAAGCCGCGCGCGCGGGCTTCGTGGAGGAAATCGGCGGTGGGCATGATGCGCGGTTCCGGGATTGGGCGGCAGGCGGGCTAGCACAAAGGCAGGCTGGTGGAAATGCTGCGGACGATAGGGCTGATGAGCGGCACCTCGCTCGATGGGGTGGACGCGGCCTGGCTGGAGACGGATGGGGTGCGGATCGGCCGCTTCGGACCGTCCCTGACCCTGCCCTACGACGACCTGCTGCGCGGCGACCTGCGCCGCCTGCTCGACCTGGCGCCAACCATCGACCGCGACGACCCGGCGATCGCAAGCGACGCCCCGGCGATCGCAAGCGACGCCC